>JAKFFK010000007.1:0-15979 GCA_036675285.1 Paucimonas sp. | reverse complement strand
ACTTATAAATTCAGGGGAGCGCGGCCACCATTCGGCCTGGACGCGCCTGCCCACTCAGGAACCTGTGTCTATCAACCAGGTCCTTGTGGCAAGAGGCGCTTGATGAAGATCACATAAAACGCCGTCTTGCCGACCGGCTGCGCGCTGGCAGCCAATCACTTGATATAGGACTACCCAAGTCGGGTCTCCAAAAAACGAAACAGCGCAAGTGTACGTTTAACGATCACCACAAGCAAGTTTCATGAGGCCTGCCGCTGCCCCATCCTTGTCGCCGGATATGCCGGCAATCGGGGTTGACGCACAAGTGCCATGATGGGAATGCTGCGGCATTCATGACATCGGTGCAGATACCATCAACCAGGGGATGAATCACGTTTCCGGCTGACTGGTTTCTCCTTCTCGCATGCCACGTTGGAATACGTGACCTTGCCATTGACGATGCATTTGCGTATGGCTGCGGCATCCGGCTGCAATCCCCGTTCAAGTGCCTGGGTCGACTGGCGCCACGATGGCGCGCCCTGCGCTGCTTGCATCAGACGCTGCCATCCTTCGGCAAACAAATTGCGCTCGAAACCGAACGACAGCAGCACGGTGAGCACGAGCGCCACCAGCGCGCCAAATAACATCATGCTCCAGCCCAGGCTCAGTGAGCCACGCTGACGGTCAAGTTGCATACTTGCCTTCACGGTAAGTCGGCCGATCCCATGCGCCGCAAAATCAGGCTGGCGCGCCGCATCAGATAGCCGGATCCACGATTTTTGTCATAAAAACGCGGGTTCGGCAGCATGACTGCCAGCCGTGCCGCCTGGCCGGCGGAAAGCTTGGCAGCCGAGGTGCCGAAGTAGTGTTGCGCCGCCGCTTCGGCGCCGAACACGCCATTGCCCCATTCGACCACATTCAGATAGATTTCAAAAATCCGCTCCTTGTCCATCCAGAATTCAATCATGTAGGTGATGATGAATTCCTGCGCCTTGCGCAAGTAGCTGCGATCGCCGGATAAAAACAAGTTCTTGGCAAGTTGCTGGGTAATCGTCGAGCCGCCGGCAACCACCTTGCCTTTCCTGGTATTTTTTTCATAGGCCTTTTGCAAGGCGTCCCAATCGACGCCTTCATGCCCGGAAAAATTAGCGTCTTCCGAAGCAATGATCGCGCGTTTCAGGTGACGGGAAATCTGCTTGTACGGCACCCACTTGTGCTTCAATTTAAAGTCGGGATTCTTCTCCTGCAATACGGCATGCTGCTGGCGCATGAAGCTGGTGGTTCCCGGGTTAAAGTGGACCCACCAGCCGATTTGCAGAAAAAAATACAGTTGCACCAGCAGCACCAGGGCCACTGGTGCGACAACCAGCCAAAACAGGAGCTTGCGCGAAATTTTCATTGAATTTTACAATTCTGTCCGCAATGCAGCGTACACCGGCGCGGTGTCGGGACGCACGCCGCGCCAGATGAAAAATGCCTGCGCCGCCTGCTCCACCAGCATACCCAGCCCGTCGCGCACCAGCGCGCCTCGCATCGCTGCAAAGCGCATGAAAGCGGTGGCTTGCCTGCCATACATCATGTCATACGCCAGCGTGTGCGCTTCGAACAAGCTGGCGTCAATCTGCGGCACGTCATCCGACAGACTGGCCGACGTCGCGTTGATGACCAGATCGAAACGCCCCTGCAGCGCCGCAAACGTACTGGCCTGCAGCGGGCCGTGTCCCTGAAACCGCTGCACCAGTTGTTCCGCCTTCGAGCAGGTGCGATTGGCGATCACCAGTGCCGACGGCTGCTGATGCAGAATCGGCAATACCACGCCGCGCGCAGCGCCGCCGGCGCCCAGCAACAGCACGCGCTTGCCGGCAATTGCACAACCGGCATTGTCGACGATATCGGCGACCAGGCCGGCGCCGTCGGTATTGTCGCCCTTGATTTTTTTTCCGTCAAAACTCAGTGTATTGACCGCGCCTGCGGCCTGCGCACGTTCGCTCAATTCGGTTGCCAGCGCATGCGCTTCCAGCTTGAACGGCACGGTCACGTTGGCGCCCCTGCCGCCCTGCCGGATGAATGCATGCACGGTGGCGGGAAATCCATCGAGCGGCGCCAGCAAGCGCTCATAGCGCAGGTCCTGGCCGGTTTGCGCAGCAAAACGCGCATGGATATCGGGAGACTTGCTGTGGGCAATCGGGTTGCCGATGACGGCATAACGGTCAGGCATCAGATGGTTCTCGGCTAATCAGGACAGGGCCAATGATAGTGGTTTTAATTACCGCGCAATTCCGTCTCTAGCGCTTCTTCGCGGGTGAATTTGAAGCGGGTATACACCACCCAGATATCATCCTTGTCGGTGGAACGCATATTTTTCGGAAACCTGGCAAACGGCGCGGCGCGGCGCACGATGCGCTTGGCGGCTTCATCGAGTGCCGCAATCCCGGATGAATGCTCAACAACGGGCCCGCCCTCTTTTTCGTAAATGCTGCCGTCCTGGAAGATCGGAATCGACACGACCAGTTCGCCATACAGCTTCTTTCCATCTTTTTGCGGAAAATTCAGCGTGCCGATTTTTTCGATGCGCTGCTTGACCGCATCGTAATACATCGCATAACCAACTTCCTGGGTGCTCGGGCTGATCCGGGTTTTTTTGGGGCGGCTGTTTTCATCCTGGATGCGGCGCGCGATTTCCGCTTCCTGACGTGCCAGTATCCGGGCGCTATCAAGCACATCGGCGCCATCCGGCTGCGGCGGCATTTCCCTCGGCTTGACCGTATCGGGGATATGCGGAATCGACAGGGACGATTTCCGGTGCATCTGGTCCAACAGCTTGCGCTGCTGCTCTTCCAGCTCGACGACACGGCGCTTGGTCAGCTTGGCACTTTCGCCGTTTTCGGTTTTTTGAAAATCCGGCAATGGCGAGCTGGCCCGTCCGGCATCGGCATTGCCGCCGCCATCAAGATTGGCCTGCGCCAGCGCCTGTGCCTTGAGCGGCTTCTTGTCGTGCTTGGCATTGACCAGAATGACTTCCAGTCCCGGATCGGCGGGCTTGAATTTCAAGGCGTCCGGGGCTGTAAATCGTACCGCCAGCAACGCGGCATGCACCAGCACTGAAAAAGTGACGGCAATCGTAAGGGGCAGGTTTTGCGACAATGACTTCACACGCGGCAAGCTAGGCGATCGAAAAAGTGATTTTACGATAAAGCGCGCGGATATTTAGCGCACTTTTCAGATTCATTTACTTTGGCGGCGATTCCGTCGTGGCGGTGGTACTGTCCGGACTGTCTGTCGTGGCAATTTCGACATCAGCCTGCGCCTCGACCAATGCCTCGGCCGGCTCATCGATCACCGCCTCCTCCAGCACTTCCTCGGCCAATTCGGCATCCGGCGCCACCTGCAGCACTTCAATCAGACGCGCCTCCACCGTCAGATCGACTTCATCCCAGCGCAGCAGGTCCAGCTTGACTTGGCTGCCACGCTGGGTCGGCGGCATGCCAGGCAGGCGGACGATCAGGGGAATCTCGACCAGCCGCAGCACGTCTTCTTTCAGCACCACCGCTTCGACACGCAGCGCCTGCTGCTGAGTAAGCCAGCGCAGGCACCAGTAACGTTCCATATTGGTCTGGAAATCGGCATAGGCGCCATAGGCGGCATCGAAGGCCGACACGATGGCAAACAGGTCGGCATCCCTGGGCTTGAACGGCGCTGCCAGCGGGGCGGTGACGCCATGCTCGACGCAGGCCAGAATTTGCCACTGGTTGACCAGATCGGTGTAACGCCGCAAGGGCGAGGTGCTCCATGCATACTGGTCGACACCCAAACCCTGATGCGGTGCTGCATGGGTCACCATCCGCACCTGCATTCTAGCGGCCCAACCGCCGCTGCTGCCGCCTTGGCTGCGGTAAATGCCCGGCACGCCATGTTCGTGCAACAGCTTGCCCCAGCTGCTGTTGGCGAAGATCATCAACTCCGCGACAATCTTGTCCAGCGGCGCGCCGCGTTTGCGGCGCACGATGCTGACGACATCGTCTTCGACATAGAAATTGAAATCGACACGATTGGTTTGTTCCGGCTTCAGGCCAAAACTCGCGCGCTTGGCCATGCGCCCCTGTTCCAGGACCTGGGCCCACTGCCACAACAAAGCGATCTCGCTTTTGTGCGGGTATTCACCGGCGCCGCTTGCCAGAGCATCTTCGGTCACCAGCGCATCGAGGTCATTGTGGCGCAGGTTAGCGGTAATCGGCACCAGTTCGGCCCGGGTTTCCGTCGCCAGCAGCGTCCAATCCTGCGGGTTCAATATCGCGTACAGGGAGACTGCCGGACGCGCGCCGCCTTCGGCGAGCGTGAATGCGTCGACCACTTCATCGGGCAGCATCGTGATCTTCTCGCCCGGTATGTACACGGTCGACATGCGCTGGCGCGCAATTGCTTCGATGGCATCGTCGCGCTTGATGGCCAGCGCCGGCGCAGCAATATGAATGCCGATTCTTACCGTGCCATCATCTTGCATGGTCACCGAAAGCGCATCGTCGATTTCAGTAGTGGTGACATCGTCAATCGAAAATGCCTGGACGTTGGCAGTGGCCAGCGGCGGCATTGCAGGTATCGCCACGGCCGAAAAACCGCAGCCTTTGGGAAAATGCTCGAACAAGAATTTTGAAAAATGCAAGTCCTTGGGCGAGGCAATGCCACCCGTGGCCAGCATCAGCCGCGCCGGACTGGTTTGCAATTCGCTGCAGGCCGTTTCCAGCGCCTTGTATTCAATACTGTTCTTATCCGGCTTGAACAGCAGCTGCAATGCCAATGGCTTGAGCGGGTCGGGCAGTTGCCCAGCCTTCAACTGGTCGACATACTGGGCCTGGACGATGGCTTGCTGCTTCTTCTTTTCGATGCCGGCCAGCGCTGCTTTCAGCGCTGCCTCCGGGGCTGCCTTGTAACGGCCCCGGCCCTTCTTGTAAAAATAAATCGGCGCACTCTGCAACTTCAGCAGCAAGCCGGCTGCTTCATGCGGCAGCGGGGCGTGGCCAAAATATTCGCCCCCCAGTTCGGCACAGCCAAACTCTTCCTGGCCGGCCACTTCCCATAGAAAATCAAGATCGAGCTCCGCCACGACAGCCTGGGCATCTGCCATCAGCTGCGCCGGCGCCGGCGCAGCGAATTGCAGCAAGACATCCTTGGCCTTGACCTTGGTACGCTTGCCGCTTTGCAGTTCTACCTGGTAAGCCTCGCCCTGCTGCGACAATACCGTGCCCGCCTTGAAATCCCCGGATTCTTCAAAAAATAAATTCATCGATTACTTTATAAATAGCTGATTACTCAGTTGTTTCGCAGGGACGCTGGAGATCACCTCCACGCCACACTCTTGTTTGTGCCAATTGATGGCTGCCTTCCACCCAACAGCCCGCAAGTCTTGCCTTAGCCATGACCGATATTGCGCAAACCGTGCGCCTGCGGCGACAAGTCTGCAAGGGCCGGCAAAAAAACTTCGGATACCAGCAGCAAGCCATGTCCCCGCTTGAACAGGCAACGCCTGGCAAACAGCGGCCGGTCCTGCGCGTTCGCGCCGATGGCGGCACCGGCCCGCTCGAGCAGCGGATGACCGGCGCGCAGCCGTGCAAACTGCAAAGCGCCACGCACGACCAGCGGATCACCGAACAAGGTGGTGCCAAGCGAGCGCTCGCCCAGACTACTGAAAAAAGGCCAATCGCTGGCCGTCGCAGTGAGCGGCACGATCGTATGCGCAAACACCGTCGGCACATCATCGCAGCACAGCAGGACTTCGCGCTCTTGCACTGCGCTCCGACGCTGCAAGCCGATGATCCTGTGTTCATCCGCCAGGCAAAACCCGCGCTGCTGCCGCAAGTGCTGCACCCGGAAATGACCACAGCGCGCAGTCAGCTTCAGCGTCAATGATGCGCGGTCGGTAAGCCAATCCCGTAACTGCATGGGCGGGTTGACGCCAGCGACATGAGCAAACCAGCGTGCCTGGCCAATCGCGCGCCAGCTCACCCGCGCTCCCTACTTTCGACGCCGCAAAATGCCAGGATCTCGTCCATATAGTCACCGAAATCGCTGAGCCCGTGATCACTGCCGTCGATGATGCGCTGCCGAGCTTGCGGATAAAACGCCACCATTTCGCGCCAGTCGAGCACTTCGTCGCCGGTTGCCGCCACCAGCAAATAGCGCTCGGGTTGAGTAATGTGTCCGACCGACAAGGCCTTCAATTCGTCAATATATTCATGCTTGAATTCGAACCGCGCATCCGAATGGTATTGCGTGGTGATGCCGACATACTGTTCCAGGTCGCGCGGCGGGACGACCGCAGGATTCAACAGCACTGCGCGACAGCCACTTTGCTCTGCCAGCCAGGTCGCATAATAGCCGCCCAGCGAGGAACCGATCAAGGTCACTTGTTCCGGCCGATGTGCATCCAGCAGTCCTTTCGCCAGGTCGATGGCCTGGCGCGGCGAGGCCGGCAATTGTGGACACAGATAGTCTTCGCTGTGCCCGAGCGCCTGCAATCGCTGCCTGAGCAGCCGTGCCTTGAAGGAATGCGGAGACGAGCGAAAGCCATGCAAATACAAAATCATTTACGTCTTTTCACTCAATGCATTCAGCAATTTTTGATGCACGCCGCCAAATCCGCCATTACTCATCGCCAGAATCTGGTCGCCGGGCCGGGCCGTTTGCACGATTGCCTGCACCAATGCATCGAGCGAGTCGAATGCCTGCGCCTTTTCACCCAAGGGCGCCAGTGCTGCAGCCAGATCCCAACCCAGCGCATCCTTGCCGCCACCTTTGGCGCCATACCCGAACACCAGGTCGGCATCCGTCAGGCTGCCGGGCAACGCCTCTTTCATGGTGCCCAGCTTCATGGTATTGGAGCGTGGCTCCAGTACCGCCAGAATGCGTGCCTGGCCAGCTTTTTTACGCAAACCGGCCACCGTGGTGGCAATCGCGGTCGGATGATGGGCGAAGTCGTCGTAGACGGCAATGTCATTGACCGTGCCGCGCAATTCCATGCGCCGCTTGACATTCTCGAACTGGCCCAGCGATGTAATTGCCTGGCCGGCCGGCACGCCGACGTGGCGCGCGGCAGCAATCGCTGCCAGCGCATTCATGCGGTTATGAGCGCCGTTCAGCGCCCAATGCACAGTGCCTTCGTGCTTGCCGTTGAAAAGCACGTCGAAGCTGTCGTCAGCATGCTCAATCAGCGACCAGCCGCTGCCTTCCATCGCGCCGAACCACTCTGTCTGGCTCCAGCAGCCACGCGCGATCACGCGCCGCATCGAGTCTTCCTGGCCGTTGACGATCAGGCGGCCGACGCCCGGCACGGTGCGCACCAAGTGATGAAATTGGGTTTCGATGGCAGCAAGATCAGCAAAGATGTCGGCGTGGTCGTATTCCAGATTGTTCAGGATTGCGGTTTTTGTATGGTAATGGACGAATTTGCTGCGCTTGTCGAAAAAAGCGGTGTCATATTCATCGGCTTCCATCACGAAAAAAATGGAATCGGCGCGGCTACCCGACAGCCGGGCCGAGATACCGAAATTCATCGGCACGCCGCCGATCAGGAAACCAGGATGGTAACCGGCATCTTCCAGTATCCAGGCGAGCATCGATGCGGTCGTGGTCTTGCCATGCGTGCCGGCGACCGACAGCACCCACTTGCCTTGCAGGATATGCTCGCCGATCCATTGCGGCCCCGACGTATAGGGCAAGCCGCGATTGAGGATTTCTTCCATCAATGGATTGCCGCGCGAGACGACATTGCCGATCACGAACAAGTCGGGCTGCAGCTTGATCTGCTCCGGATCAAAACCTTCGATCAGCTCAATCCCCTGCGCCTGCAGCTGGGTGCTCATCGGTGGATAGACATTTGCATCGCAACCGGTCACTTTGTGGCCGGCTTCCTTCGCCAGCACGGCAAGGCCACCCATGAAGGTGCCGCAAATGCCAAGAATATGAATATGCATTGTATTAACTAAGTAAAAGTGTGATTTTACCCGACCCGCACATCGGCAGCGGCCGGGGTATCATGTATGAATGGCATCCCATTTTTCATCCGACACTGAATTGCTGCGTGCCGAAATCGCCGCCGCAGCCGCCCGCCTGATCGCCGAAGACGGTACCGATTACAGTACCGCCAAGCGCAAGGCCGTCAAACAAATTCTGGGTAATAACAAGGTACGAGGCGATATCTTGCCAGACAATGCGCAGATTGAAGACGAAGTGCGCATGTATAACGCATTATTTTTAAGTGCAACCCAACCAGCCCGCCTTTTGCATTTACGCAAAATGGCCTTGACGCTGATGAAACAATTGACAGAGTTTCAACCTTATTTGACTGGCGCGACATTGAATGGCACCGCAGGAGAACATTCCGATATTCATTTACACTTGTTCGTAGACTCGCCAAAAGAAGTTGAAATGTTTTTGTTGGATAAAAATATTTCCTTCGAAGTTAGCGAGGTTCCACAAGCCGCTTCACGTCGGGAACCGCTTGAAATGTTGAGCTTCCTATGGCGGCAGGAGGGAGTGCACCTTACTTTGTATCCCGTCGAAGAGAAGCGTCAACTGAAAAGCGGCCACGACAAACGTGTACCGGAGCGCGCAGACGCCAAGGCACTTGAAATAATCATCAGGGAAAGTGACGTAGCATGAAAAGAGAAATCTGGATCATTGGCGCCATTGCCATTCTGTTTGCAGGCATAGGCATGTTTTTTGGTATGAAAAAATGGGAAATTGCGCCAATCCAAGCCAGTGAAAGCATGCATTTTTTCACACAAACTTTGCCCAATTCGAACGGCACATCCGATAATTTATCAAAATG
Source organism: Paucimonas sp. (assembly GCA_036675285.1). Classification (GTDB taxonomy): domain Bacteria; phylum Pseudomonadota; class Gammaproteobacteria; order Burkholderiales; family Burkholderiaceae_D; genus Paucimonas. The sequence goes on along the minus strand of JAKFFK010000007.1, from coordinate 7,176 downwards.
GAAAGGCAAGCTGTTATTAGTAAATTTCTGGGCAACGTGGTGCGCTCCTTGTGTTGACGAAATGCCCGAACTATCAGCGCTGCAAACCGAGCTTGATGCCAAAAACCTGCAAATTATTGGGATCGGAATTGATTCACCTGACAATATCCGGGAATTTGCTGCCAAATACAAAATTACTTACCCGTTGTATTTGTCCGGTATGGGTGGCAGCGAATTATCAAAACAAATGGGAAACCAGCAAGGCGGCCTGCCTTTCACGGTCTTGATTGGTGCGGATGGAGAAATCAAAAAACGCTATATCGGCCGCTTGAACATGAATACGGTACGCAAGGATCTTGCCTTATTTTATTAGCCGACACCGTTTCTTCTTGCCAATCAGCGCCATTTAACGGCAAAATGCGGCCATCCTCGTCAAAAGATTTACTTTTCGATGGCAAAAAAGCTTCTTTTATTGAATGGCCCGAATCTGAACCTGCTCGGCATGCGCGAGCCGGAAGTCTATGGCAACAGCACATTAGCTGACATAGAAAACCTTGCCAATCTCCAGGTTGCAGCTGCAGGCGGGCAGATTGCCTGCTTCCAAAGCAATCATGAAGGCGCCTTGATTGACCGGATTCATGCGGCCAAAAAAGAAGGTGTCGAAGCCATTGTGATTAATCCGGGTGGCTTGACGCATACCAGCATTGCGCTGCGTGATGCATTGGCAGGCGTAGCGATCCCTTTTATTGAAGTCCACATTTCAAATATTCACCAACGAGAAGCCTTCCGTCATCTGTCATACTTATCCGATATTGCGCGCGGCGTGATTTGCGGCTTGGGGATCGACGGATATCAGGCGGCAATCGATTTTGCACTCAAAAAGCTTTAAAATTCTTTATTTGCCGCTAAGTAGCTTATAATCGCGGCAATTCTGCTCTTACAATATTTTAGAATTACACAAGGGATAGCTCATGGATCTCAGAAAACTGAAAACCTTAATCGATTTGGTCGCCGAGTCGGATATCGCCGAACTCGAAGTAACCGAAGGCGAAAGCAAGGTCCGGATTGTCAAATCGGGCGGCGTGCAACAAGGTCAAGTCATGATGATGCAGCCGCATCATCCCTCATCGATGGCAGCGCCCGTCGCCCCCGCAGTGGCAGCGGCCGCAGCGCCGGTAATTGAAGAAATCCAGGGGCACATTGTCAAATCACCGATGGTCGGCACCTTTTATCGCTCTTCGGCACCGGGCTCAGCGCCTTATGTCGATATCGGCGCCAGCGTCAAGGAAGGCGATACGCTGTGCATTATCGAAGCGATGAAGCTGCTCAATGAAATCGATGCGGATGTCTCTGGCGTAATTAAACAAATTCTGGTCGAAAACGGTCAGCCGGTCGAATTCGGCCAACCTCTATTCGTGATCGGTTAAGCGCAAAGCAATGGTCACCTGTCCTGGTGTCCATCCTTGCATCTGCTCCTTAACGCTCACCTCTTCTTACTATGTTTGAAAAAATCCTGATCGCCAATCGCGGCGAAATCGCCTTGCGGATCCAGCGCGCATGCCGTGAAATGGGCATTAAAACCGTGGTTGTCCACTCGGAAGCTGATCGCGAAGCGAAATACGTAAAGCTGGCGGACGAGTCGGTGTGCATCGGCCCGGCCCCCTCCGCGTTAAGTTATTTGAACATGCCGGCCATCATCAGTGCTGCTGAGGTGACCGATGCCGAAGCAATCCATCCGGGTTACGGCTTTTTATCTGAGAATGCCGACTTTGCCGAACGCGTCGAGCAATCCGGCTTCGTGTTCATCGGCCCGCGCTCGGACACGATCCGCCTGATGGGCGACAAGGTATCGGCCAAGCATGCGATGATTAAGGCCGGTGTGCCGTGCGTGCCGGGTTCCGATGGCGCACTGCCGGAAGACCCGAAAGAAATTATCCGCATCGCCCGCAAGGTCGGCTACCCAGTCATCATCAAGGCTTCCGGCGGCGGCGGTGGGCGCGGCATGCGCGTGGTGCATACCGAAGCGGCACTATTAAATGCCGTGACCATGACCAAGACCGAAGCTGGTGCTGCTTTTGGCAACCCCGAAGTCTACATGGAAAAATATCTGGAAAATCCGCGTCACGTGGAAATCCAGATCCTGGCCGACGAATTCAAGAATGCCATCTGGCTGGGCGAGCGCGACTGCTCGATGCAGCGCCGGCACCAGAAAGTTATCGAAGAAGCGCCAGCCCCCGGGATTCCGCGCAAGATCGTCGAACGCATCGGCGACCGCTGCGCCGAAGCCTGCCGCAAGATGGGCTACCGCGGTGCCGGCACGTTCGAATTCCTGTACGAAAACGGCGAGTTCTATTTCATTGAAATGAATACCCGGGTCCAGGTCGAGCATCCAGTCACTGAAATGATCACCGGCGTCGATATCGTGCAAGAGCAAATCCGCATCGCAGCCGGTGAAAAACTGCGTTTCCGGCAGCGCGACATCGTGCTCAACGGTCATGCGATCGAATGCCGCATCAATGCCGAAGATCCATTCAAGTTCACCCCCTCGCCTGGCAAGATCCTGGCCTGGCATGTGCCTGGTGGCCCCGGCATCCGGGTCGACTCGCATGTGTATGCCGGCTATTTCGTACCGCCGAATTACGATTCCATGGTCGGCAAGGTGATTTCCTACGGCGCCACGCGTGAACAAGCGATCCGGCGCATGCAGATCGCCCTTTCCGAAATGGCGGTCGAAGGCATCCTGACCAATATCCCGCTGCATCGTGAACTGATGGTCGATGCCCGCTTTATCGAAGGCGGCACCAATATCCATTACCTGGAACAGAAGCTGGCCAACAAACCTGATTTACCGAAGAATTCCGGCAAAAAATCGTAAGGCACGCCCATGAGCTGGACTGAAATCGTGATCGAAGTCGCCCGCCAGCATGCGGAAGCGCTATCCGATGCTTTAATGAACGCGGGCGCACTGTCGGTTTCGGTAGAGGATGCAGACGAAGGCACGGAAGCGGAACAACCGCTGTTCGGTGAACCCGGCATGGAACCGGCTGAAGCGGCCTGGGAACGCAGCCGGGTCGTGGCATTGGCGCCGCTCGAGGCTGATCATGCAGCGCTGGTCACCGAAGCCATTGCGCTCAGCCAGCTACCGCTGCAGGCAGCGGACCTGCCGTACACCTTGCGTACGGTCGCGGATCAGGACTGGGTGCGCCTGACCCAATCGCAATTTGAACCGATCCATATCGGCAAGCGTATCTGGGTCGTGCCCAGCTGGCATGCTGCGCCGGATCCGGATGCGCTGGTACTGGAACTCGATCCTGGCCTGGCTTTTGGCACCGGTAGCCACCCAACTACCCGATTATGCATGGAATGGCTGGAAAGCCATGCGCTATCCGGATTATCGGTACTCGACTATGGCTGCGGCTCGGGCATTCTTGCGCTGGTCGCCAAAAAACTGGACGCAAGCCTGGTTGTCGGGGTCGATATCGATGCCCAGGCAATCGAGTCGGCACGCTATAACAGTCAGCGCAACCAGTGCCGGATTGACTATTTTTTACCGGAAGAATTCTCCCAGGCACATCCCGGCTCACGGTTTGACATCGTCGTTGCCAACATCCTGTCAGGCCCGCTGAAACTGCTGGCGCCGATGCTGTGCGGACGGATTGCGCCAGGCGGCAAGCTGGTATTGTCAGGCATCCTCGCGCAGCAAGCCGATGAAGTCGCCGCTGCTTATGCCCCTTTTTTACCGATGTCTGTGTGGGCGGAACGTGATGGCTGGATTGCCCTGTCGGGCAGCTTGCCCATCCAGCCGCCTGCAAATAGCCGCGCTGCATAACAATGGCGCTCGCGACCCAATGCCCGCATTGCCACACCACGTTCAAGGTTGCGCATGACCAGTTGAAACTGCGCGCCGGACTGGTACGTTGCGGCGCGTGCAAGCAGATTTTCAATGGCGTCGAGCATTTGGTGCCACCGGATCAATTGACGGCGACTGCGGCCGGCCCAAAACCGTCAACAGCATCGTCTTCCCAACCCGCCGGCCCTTCAGCGCCGGAGCAACCGGCTGCACCGGTCAGTGTTGCGCCGCGTTCCGATATCTCTGTCGCATCAGACAATGCCGTGGCCACACCGACAGACGCGCCGATGGATGCGCTGGAATTTGCGCCGAATGACGACCCCGAGACGCAGACCAGAATACTGGCGCCTGAACCGGAAGAGCCGGTGCCTGCATTAGCGCACCAGCCGCGCCGCATGCCCGATGACGATGACGAGGAAGATCCGCTCACCCGCATGACGCTGGTGGATTTCAGCGCTTTTGAAGACGACGAGCCAAGCGAAGTCGCACCAGCCAAGCCGGCAGCGACCGCGCTGGATGAACCGGATGATCATATCTGGCCCGACACCCTGGAAGATGTTGCACCGCCCGAAGCGCAGGTCCCGGGAAGCACGGACTTTGATGCAGAACCACCCGAACAGGATGAGCAATCTGCGCTGGAAAGCCAGCATTTATTGCCGGATGACGCTGCCGAAATCGACTTGGATGCCGATCAGGTAAGTGCCGGCGACAGTGCTTCCGGCGATACTGAAGAACCGGACTTTGTCACGCGTAGCCGGCGCCGTCAGCAGCGCAGCCGGATTACCCGGATTTTCATGTCCTTTGCCTCGATATTGCTGTTGTTCGGCTTGCTTGCACAAGGCACCTATGCCTTTCGCGACCAGTTGGCAGCATGGTTTCCACAAACCAAACCCGGACTGGCGCAACTCTGTCAAATGATCGGTTGCCAAGTCAAGCTGCCGGCCCAAATCGACATGGTGTCGATCGAATCACACGAACTGCAGGCGCTAGCCGCCGACAAGAATACTTTTGCGCTGACCTTGTTGCTGCGTAACCGCAGCCCGGTGACGCAGGCTTGGCCAACGATTGAATTGACGCTCAACGATGGCAATGAAAAACCGTTGGCACGCAGGATGCTGACGCCGCGCGACTATCTATCCTCCGAAAAGGAAGTAACTAAAGGATTCGCCGCCCAATCGGAGCAGCCGCTCAAAGTGGCGTTCGAACTCCCCCAGTTGACGGCCTCCGGGTATCGCGTTTATCTATTTTATCCCTGATAGCGTGCGCTCAAGGCGACCAACATCGATCATGGCACGAAAATTCCAGCTTGCGGTATCAACCATTTTATTTTCTGATTTGAATATATGACTTCTCTCATTTGCGGCTCACTCGCGTTCGATACCATTATGTTGTTTGGCGGCAGATTTTCCGAGGCTCTGCTCGCTGATCAATTGCACAAAATTAATGTCGCCTTCCTGGTGCCGGAACTGCGGCGTGAATTCGGCGGCTGCGCCGGCAATATTGCTTACAATCTGAAGCTGCTGAACGGTGAGCCATTGATCATGGCAACCATCGGCAAGGATGGCGCATCCTACATCGAACGCCTGGAAAAATTGCACATTGCCACCCGCGGCATCCGCACGGTTGATTCGTCCTATACCGCACAGGCTTTCATTACCACTGATAGCGGCAATAACCAGATTACTGCATTTCACCCGGGCGCCATGACGCTGTCGCACCTCAACACCGTGGCCGCCGCCGGCCCGGTCAAACTGGCAATCATCGCTCCGGATGGTCGGGATGGCATGCTGCAGCATGCCGCCGACTGTGTCGCGCAAAACACGCCTTTCATTTTTGATCCGGGCCAAGGCTTGCCTATGTTTAATGGCAAGGAACTCGAGCACTTCATCGAACTCGCCACGTATGTTGCCGTCAATGACTATGAAGCTGAATTGCTGATCGAGCGCACCGGACTGACACTGGAACAAATTGCCCAACGGGTGAGTGCACTGATCGTTACCCGCGGCGAACTCGGTGCGGATATTTTCGTCAAAGGAGAGCATATTGCCATTCCACCGGTGAAAGTAGCGGCGGTAATCGATCCGACCGGTTGTGGCGATGCTTTTCGCGCCGGCATTTTATATGGTTTGACGAATGATATGGACTGGCCAACAACCGGGCGTCTGGCCAGCTTGATGGGTGCCATCAAGATTGCGCATCAAGGTGGGCAGAACCATATGCCGACCCGTGCCGAGATCGAGGTGCGCTTTGAACAGGCGTTTGGCTACCGCTTCTAACATAGCAAATTGCCTGCATGCCCAACCCGGTTGTCCTGAACCGGGTTGGACTCTTGGTTCAGCCAGAAAAAGCTTGCAGGAATCGTATGCGAACATGGATCCTGGGATTGGCCGCTATGCAGGCGGGGTTTTGGATGGCAGTATTGCCTGCCTGTTCTACCGTCCCGAATCAGCCGGCACCGACGGTATCGTCAACCCGGGGCACCACACTGGTACGAGCTGCCCGAGTGGCAGCGGTTCGGGAATTTTCCGGTGCCGGTACGGGGGCCAGCGCTTCTGGTCCTGCCAGCAGACACGTCCAGGCTTCTCGCCTGCAAGAAGTGAGCGTACGCTTCGAGGATGGTGAAATGCATCGCTACCGCGTGCAATCAAGTCTGAACTTCCAGATTGGCGAGCAAGTCACCGTCAGCGACACCCATGGCACAGTACGCATTGACCGCTGACGGAGCGCATCAGCGTTTTTATCCAACAGATATCAAGCAATCTTCTTCCCGAGCTTACGATGATCGTAGCCTTGACAGCTTATTCTTCGTCTGTGATTTTTTGCCCGCTTGCACTTTGATATCCGCGGCACTGCCACGAGCATTACTCGCCAACCAGTCAAAAACATATCTGGACGGGTAATGCTGCAGGCAAATCATTGCTTGTCGACCATGCCAATGAGTGCTTGTCGAACCACTTCGAGCGTCAGCGTGTTTGTCGTGATTTCCACCAGCTTGCGCTTGGCAGTATGACCATGGCTGACTTGCACCGCAGTTTTAGGCAAGCCAAGCGCATCGGCAATCAGCCGGATCAATGCCTCATTCGCCTTGCCTTCGACCGGTTGAGCCTGTAAGCGGATTTTCACGGCATCGCCATGCATGCCGACCACCGCACTGCGTTTCGCACCCGGCACAACCTGAACCGCCAGCCGCATACTGGCAAGCGACGGTCCAGCCTGTTTCTTGTTCATCCCACCCTGACAAGGATGCCGGATATCAGTTGCAAGCCGATTTGCAGCAAGACCAGCGCAACCAGCGGACTTAAATCAATATTGCCGATTAATGGGATCACCCGACGCAGCGGGCGCAG
>JAKFFK010000033.1:0-2684 GCA_036675285.1 Paucimonas sp. | reverse complement strand
CGGATGCACCAGCATGCTGTAACGTGTGCCGGTCACCAGCGACATGAAAAATTGCTGCGCCGGCACCGCGCTGAAAGCCAAACTGAAGCGTTCTTCGAGCGGCTGCTTTGCCTTGGGCATCTCGATATTAAGCGGAGGCAGCAATGCGGCAGAAACTGCATCCGCCTGCGCCGGCCGGACCTTGCTCTCTGCTGCAGCCTTGCTCATTTCTGCATTGATCGCATCATAGGTCTCGCGCTTGGATATGGTGGAACCACATCCGAGCAGACTCGCAATCAAGATGCTTAATATTATTTTCTTCATATTTTTAGTCTATTCATTGCCGACGGTTATTGGCCTTGACAGCCGCGCGGCCAGCACTCCGCGACTTCTCGATTCCCGGAAAAAGCTTCAAGGTCTGTACATCGTTGCCGTTGCTTAAAACAACTTCTGTTTCCGTGATTTTGTTCACGCGTAGCGCACCTACCTTGTCACCGACCTGCACCGTTTGCCCACTGATTACCGCGATTCTGCGCCCGGCAGCAATCAATACGGACTGCAGGACCGGACCTGAAGGCACTGCGCCGGAGTTACCAGCACCATCAACAAAAACCGGCGGGCGGGTCGGATCGGGCAGTATGTCTGCGGCAATTGCCTGCGCCGAGATACCAAGCGACAGCAGCAATACGCCGCAGGCCGCAAAAGCTTGGGTTGGCTTTTTCAAAGATTCAGCCATTTTTTATCCAAGCTCAAAGTAAACAGCGTTAAGGTCAGCGTCGCAGTTGGATACTCGTTCACCTGCAAATTTGCCCGCCCCCAAAACAATTGCCAGGGCATGGCTTCCAGCTCCGTCATGTACTGCAGCATATCGAGATAATTCCCTTGCACGGTGATTTCAACGCCGTGCCGATACAGTGCGCTGGTTGCCAAGTCGGTTTCGCCGGCTTTGGCAGCGCCTGGCGGCACATTTCCCGGAGCGCTTGCGGTAGCACCGGCAGTGGTTGCGCCAAGACCTGTCACCGGCAAGGTTTTCAAGGAAAGCAGGTGCAGTTTTCCATGCCGTTTCAGGATATCGTCCAGCAAGCCAGTCATCTTTTCTGGCGAAACCAGGCCTTTTTGCATATCCATCAGACTATTTTGTGCTTGCTGATACTGCTGCCTCAAGTTCTGCAAGCGCATGCGACTGTCGAGATCCGGATCAATGGAATGCGCAGCGATTTTTTGCTGGATCATGGTTTGAATCTCGGAAATTCTCGTCTGTTCCTCCTGCAGCTGCAGGGTCAGCTTTTTCTGCTTGACGAATTGCGGCTCGATCAAGAACGAATTGATGAGGAATATCATCAGCGCGACTGCCATGCCAAAGGTGATGACACGCTCCCGCAAAGTCATCGCATCAATTTTTTGTACGAGTCGTTCAAATTGCTGCTTCATTTGCCGCTCACCCCAGCATTTCCGGACAGGACAGGCGACCCGGTTGATTGCAAATTGAATTCGATATGGTTTATCGGCACCGCCATGCTGCCGCTCGCCGGATTTTTGTCCGCTCGCACTGTTTGCGGCACTTGCATTTCCAGTCTGGAAAACGATTTTCCCTGCAACACAGGCTCACTGCGAAGGCGGCCGATATAGGCTGGTATCAATTCCGGATTAAGCGCCTTACCTTGCAAGCCGATCTCAGTGCCGGCGCCATGGATACTAAAGCCGGTCAGCCATACGCCATCCATAATCTGGCGGGCGAATGCGCGCATGTAATTGGCGTACCCCTGCGTATTGCCCAAATCTCCCTGTGCCAATATCTCGGAAACCTGCTGCAGCGATTTCAACCCAGTCTCGGTTTTTTGAATTTCCAGTTCGAGACTCTTGTTTTTGCCGCGCGGCGCATAATCCACATCGACTTTTGCCAGCGTGGCTTGCGCGGCGATCAACTGGTTGGACATGAGGACGGCTTGCGCATTCAAGCGCGTTGAACGGTACATCGCATAGCCGCTCAACAGCAAAGCGCCGAGCAGGATCAAGCCCAGGGCCTGCGCCATGGTCACCGCAGAAAGATATTTTTTCTGTTGCTTGAATATCGGATTGAAAAGATTGATCTGCTGGCTCACAGCACTTTCTCCTCAAAGCGCAGGGCCGCGCCCAGCGTCAGGAACAGGCGCTGCTGGAATGCCGGCTGCTGTAATGCCGGCACCTTCGATACATCCAGTACCTGGTGCAGCATCAGTTCTTCCACGGGCAGGTACAGGTTCGACGCCAGATATTGCTGCAATCCCGTGACGGCGGCACCCATCGGAGCCAACAGCATTTTTGAAAGTGTAATGAAGTGGTATTGCCGGTCAAAATGATCCAATGAACGCTGCAATTCAAGGGTAATGCGGTCATAGCATTCATGCCGGGCTGCCTCATCCGCCTGCTCGAGCTGCGCCGCTGGCATGTCAATATGCCTCGACAGGTATAACTCGCCGCCAAAGGTCACGGTCAACAAGCCGCCGCTCGTGTCAAATGACAGCAGCGCCAAGCCGCGTCCTTCCGGCTCCAGCAAGGCCGAGATATTGCGCTGAGCCATTTCCGGCACATCGATCACCGATAGCGACAGCTTGGCGCGCGCAAACATATCCTGGCGCTGCTGCAGCAAATGGTTGCGCGCTGCCACTGCAAACAGCTGCCGGTTGCGTACCGGCGCGTTCTTGTCCGCCGGGATGTCGATCACA
>JAKFFK010000025.1:0-2702 GCA_036675285.1 Paucimonas sp. | reverse complement strand
CAGTACATGCTTGATTGTCCCATTCTTGCAGCGCAGGCGCGCCGGAAAATCGATCAGGGTTTCGCCGCCTGACTGACGTCGCAGCATGTCTTCGGCGACGTCCTGATCCGCATGGAACTCCATTACATGATGGCCGATATATTCATGCGGCAAATAGCCAAGCAAGTCCGACTCGACCTTGTTCGCCCAGAGAATCCGTCCATCCGGCCCGACCCGGCGCAGGCCTTCCACGGCATTTTCTAGGAAGTCCGACAATTCGCGCTCGTGCTGCTTGAGCCTGCGCTCAGTGTTTTTGCGTCGCGTCACTTCCGATTCGAGCGCCTTGGTTTTTTGCTGCAGGCTTGCAATGGCACGGTGCAAATGTTCGGAATTGCTGGCAGCGCCATACTGTTCGGTAGGCAAGATGTGATGGTGACCAGTACAGATCCGCCGGAATGGCGCATCGAGTGTTGCATCGGTAAAGTGATCCATCTGGTATGTACACAATCGGGAAAACGGATTTTGCCGTGCCAGCGCATTCCATAGTTTTTCCATATGCAAGGCTGCTTCATGACGGCGATCCGCGCATAACAGCGCGACCATCTCGCCGAAGATGCGCACCTGGCCTTGCTTGGCCGCCTCGGTAATGATCCGGCCAACCGTATCGGCAAAACGCTCGTCATCCGGCCAGCCTTCAATCATGATTTGCGACAACAATTCTTCGGCATCAAGCAGCATGCATGTACCCGGCACGATGCCGCTATTGCCATTCTGTTGGCTGGCGTGCTGTGCCAGCGTCTGTTGCAGATATGACAGTCGTGACTTGCATGCAATTACAATACAGATGTCACCGACATCCATGCCGGCGTCAATATAAGCAGCAATTTCGTCATTGAGAAAATTTTCATTCTCGTAGAACTGCACCTGATGCTGGTTTATCGAATTGTCGAGGATTGCCATGGCTGGTAACGATGAAACATAAATCAGGCGTGGGAATCTCTAGAGACGCTTGCTTCTGCGCTGTCTGGCTCGATGCTGTGACGCAGGCATCCAAGCACACACGAGAATAATGACCGATAGACTATAGATTTGCAGGAATGGTTGCACCGGCATTGCTGTGCCCAAGCATGATGAACTATCTTTTAGCCTGTATCAAGGGCGCTCGGTTTAACGCTTGTATGTACCTGACTCTTCAGTCTATTTGCGCCTGAGTGCCAGCATGCCAATTCGCAGCGCATGGCCATAGACAGCTGGCCAATAACGCAGCGCCGCAGCTACCCGCCTGCGACGCCTTGCCGATGACTTGGCGTTGACTTACCGTTGAAATAGGCGGCAGATTTGCTGCGGCTTGCGGCTGCACTGTGTTACAGCTTGTTTATCCTTCTGTTTTTAAGAAGTGTTTTTTCCAGTAATTTCGCTTTTCACTTTCCAGTTCAGGCACTATCATTGGATTTCATTGTCATAAACTGGTCCTTATTGGCTGGTTTACCTTGTTTTCGAGACAAGCGGCCTGACATGTACAACCGGCAGATGTGACCGCTTCACACATTCAAGAGCATTTTGGAGAAACGCATGAAAACATTTTTAGCCACCCTGCTGGTGGCAGTGGTGACCCTGACCGCCGGCATGTCGACGGTAGAAGCCCGGCGCATGGGCGGCGGCGGTTCCTTTGGCAAGCAATCGCAAAGCATTAACCGTCAGGCAACACCGCCGTCGAATACTCAAACCGCCAAATCGGCCACGCCGCCGGCCCAGAATGCTGCGGCCAAACCTGCCAGCCCATGGAAGGGCATGCTGGGTGGCGCCTTGCTTGGCCTGGGCCTGGGCGCATTGCTGTCGCATCTCGGCATCGGTGGCGCGCTGGCCAGCATGATCAGCACCATCCTGATGGTTGCATTACTGGCAGCAGCTGCAATGTTCATTTATCGCATGATCAAGCGCAAATCGGCTGCCTCCGACACGATGCGGCCGGCCTATGCCAACGCCGGTTCTTCCAGCTTCAATGCCCCGGCCATCGGCTCACGTATTGAGTCGGCGCAACCGGTCGCGTTCCAGGGCACGGCCCAATCTTCTGACGCGGCTACCGACAATTTGCCGGTTGGCGTGCCGGCCGATTTTGACAGCGCAGGTTTCTTGCGCCATGCCAAGACCCACTTCATTCGCCTGCAGGCAGCATGGGACCGCGCCGATATCAACGATATCCGCGAATTCACGACGCCGGAAATGTATGCAGAAATCAAGATGCAGTTGCAAGAGCGTGGTGCATCCAGCAATCATACCGATGTTGTGTCACTGGATGCCGATTTACTGGGAATGGAAATTTCCGGCAATGATCATCTGGCCAGCGTGCGCTTCAATGGCATGATCAAGGAATCCGACAATGCGCCTGCCGAGCCATTTTCCGAAATCTGGAATCTGGCCAAACCGGTCCAAGGTGACGGCGGCTGGTTGCTGGCAGGAATTCAGCAACTCAATTAACCGCGCATTATCCGACACCGTCAACCGAGAAATTTTCGGTGCAAAAACGCCCGCAGCTGCGGTAATGCCGTTCAGTTAAGACTGAACGGCATTTTTATTTAAAGGTTGTAAACGTTCCTTCCTGCTGTTAACCTTCGTCGCGATGTTCGGCGATACTCTTCATTTCTTAGCAAACCATCTTGAGGCCCCTGACTGGCGCCGCCTTGGGGCGAACTTGCCTGTTGAATGGATCGAACAGGCCGTCC
>JAKFFK010000023.1:0-2702 GCA_036675285.1 Paucimonas sp. | reverse complement strand
AGCTGATGTCAGCGATACCGTGGCCGGCTTTCCACACAAGGTTTACAAAGATGGCAGCGGCAATGCGCTGGTGGAGACCTATTCGATCACCAACATGGCGCATGGCACGCCGGTTGATCCGGGCACTGGTGCGGCCCAGTGCGGCGCGGCCGGTGCTTACATCCTGGATGTGAATATCTGCTCCAGCTACTATATCGGCCAGTTCTTCGGCATCATTGGCAGCGGCGGGACCACCACGACGACCACAGCTGGCGCGACCACCACCACCACTGCGGCTGCCACGACCACCACCACGGCAACCACTACCACGACGACTGTAGCCGGGGCTTGTTTCACGTCGAGTAACTATGCGCATGTGACGGCAGGTCGGGCCTACAACAGCAGCGGTTATGCAAAGGCGAACGGTTCGAACCAGAGCATGGGCTTGAACAATACCTTCTACATCACCAAGCTGCGCATGACAGGCACCAACTATTACGTCATCGACAGCACCTGCCCATGATGCTTGATTAATCAAACTGCGTTGCAGGCGTGCGATCAACCAGAAGCGGACCTAGCGGTCCGCTTTTTTATGCGCGCATGCGCCTGTATTGAAAAAAGCCGGCAAGCCTTTCTTGCGCATCGCAGCGCGACCGGGAGTGCCGACCGCGTTGTCGAAACGTGTTGGCCGGGCAGCACGCACACCTTGGGGGCGGTCCTGCGTGTGCACGCATCGGTAAGCTCATGTCAGGTGATTTGTGTCGGCGCTTGTGGTGGCATACGGCATAACAACCGCCTGGTCGTTGACGTCGGAGCAGCTTGCTGCTACAACTATTGCACGATGCAATGGCGCCAGGAGCAGCCAATATTGCGCAATGGATCATGAAGTATCATCGTTCGCCAAACTGGTTCTGGGAAGTTAAAGAAAGGCTACCCGTCATGCATGCCAAGAGGACTAAGCTGGCCCTGAATCGGCATGGCACCGCACGCCAGCGCGGTGTCGCCGTGGTGACGGCATTGCTGCTGACGACCTTGTCGATTACGATTGTCACCAGTCTGTTCTGGCAGCAGCACGTGCAGGTACGTTCGATTGAAAACCAGCAGCTGCAGTTGCAAAAGCAATGGATTCTGCGCGGCGCGCTCGATTGGGCCAGGCTGATCCTGAGGCAAGACGCCAATGGCTCAAGCGTCGACCATCTGGGTGAGCCATGGGCCGCGCCGCTGGTGGCGACCGAACTGGCAGACCAGCTCGACCACGAAGGCGCCGGTATCGCGGGCGCCCTGCTATCCGGCAGCATCATTGATGCGCAATCCCGTTTTAATCTGAGGAATCTGGCTCCCGCAGGCGTCATCGACTTGCTCGAAGTGGCTGCATTGCGGCGCCTGCTCACTTCCCTCAAACTGGATCCACTGCTGGCGCCGCGGATTGCCGAGCTGATTGCCGCTACCTACGCCGGCGCACCCGCCGAATCCGACGCCATGGCTGTGGGCAGGCCGCACGAGCCGGCGCGCGCGCGCGTCCTGGGCGTCGAGGGGCCGGAAGATTTGCTCGCGGTGGCCGGGGTGACGCCTGAAATCCTGGGCAAGCTGAAAGACTTTATTGTGATGCTGCCGATCACAACGCCGGTCAATGTCAATACCGCCTCGCCGCAGGTGCTGGCAGCCAAGATGGACGACTTATCGGTAGAAGAGGTTGCGGCGCTGATTGCCGGCAGAGACCGTGCCTATATCCGGGATGAAGGTGATCTGAACCTGCGTCTGCAGGGAAAATCCGCAGCCTCAAATAAAGACGTATCCGTCTCCACTAACTATTTTTTGGTGAATGCGGATGTCCGGTTGAACAAGGGGTCGCTAAAAATCCAGGCGCTGATGGTGCGAAACATGATGACTGGTTCAAAGCTGGTGTGGATCCGCGAGCACTAAGAGCGTATTTCAGTAGGCACGAATAAAACGGTGCAGAATGCCTATCCAAGCCCATGATGAAGAAGATCAATCATGGGCATGATCAAGCAAGACGATGGGTGGCGATTGCCGGACGTAATCTGGGAGCAGATGGAACCTTTGTTGCCCTCTCGAAAGTCGCATCCGCTGGGGTGCCACAATCCTCGCGTACCAGACCGGTCGGCCATGGACGCCATTTTCTTTGTGCTGCGCACCGGCACACATTGGAATTGGCTCAATGCCGCCGGCATTTGCTCGAGCACTTCCGCCTACCGGCGATTCCGGGAATGGATCGATGCCGGGGTATTCGAACAATTCTGGCAACTGGGCTGGCTGTCTGTCGATGCGCTCGATGGTATTGACTGGACATGGCTGTCGATGGACGGTGCGATGACCAAAGCTCCGCTGGGTGGGGGAAAAAAACCGGTGCCAATCCTACGGATCGCGGCAAAGATGGCGTCAAGCGCAGCTTGCTGACCGAAGCGCACAGCATCCCGTTGGCTATCGTCATTGATGGCGCCAAGCGCAAGCCAGCCGTAGGGACTGTGCCTGGACAAGGGATACGACTACGATGAGGTGCGTGCGGTGGTGGCCGAGTTTGGTTTTACTGCCCATATCCGCATGCGCACAGAACAAGTGCAGCAAATCAAGCGCGAAGTCGGCTTTCGTGCCCGGCGCTGGGTGGTGGAGCGCACGCATAGTTGGCTGAATCGCTTCCGGCGCATCTTGATTCGCTGGGAGAAGAAAGCGGAAAACTATCTGGCCTTCTTGCATATCGCTTG
>JAKFFK010000277.1:0-2726 GCA_036675285.1 Paucimonas sp. | reverse complement strand
ATGATCCCAAAATCAAATGCGCCAAAACAGAAAATCGAAGGTTTGACCATCATCGGGGTTGAGCGGATCGAGGAAGCGCTGGACAAGATCCGCAATACCGACCTGTAGCGCATAAGCATAGGGCACAGGGCCTGGCAGCGCGCGGCAACTCGATGCTTTCCCTTGGCGTTCAGCTGGTACAGGTGCTGTCAGAATTCGGTGGTGCATTTTAACCAGCCCCAAGAAAGTTGCGGAAGGGTCAGACGATCGAGTGTGACAAAACTCCGGGCATCGGTATGCTATGCCGGGCGCGTTCTGCGGCGGCAGATGCCAACGCATGCAAAAGGAAAACGGTGAAACAGCACGACACATTGGCGAAAGAAGAACTCCCGGGCCAGGCCTTGCGCTACGCGCGCGTATTGAGCATCGCCGGCTCCGACAGCGGCGGCGGCGCCGGCATCCAGGCTGACCTGAAAACTTTTGCCGCGCTCGGCTGCTACGGCATGACTGCAATTACCGCCATCACTGCGCAAAATACCTGCGGCGTTCGTGGCATTCACGCTATCCCGCCTGCCATGTTGGCGGCGCAGATCGATGCGGTCGCTGCCGACATCGGCATCGATGCCGTCAAGATCGGTATGCTGCACGATCCCGAGGTGGTCGATGTGGTGGCCGACGCCATCTGCCGCTATCAATGGCCGCACGTGGTGCTCGACCCGGTGATGGTGGCCGCCGGCGGCGACCGCCTGATCGGGCAGGAAACGGCAAGCGTGCTGGTGCAACGGCTGTTTCCCCTTGTGACGGTGATTACGCCCAACTTAGATGAAGCAAGCTTGCTGCTGGACCGTGCGCTGAAAGGCGAGGATGATCTGGCAGCGGCAGCGGAGGATTTGCTGGCGCTCGGTGCACGCGCCGTGCTACTGAAGGGCGGACATCTGCCAGGTGAGGAAGTGGTGGATGTGCTGTTGCAGAGTGGTCAGCCGCTGCTGCGCATGTCGCACCGGCGCATCGCCAGCCGCAATATCCATGGCAGCGGTTGCACGCTGTCCTCTGCGCTTGCCTGCCATTTGGCGCTGGGCCATGATTTATTCGAGGCGGTGGATCTGGCGCGCAGTTACATCCTGCAGGCAATTGCACAGGGTGCAGATGTAAAAACCGGGCAAGGGCACGGACCCTTGAATCACGGCTGGGGACCGCTGGTGACGAAGAAATTTCCTTTCACGACTTGATTAGACCGGCGGCAGCCATGTGGCAGATGGGATGTGCATGCCCAGCGAACAGGAACTGGGCATGGCCGTTTACCCGGTCATTCATGCACCTAACTGATAATCGAAGGGTGGACCATCATTTGCGTTGAGAGAATCGTAGAAGCGCTGGACAAGATTCGCAATACAGACTTGTAGCGCCGCCGCCATAAGGAGCCCGGAAAGTGTTAAATGTTATTAAATAGAAATTTTGCAATGTTAACTCAGGCAAAATTCGTTTAATTGCATTTCGCTTTGGCTTTTCGGCTGTCTGGTCCTCTTGGCTACATAGGCAACAGGGTTGAATCTTTAGGTTGCTATAGCGACCGGATTTTTTGGTTTGCCTGGTTCGAGCTTCAGCGCTGTACTTGGTAGCTGATTCAGCCTGCCATACTCAGTGCCGAATAAAAGCGGATTGTCCCCTGTTTGACTTGATTTTCAACAGAGCACAACCGATGGCCGTCGCTGCTTCATCTCTGAACGCCTTTGTCCGTACGAATCTCCTTTGGGGAATGATCGTGTCGTGCAGCGCATTCAGTGCAATTCCGCAAAGTGATTATGATGCGGTCATCCTGGCAGCACGCGATGGCCGGGTGACATCCGCAATAGAACAGCTGCGCGCATGGCATGCCCTCTATCCTCAGGATACCCGCCTCATTTATGACCTTGCCACGATGTACGACAGGGCAGGTGACTATGAGGCGGCACTTCAATACCGGTCACAGATACTGAACCGCGCAGCTCCCGCATATGCCATCAAGGCGATTGCCCATGCTGCCAAGGCAAGTGGCCGTGCCCGGGAAGCGCAAACCGCGTATCAACTGCTGATCGCCAAAT
This sequence comes from Paucimonas sp., assembly GCA_036675285.1. Classification (GTDB taxonomy): domain Bacteria; phylum Pseudomonadota; class Gammaproteobacteria; order Burkholderiales; family Burkholderiaceae_D; genus Paucimonas. The sequence continues at coordinate 666 of JAKFFK010000277.1, read as the reverse complement.
CGCCAGATGACATGGAGGCGCATGCCGGATTGGTCTATGCATGGATGGCGCAGGATCAGGTCCAGACTGCGCTGGACTATGCACGGACCAGGTTGCCGCAGGTGCCGGCGCAATACCGCCGCAGCGATCTACCGATGATCGTGGCGTTGGCCGAATTGCATGAAAACCGCCAGGATTGGCTGGCGGCGGCCGACGCTTTCCAGCATGTTTTGCGTTTTGAACCAGGCTTTCGTTATGCAGTGCGGGGACGGGTATTTGCGCTTGGTAATGCCGGTATGCCTTTTCTCGCCAATCGCCTTGCCCAGCACCAGCCGCAAGTCTTCAGCGAGGATGAACGCTTCCGCTTGTCACATGCGGCCGCCGCCCACCTGATCAGGTTTGGACAGGCGCAAGCAGCAGCTGACGACGGCCAGGCACGCCATGTGGGTACTGATGTGGCGCTCAGCGCGAATGCCAGCCTGACGCGCAATTTCAATGAAAAACCCATCGCGCAATTCGATCGTCTGGTGGCCTTGCGCAACCGCTCTCGGATGCAGGAAACGGTGAACCTGTTCGAGACGCTGCGCAAGCAGCAAGCCACCTTGCCGGTATATGCCAAGCTTGCTGCAGCTGACGCCTACCTGGCTTTGCAACAGCCACAAGCGGCACGAGAACTCTATCTCGAGT
>JAKFFK010000300.1:0-16196 GCA_036675285.1 Paucimonas sp. | reverse complement strand
TGCCTCGGCATTGGGAAGTCCGCGAAATACCTTCATGGAAGCTGAGCTCAAAAACAGTCGCAAAACCTTGAATTATAAATGTTTTCCTTCGGTTTCCCCTATGGAAATTGGGCTGCCCGGCGTTGGCAGGGCAGTTCCGGGCGCAAATTCGCAAAGCGTGCGCAGCGAATGGCAATGCGCGGATGGTCGGGAAAGTCCGATGTCACATGTCGCCCCAGACTGCATTCAAGGCTGCCAGCGCAGCCAGTCCGGCCGTTTCGGTGCGCAATACACGTGGTCCCATGGATAAGGCAAGTGCGCCGTGCCTGCAGGCGGCATCCTCTTCCTGGTCGGTCAATCCGCCTTCCGGGCCGATGATCAGGGTGACTGCCTGTGCCGGATGATGGCGCGCCCAGTCGGCCAGCGACAGGTCGGCCCGTGGTGTCAGCAGGATGCGGCGATGCAAGTCTTGCTGGACAATCCACTGCGTGAAATCGGCGACTTCGGCGATGTGCAAAAGGCGATTGCGACCGCTTTGCTCGGCAGCGGCAACCGCAATACCTTGCCAATGCTGTATTTTTTTAGCCGCACGTTCTCCCGCCAGCTTGACCACGCAGCGCCGGGCAGCCAGCGGCTGCAAGCCGGCAGCGCCGAGTTCCACTGCCTTTTCAAGGATCCAGTCCATCTTCGCCGCTTCCGGCAATGCCTGGGCCAAGGTGATAGCGTGCATCAATTCGGCTTCACGCGGCGAAAATGCCTTGATTTCAACGGTGGCCCGGCGCTTGTCGAGTGCCGTCAGTGTGGCCACATATTCGCCGCCATTGCCGTTAAATAGGGTGATTTGGGTCTCGGGCGCCAAACGCAGCACCTGAATATGGTGGCTGACCGCATCCGGCAGGGTGATCTGGTCGCCGATCGCAAGCGGTTGTGCACAAAAAAATCGCGGCATGGTTTAACGAAGTGGGTAAATCGTAATTTTGCAGGGCCGTCCGGTCTTGGATGCCAAGAGAAGGATGGTTGTCAAAATGCTTATGTAATCAAACAGCAAGATCGTATCCCAAATTTAATTCAGCGTGTCCGGGTCTGGTAAAATATCCGGCTTTGCTCCCGCGTGTCTTGATTGGCCGCTCGAATCCTAGGTTTTATTCATTTTTTGTTAAGCTTTTTCCTCGACATGACCGCCTCGCTTCCCACCTCAAAAATGGCCAATGCAATCCGTGCATTGGCAATGGACGCAGTACAGAAAGCCAATTCCGGGCACCCCGGCATGCCGATGGGGATGGCAGACATCGCTGTGGCGCTGTGGGCCAGGCATTATCGCCATAATCCGGCCAATCCGCACTGGAGCAACCGTGATCGCTTCGTGCTGTCCAATGGCCATGGTTCGATGCTGCATTATGCGCTGCTGCATTTGAGCGGTTATGACTTGTCGATGGAAGAAATCAGGAATTTCCGCCAGTTGCATTCAAAGACCCCGGGCCATCCGGAAGTCGATGTCACGCCCGGGATTGAAACCACCACTGGCCCGCTTGGCCAGGGGATCAGTAATGGCGTCGGCATGGCGCTGGCCGAAAAGCTGCTGGCCGCTGAATTCAACCAGCCTGGCTTCAATGTGGTCGACCATCATACCTATGTATTTGTCGGTGACGGTTGCCTGATGGAAGGCATTTCGCACGAAGTATGTTCGCTGGCCGGCACCTTGCGCCTGTCGAAGCTGGTGGTGCTGTACGATGACAATGGCATTTCAATCGATGGCCATGTCGAAGGCTGGTTCCAGGACGATACGCCGCAGCGCTTCGAAGCTTATGGCTGGAACGTGATCCCTGCGGTCGATGGTCATAATGTGGATGCGGTCGATGCCGCGTTGGCCCAGGCGCGCCACTCGGATAAACCAACCTTGATTTGCTGCAAGACAGTCATCGGCAAAGGCGCGCCTAATATGCAGGGCAGCGACAAGGTGCATGGCGCGGCACTGGGTGACAAGGAAATCGCCGCCACTCGCGAAGCCCTGAACTGGCCCCATGCGCCGTTCGAGATTCCGGCGGATGTATATGCCGCCTGGGACGCCAAGGCAGCAGGCAAGACACTTGAAGCTGAATGGAATGCGCTGTTCCAGGCTTATGGCGAACGTTATCCGCAACAGGCAGCCGAGTTGCTGCGCCGGATGAAAGGTCAGTTGCCCGGCAATTTCCACCAGACGGTGGAGGCGTACATCGCCGCCTGCGTCGAGAAAAAGGAAATCATTGCGACCCGCAAGGCCAGTCAGAATGCGATTCAGGCGCTGGCGCCGGTGTTGCCGGAATTCCTGGGTGGGTCCGCCGATTTGACCGGCTCGAACCTGACCAACTGGAAGGAGTGCGTCGCGGTGCGCGCCGACCAGCCGGGTAACCACATCAATTACGGTGTGCGCGAGTTCGGCATGAGCGCGGTCATGAACGGCATTGCGCTGCATGGTGGCTATATTCCGTTCGGCGCGACGTTTTTGACATTCTCGGATTACAGCCGCAATGCATTGCGCATGGCGGCCTTGATGAAAATTCGTTCGATTTTCGTGTTCACTCACGATTCGATCGGCCTGGGCGAAGATGGACCGACCCACCAGTCGGTGGAGCATGTGTCGAGCCTGCGCCTGATCCCGAACCTGGATAACTGGCGTCCGTGCGACACGGTCGAGTCGGCAGTGGCATGGGCCAGTGCGGTAGAGCGCAAGGATGGTCCGAGCACGCTGATTTTTTCGCGCCAGAACCTACCGTACCAGGAGCGTAGCGCAGGGCAGATTGCCGATATCAAGCGGGGTGGTTATGTCTTGAAAGACGCGGCCAATGCCAAGGCCATCCTGATTGCGACCGGCTCCGAAATCGAGCTGGCAGTCAAGGCGGCGGACCAGCTGGCGCAGCAGGGCGTGCCGGTGCGGGTGGTGTCGATGCCATCGACCGATGTCTTCGATCGCCAGGATGCTGCGTACAAAGCCAGCGTGCTGACTGCCGGCGTGCCGCGGGTGGCGGTGGAAGCCGGTGTCACAGGCCTCTGGTACAAGTATGTCGGGCTGGAAGGCGCAGTAGTCGGCATCGATACTTTCGGCGAATCGGCACCGGCGGGCGCCTTGTTCAAGCACTTCGGCTTCACGACTGAAAAAGTCGTGGCTGCTGTGCAGCTGGTGGCCGCGAAATAAGATGGTTGCGGGATAGCGTGCCGGTACGCTGTCTGCGAAAATTAGACAATTAGATTTCAGCTTAACTTCCTTCAGGAGAAAACCATGACTATCCGTGTCGCAATCAATGGCTATGGCCGTATCGGCCGCAACATCCTTCGTGCTCATTACGAAGGCGGCAAGAAAAACGATATCCAGATTGTTGCCATCAATGATTTGGGCAATGCCCAGTCGAACGCCCACCTGACCCGCTTTGACACGGCGCATGGCAAGTTCCCCGGCACCGTGACGGTCGAAGGCGACAACATGATCGTCAATGGCGACAAGATCCGTGTGTTCGCGCAACGCAATCCGGCAGAAATTCCGTGGGGCGAGCTGAATGTCGATGTGGTGCTGGAATGCACCGGCTTTTTCACCACCAAGGAAAAGGCGTCCGCGCATCTGAAGGGTGGCGCCAAGAAAGTCATCATTTCGGCACCCGGCGGCAAGGATGTCGATGCCACCATCGTTTTTGGCGTCAACCAGAATGTGCTCAAGGCTGCCGATACTGTGATTTCGAATGCATCCTGCACCACCAACTGCCTGGCGCCGCTGGTCAAGCCGCTGCATGACAAGATCGGCCTGGAAACCGGCCTGATGACCACCGTGCATGCGTACACCAACGACCAGGTGCTGACCGATGTGATGCATGAAGATTTGCGTCGCGCCCGTTCCGCCACCCAGTCGATGATTCCGACCAAGACTGGCGCAGCTGCCGCAGTTGGCCTGGTGTTGCCGGAATTGAACGGCAAACTGGATGGTTTCGCGATTCGCGTACCGACCATCAACGTGTCGCTGGTCGACCTGACTTTCATCGCCAAGCGCGACACCACCGTGGATGAAGTCAATGCCATCATGAAGGAAGCCGCCGAAGGCGCGCTGAACGGCATCCTGACCTATCAAACCGAGCCGCTGGTATCGGTCGACTTCAACCACAATCCTGCGTCGAGCAACTTTGATTCGACCCTGACCAAGGTCTCCGGACGTCTGGTGAAAGTGTCGTCCTGGTATGACAATGAGTGGGGTTTCTCGAACCGCATGCTGGACACTACGGTAGCGCTGATGTCAGCCAAGTAAGCGAAGCTGGCACGCAGTCAAAAACGCCCCATGTTCTGGGGCGTTTTTCATGAGCGGGCCCATGCACCGAGACATGTACAAGCGCCTGTGGCGCGGGGAATCGATATGCCTGGATTACTTGCCCTGAAAATTCTCCTGGTGCCAATGCTGATTGTCGCCATCACCATGGCAGGCCGGAAATGGGGCGCGGCGGTTGCCGGCTGCCTGGCAGGGTTTCCAGTGGTGACTGGGCCGATTCTGTTTTTTATCGCAATCGAACAGGGTGCGCTGTTTGCCGGACAGGCGGCTGTCGGGGCGACGCTTGCGGTATTGGGCAATATCGGCTTTGGCATTGCCTATAGCTGGATATCGCGGCGGCATGCATGGCAAGTCAGCCTGGCAGGCGGGTTGGCGGTTTATGTCTGCATGGTATTGCTGTTCAATGGCTTGGCCTTGTCGGCTTGGCAGGCGGCCGCCGTGACGATATGCGGCTTGCTGCTTGCTTCAAGACTTTATCCGGCAGACGTTATCGATGGTGCACCGGCGCGGGTGCCGAAATCAGATCTTGCTTATCGTGTGCTGGCAGCTTTGGCGCTGGTGCTGGCAGTGACTATCTTTTCGGACCGGCTCGGCCCCAGGCTGTCCGGTTTGTTTGCCGTCTTCCCAGTGATGGCCAGCGTGCTGGCGGTGTTTTCTCACCGTAATCTCAGCCAGGCTTTTGCAGTGCGACTGTTGCGCGGCATGGTACATGGGTTTTACGCATTTACTGGATTTTGCTTTGTCCTTGCCTCAACATTAGATGCATATCCGCCATTGCTCAGTTTTTTGATGGCGCTGGTTGCTGCAATTTTCTTGCAGACGGTCCTGATGTATCTGCATGCAAAAAGAGCCGGACGTGCATTGCCTCGGGGAGCTGCACCGCGCCGCTCCTGAGCAGGATACTTAATCACAATGCGATTAGTCGAATATTTCCGCCCAGAGCTGTTTGACTGCGGCCGCCTGCGGCGCAATGCGTTCCATGCTGACGCGCGCCTTATCCTCACCCTGCAAGCGGATCTGGTGTTGCATCTTGCGATAGTCGCGATAGGCATTGGCTACCGGTTCCGCCAGGGAGGCAGGGATCAAGCTCAGAGTTCCGCACAACTTTAACAAGGCAATGTTGCCGATATCGGCAATCAACTCCGGGTATTTGACGGCAAAGCGCAGAATCAGGTATTGGACCATGAATTCAATGTCGATCATGCCGCCTGCATCATGCTTCAAGTCGAACAGCGTGCTGCGGTTCGGGTGGCCCTCGTGCATTTTTTGCCGCATCGACTGCACTTCCTGCTTGAGCTGTTGTTCATCCCGCGGCTGACGCAGAACCGCATTGCGAATTGCCTCGAATCGAACACCGATCTGTGCGTCGCCAGCACAAAACCGTGCTCGGGTCAGCGCCTGATGCTCCCAGATCCAGGCCGACTCTTGCTGGTATTTTTCGAATGAAGAAATGCTTCGGACCAGCAAACCGCTGGCGCCATCCGGCCGCAGGGCAATATCCACATCGAACAGGATACCGGCAGAGGTATGGGTGGTCATCCAGGTAATGAAGCGCTGCGCCAGCTTTGCATAATGACCCGGGGCGTCCTGATCGTCATCGTCATACAGGAAAATGACGTCAAGATCGGACGCATACCCGAGCTCCTTGCCGCCCAGCTTGCCATAGGCGATTACCGAGAATTTCGGAGTTTCGCAATGACGACCGGCGATGGTTTTCCATACTGCCTGCACAGTCGCGCCGACCAAGATATCGGCCAGCGTCGATAAATGGTCGGCCAGACGCTCGACAGTCAGGTCGCCTTCCAGATCCTGGGCCAGCAATCGCATCAATTGCGCATGGTGCATTTCGCGCAGCGTATCCATCTGCAGTTCTGTATCGCCCGGCGCCGCATCCATTTGCCGCTGCAATTCGTTGGCAAAAGCTGGCCAGTCCGGTGCTGCCTTTAAGGTACGGTCATCGAGCAATTCATCCAGCAGCAGCGGATGGCGTGTCAAATATTTAGCCGCCCAGTCACTGGCATGCATCATGCGGATCACCCGGCCCAGCGTATGCGGATATTCGGTCAGCAAAGCCAGGTAGGCTGCGCGGCGCGCAATCGTTTCCAGAAAATCGAGCAGGCGATTGAGCGTGACTAGTTGCCCATCCGCCGTACCGGCAATGATGGGCAGCGCTGCATTGACCAGCGCAAGCACCCGGTTGCGGCTGACTTCCGGCAGTGACTGTAGGCGCGGCGATTTCCATGTCGTCAACAGCCGCTGTGCCGCTGGCATGGCGTCGGCAAAGCCAAGCAATGCCAGACCGGACTGGATGGCGTCCACGCCCTCATCATTGACCAGGGCAGACTGGATATCCAGTTGGGCAGGCCGATCATTGTTGGCAGGAGTTTCCTTTTCATTGCCTTGACTCTTGTCGCTGAACATTTCGTCAAACTGGGCGGCAACGAAGCTGCGGCGCGCTTCAAGTGCCGACATTAGCGCTGCGATATCCGAAAATTCCATCATGTTGGCAATCGTGAGTCGATCCGCTTCACTGGCTGGCAATGTATGGGTTTGGGCATCGTCCAGATACTGCAGCCGATGTTCCAGGTTGCGCAAGAAAGTGTAAGCCTCTAGCAATTGCTCGACTACCTCGGTAGTCATCAATTGCTTTGTTGCAAGTGTGCATAATGTGGTGCGGGTCGAGCGGTCGCGCAAATCAGCATCGCGTCCGCCACGGATCAACTGGAATACCTGCGACAGGAATTCGATTTCGCGAATGCCACCGCGTCCCAGCTTGACATTGTGGCTGCGCTCCGGGTGGCGGGTTTCCTGGCGTATTACTTCGGCCCGGATTTGCGCATGCATGCCGCGCATGGCTTCAATCGCGCCGAAATCCAGATAGCGCCGGTAGACGAAAGGCAGGATGATCTTCTGCAGCGCCGCGATATCGGCCGCCTGTCCAGTCAAGGCCCGTGCCTTGACCCACGCATACCGTTCCCATTCACGTCCTTGAACGATCAGGTATTCCTCGACCATGCCAAAGTTGGCCACCAGCGGACCCGAGGCGCCGTTTGGACGCAACGCCATGTCGACCCGAAAGGTGAAGCCATCTTCGGTAATGTCGGACACTGCATTGATCAGCTTTTTGCCGAGCAAGGTGAAGAATTCATGGTTTGACAAGGATTTTTGTTCGGCATTGCTGATTTGGGTTTCCCCATGCTCCGGATACACAAAGATCAGGTCGATATCCGACGATACATTCAATTCGCCGCCGCCCAGCTTGCCCATGCCTAATACGATCAACTCCTGTATTGTTCCCGACTCTTCACCGATCGGCGTGCCATGCCGTGCCGTCAATTCTGCCGTCAGCGCCGCCACATGGGCCTGCAGCGTAAATTCTGCCAGCGCGGTCATGGTATCGACCACTTCCGCCAAGTCGGCCTTGCCCGACAAGTCCCGGTGAATCAGGGTGGCCATGGTCAGATTGCGCAAACGCCGCATTGCCCGGGGCAATGGCATGCCGGCAGCTGTTTCCTTTTGTAAAATTTTGGTAAAAACGTCCGGACCAAGCGATAATCCCGCAAGTGCCGCCACCATATCCGCGCGTGCAGCATCCGCATCGATCCAGCGCGAATAGAACCTTGAGGCAATTACGTTAGTCAAAGAGGAGTTTGTCATAGAGTAAGAAAAGGTATGATCCTGGACGTGGCAGCTTTTGGCCGCATCAAGCTTGGCTTATCATTGCGGACAATGCATATATGATGAATTTTATTTACTTAATTGTACGCCGGCTATGCTCTGTCAGCGCTGAACTCCGATCCGATTGCCCGTTGCGCGCGCCAGAAATGACACTTTTCAATTGATGCCCCCAGATCCAACCATTCCTTCGCTGTGGCGCCGCCTCGGCGCATACGGCAGCGCGGCGCAAAATGCTTACCGCTACGCTAATATAGCAAGCCACCATATCATTGGTGCCTTGCTCAAACTGGTTCTGCTTGCATACTTTCTTTTTTGCGCATTATTTTTAACCTTGCGTTATGCCGTCTTGCCGAATATTGATGCCTACCAGCCCGCCATCGAGCAATTGGTTAGCCGCACGATCGGCAGGCCGGTCACGGCAGAACGCTTGCAAGCGTCGTGGCGGGGTCTGCGGCCGCATTTGATCCTGACCAAGGTTGTCGTCACGGATACAGCCGGGCAGCCGGCGCTGATTTTGCCGAAAGTCTCGGCCACGCTAGCCTGGTCATCGGTCTTGGTGGCGGATTTGCGCTTGCACCAATTGGAAATCAGCCAGCCGGACATGGCGATTCGGCGTGACCCGGAAGGTAATTTGCATGTCGGCGGAATTTATGTCGATATGCGCAAGGAAGGGGACGGCAAAGGACTGGACTGGGTTCTGTCGCAAAGGGAAATCCTGATCCGCGGCGGACGGCTGAGCTGGCAGGATGACAAGCGCCATGCGCCGGCCCTGGCGTTGCAGGAGGTTGATGTGGTCTTGCGCAATGACTGGCGACGGCACCAGTTCGCCTTGAAGGCAACGCCACCGGCAGCATTTGCAGAACCACTGGATGTACGGGCGGATTTCGAGCATCCACGCTTTGCCACGAAAATATCCGATGTCAGCCGATGGACCGGTGAACTGTATGCAGACCTGCGACAGGCCGACCTGACGGTCTGGAAAGCTTACTTCGATTATCCAGTCCAGCTTACCCAAGGTCAGGGTTCAGTGCGCGCGTGGCTGAATTTTGATAATGCAAAGGTGGCCGATTTCAGCGCCGATCTGTCCTTGTCGAATGTTTCAACCCGCCTGCGCCGCGATTTGCAGGCGCTGGACCTGGAACAGGTCGATGGCCGCATTTCTATCAGGGAAGACCTTGATCCGGAAATCGAGGATGGCACGCCAACCCTCGGGGCGCACGGTCATGCCATTGCATTGACGGATTTTTCATTCAAGACCAAAGAAGGGCTGGTCTTTCCAACTACTACCCTTTCCGAAAGCTTTACGCCTGCCCGCGGAGATCAACCCGAAAAATTCGAGATCAAGGCGGAATTGCTCGATTTGCATACCGTGGCCAATTTTGCCGAACGGCTGCCATTGACCTCCGGCCAGCGGCAAATGCTGGTCGATTTTTTGCCGCGCGGGCAATTAATGGATTTTTCAGCGCAATGGCAGGGCAGCTATCCGAATCTGGCTGCTTACCGGGTCAAGGGCAAGTTCGCCGGACTCAGCATGAATGCACAGGCAGCGCGTCCGGCACGGCCCAAGACCGGCAAGCTTCCTGCGCGTGCCGCGCTTCCGGCGATTCCGGGATTCGACAACCTGACCGGTGTGGTCGATGCCAGTGATAAGGGCGGCAGCTTTATCTTGCAGTCGAGCTTGCTCAAATTGAACCTGCCCGGTTATTTCAGTGAGCCGATGATGCCATTCCAGACCCTGAACATGCAGGCGAACTGGTCCTTCCAAAAAAATGACCAATTGCTATTGCAAATCGACCGCATGGATTTCATCCAGGATGGCGTATCCGGGTCCTTGGCCGGCAAACACTTGATGCCGTTGAATGTCCGGAAAGGCGGGCCGCTTGGGCAAATTGATTTCTCCGCGAAAATCACCGAACTCGATTTGAACCGGGTCGGCCGCTATCTGCCACTGCAAACCCCGGAAGCTACCCGCTTGTGGCTTGCTGGCGCACTGGAAGGCGGCAAGGCACAGAATGTCGCCGTGCGGGTCAAGGGCAACTTGTCGGATTTTCCCTTTCGCGCCGAACGTCCTACAGACAAACCGCGCGGGGAGTTCCATGTCACTGGCCGCATAGTGAACGGCAAACTGAATTACGCTCCCGGCAGTTTTGGACGGGATGGCAAGTCGCCGCTTTGGCCGACACTGGATGACATGCAAGGCACGATTCTTTTCGACCGGACCCGCATGGAAATCCGGGCCGATCATGCCACTACTGGCGGAGTTGGACTAAGCAAGGTCAAGGCCGTGATTCCGGATTTGTCGGCGAATGGTGCGCGGCTCGAGATCGAGGGCGAAGCCGAGGGTGCATTGCAAGACTTTATCCGGTATGTCAATGCCAGCCCGGTTGCCGAGTGGATTGCCGATTTTACCGAAGAAAGCAAGGCCAGCGGTAACGCCAAATTGGCGCTGAAACTGCAGTTGCCGCTGGATCGCATGGAGCACGCCACAGTACAGGGAACGCTGCAGTTCGCCGGCAACGACATTACGCTATTCGAGGCGATGCCGGCGCTGGCCGGCACCAGCGGCAAGCTTGAATTCAGCGAAACCGGCGTTACCCTGCCGCCTGTAAAAGCAAATTTTCTGGGCGGCGCGTTGACAGTGTCCGGCGGCACGCAACGTGACGGCGCCATCGTCATCAAGGCCAGCGGCGGCCTGACAGCGGACGGGGTGCGCAAAGCCTATCCTGCACCTGCCATGCAGCGTATCGCGCAACGTATCAGTGGCAGTACGCGCTATGCAGCATCGATCAGCGTGAAAAAAAATGGACGGCCGGAAATCGTTGTCGATTCGACTTTGCAAGGCATTGGACTGGATTTCCCAGCGCCGTTGACCAAGGCGGCAGGGCAAGCCATGCCTTTCAGACTGGCACTGACCGGCAAGGCGGCACCGGACGCGTCCGCGGTGCGCGATGAAATCCGCGTGTCGGTTGGCGCAGCGATCGCCGCTTATTATGAACGGCAAAAAGCCAATGGAAAAAATACTGCATGGCAGGTAGTGCGGGGTGGCATTGGCATCAATGTGCCGGCGCCGGAGCCGGAAAGCGGCGTGATTGCCAACGTCAGCATGCAAACCTTGAATATCGATGACTGGAACCGGGTAGTCACATCGATCGTCAGTTCCGGCAAAACGGACCTGGCTGTCCCGGCTGACACATCCGGGTTGTCCCAGTATATTGAACCGGAAGTACTGGCGGCGCGTGCAACGGAATTGATTGTGGCTGGGAAAAAGCTGGATAACGTGGTGGTCGGCGCATCCCATCAAAAAGATGTCTGGCAAGCCAATATCGATTCTGAACAGGCATCCGGCTATGTCACATGGAATGAATCGCGTTCGGGACGCGGCCTGGGCAAGGTAACTGCGCGCCTGGCGTCACTGGTGATACCCAAGTCCGCGGCATCGGATGTGTCGGACTTGCTTGAAGGAAAGCAGTCGGAGACCCAGATTCCGGCGCTCGACATCACGGCAGAAAACTTTGAATTGTTTGGCAAGCGTTTTGGCCATCTTGAATTGCTGGCTAATAATTCGAGAGTGGCATCTGCGCCGGAGTGGCGCATCAACAAACTGGTGATTGCCAATCCCGATGGGGAATTGAAAGCCAGCGGCAAATGGGGTATCAGGGATGGCGAAAGCCAGTCAAGCCTGAGCTATGTGCTCGAGATTGTCGACGCCGGTAAATTGCTGGACCGATTTGGCTTCAATAATGTACTGCGCGGTGGCAAGGGACGGATGAATGGCGAACTGACCTGGAAAGGTTTGCCTTTCTCTCTCGATATTCCAAGTCTGGATGGACACTTCACCCTTGATCTCGGCCCCGGTCAATTCTTGAAAGTCGATCCGAGTGCCGCCAAGTTATTGAGCGTATTGAGTCTGCAATCGCTGCCGCGCCGTCTTGCACTGGATTTTCGTGATGTGTTTTCGGAAGGATTTGCATTTGATGGTGTGGTAGGGGGCGCAACCATTACCCATGGCATCGCGAAAACTGATAATTTCAAAATGCGCAGTGTGAGTGCAACCGTCTTGATGGATGGCACGGCGGATATCAACCAGGAAACGACAAATTTGCATGTCGTTATTATTCCTGAAATCAATGCCGGTGCCGCATCAATTGTGTATGGCTTGGCAATCAATCCCGTGATTGGATTAGGGACCTTTCTTGCCCAGCTATTTTTGCGGGAACCGTTGATGAAGGCGTTTACCTTTGAATACCAGATCGCCGGCCCGTGGAAAGACCCGGCGATTACCAAACTGAATCGGAAAAACGACATTCCTGCGCAGCAGAATGCCGTATCCGGTACGGCACCCACCATCGAAACGGTACATTAATACTATGCAAAATACTCCAGTCAAAGTCGCTGCGGTGCAAATGGTGTCCACACCGGTGGTGGAAGAAAATATTGCCGTGGCGCGCCGCCTGATTACCGAGGCTGCCGAACAGGGCGCGCAACTGGTGCTGTTGCCCGAGTATTGGCCTTTCATGGGCATGCAAGACCCGGACAAGCTGCGTTACGCAGAACAAGTGGACGGCGGGCCGATTCAGCAATTCATGGCTGATATCGCCCGGGAACAGCAGATCTGGCTGATTGGCGGCACGCTGCCGATGGCCGCGCAGGAAGCGGACAAGGTGCTGAATGCCATGCTGGTGTATGGTCCGACCGGTGCCATGGTGTCGCGCTACGACAAGATTCATTTGTTCAGCTTTGCCAAGGACGATGAATCCTATGATGAATCGCGCACCATCGTTCATGGCAGGGATGTCACTGTGTTTTGCGCGCCGTTTGGCAATATCGGTCTGTCGGTCTGTTATGACTTGCGTTTTCCGGAACTGTATCGCGCCATGGGAGAGTGCACGCTGATCGTGGTGCCGGCGGCATTCACCCATACGACAGGCAAGGCGCATTGGGAAATCCTGCTGCGCGCGCGGGCGATCGAAAACCAGTGTTATGTGCTGGCGGCAGCGCAGGGCGGCAAGCATGTGAACGGCCGTCGCACCTGGGGACACAGCATGCTGATCGATCCTTGGGGAGAAATCAAGGCTGTGCTGCCGGAAGGCGAGGGTGTGGTCTTCGGCGAGCTCGATCCGGCGGTGCTCAGTCGCGTGCGCCAGAGTTTGCCGGCGTTGCAGCACCGCAAGTTGTAATCGCTGCCTAGCGAAGCGATGCCCTGCCAGATGCTCTACAATGCTTTAATCCTGCTGCTTATTGCGCTTTGCGTAAATGAGTAATAGTTAGCAAAGCTCAGCCCTCACCTGCGGTGCGCACCATCGCTTGCAGGCGATGATTGTTTCGCAGGCGGATGGCATGCCATCCGATGTCCCTGCTACACCCCCTAGCCCCTCTCTCGTAGGCGGGCGAGGGAAACGTTAAGACGAAAATGGCTGTTCCCATTTTCGTAAAACTTAAAATTGATCCGGCGCTTCGTTGTCGCCCTGCCAAAATCATGAATCTATTTGAACCGAATCTGACCTCGCTTGCCACGGCCCGAGAAATTCTATTGACGCCGTTCGGCCTGGATGAATCGAAACTGATCCGCACGCTTGGCACCATGTTTACCCACAAGGTGGACTACGCCGACTTGTATTTTCAATTCACCAAGAACGAAGGATGGAGCCTCGAGGAAGGTATCGTCAAAACCGGCAGCTTCTCGATTGACCAGGGCGTCGGCGTACGAGCAGTATCAGGCGACAAGACGGCATTTGCTTATTCGGATGAGATTTCCGAGCGGGCGCTGATCGACGCCGCGACGGCAACCCGCACGATTGCCCGTCAGGGTGCCGGCAAGATCAAGGTGGCGACAGCGATCCAGCCGGCCGGCGGCCGCAACCTGTACTTACCGAATGACCCGCTGACTTCGCTGGATGCCACGCAAAAGGTAAAACTGCTGGAAAAAGTGGAACGGATTGCGCGCGCCAAGGATCCGCGGGTAGTGCAGGTCATGGCCGGTCTGGCGGGCGAATATGACGTGGTGCTGGTAGTGCGCAGCGATGGCGTGATTGCCGCCGATATCCGGCCGCTGGTGCGCATTTCGGTGACCGTCATTGCCGAGCAGGATGGGCGGCGCGAGATGGGTTCTTCGGGTGGCGGTGGACGCTACCGCTATGATTACTTCAGCGATGAATTGCTGGAAAAATATGCGTCTGAAGCGGTCAGCTCGGCGCTGGTGAATCTGGATGCCCGCGCCGCACCGGCCGGGCCGATGACAGTGGTGCTCGGGCCGGGCTGGCCGGGGGTCTTGCTGCATGAAGCGATCGGACATGGCCTGGAAGGCGATTTCAATCGCAAGGGATCCAGCACTTTCTCTGGCAGGATTGGCGAGCGTGTCGCCGCTAAAGGCGTGACCGTGGTGGATGATGGCACACTGGCCGACCGCCGCGGCTCGCTGAACATGGATGACGAGGGCAATCCGACCCAGTGCACGACCTTGATCGAGGACGGCATCTTGAAAGGCTATATCCAGGACACGCTGAATGCACGCCTGATGAAGATGCCAGTCACCGGCAATGCACGGCGCGAATCCTTTGCGCACTTGCCGATGCCGCGCATGACCAATACCTATATGCTGGCGGGTGACAAAGACCCGGCTGAAATTCTGGCCTCGGTAAAAAATGGTTTGTATGCGGTTAATTTTGGCGGAGGCCAGGTAGATATTACCAATGGCAAATTCGTATTTTCTGCCAGCGAAGCCTACATGATTGAAGATGGCAAGGTGACCTATCCGGTGAAAGGCGCAACCTTGATCGGCAATGGTCCTGACGTGTTGAACCGGGTATCGATGATCGGCAATGACATGCGCCTGGATCCCGGCATTGGCGTGTGCGGCAAGGAAGGGCAGAGCGTGCCGGTCGGTGTCGGCCAGCCGACCTTGCGGATCGATGGCGTGACCGTTGGCGGCACCGCTTGAGGAAAAGCCAGCGGCATGAGCGGCTTGTGGTTTTGTCAAAACCACGGCCGTGCTTGCCAAAAAGGCCGATTTATTGCAATATGGGTGAACTAAGTAAATAATCTAGTGACTTTGATGACTTTCCTGCGCTTCCATTTTTATTTTTACTTTAGCTATTCCAGCCCAACGGCGGTGGAAAAGCGGTAAGCGCACGAATAAAAGGCTTAAACCGAATTTCTGAAAAAACCGCCCGTGATGGCGGTTTTTTTGTTTGTACAGATTTCATATTTTGACTGGAGAAAACATGCCGCGCACTGACGATCTACGGATCCGAGAAATGAAAGAACTGACTCCCCCATCGCATCTGATTCGTGAATTCGCCTGCTCCGAGAAAGCCGCCAATACAGCGGCCGGCGCACGCACTGCACTGCATCGCATCTTGCATGGACAGGATGACCGGGTCATGGTGGTGATTGGTCCCTGCTCGATTCATGACACCAAGGCCGCGATGGAGTATGCCCATCTTCTGGTCAAGGCGCGCGAACAGTATGCGAATGAGCTGGAAATCATCATGCGGGTATATTTTGAAAAGCCGCGCACCACGGTCGGTTGGAAAGGCTTGATCAATGATCCGCATATGGACAACAGTTTTCGGATCAACGAGGGCTTGCGCATGGCGCGCGAGCTTTTGTTGAACATTAATGAACTGGGCCTGCCGGCCGGCACCGAATTCCTGGATGTGATCAGCCCGCAGTACTTCGCCGACCTGATCAGCTGGGGCGCGATCGGCGCCCGCACAACCGAGTCGCAAGTGCATCGCGAACTGGCGTCCGGACTGTCGTGCCCGGTCGGTTTCAAGAACGGCACCGATGGCAATGTCAAGATTGCTGTCGATGCGATCAAGGCCGCGTCGCAACCGCACCACTTTCTGTCGGTGACCAAGGGCGGACACTCGGCGATCGTCTCGACTGCCGGAAATGAGGATTGCCATATCATCCTGCGCGGCGGCAAGGCGCCCAATTACGATGTCGCCAGTGTTGACGCAGCTTGCAAGGATATCGCCAGCAATGGCCTAGCATCACGCCTGATGATCGATGCGTCGCATGCCAACAGCTCGAAAAAACCTGAAAACCAGGTGCCGGTGTGTGCCGAAATCGCTCGCCAGATTGCGGCAGGCGACACGCGTATCGTCGGTGTGATGGTGGAATCCCATCTGGTGGCCGGACGCCAGGATCTGGTTCCCGGCAAGGAACTGACGTATGGTCAGTCGATTACCGATGGCTGCATCAACTGGGAGCAAAGCCTGGGTGTGCTGGAAGGTTTGGCTGCTGCGGTCCG
>JAKFFK010000236.1:0-2754 GCA_036675285.1 Paucimonas sp. | reverse complement strand
GCCATTGAATAATCCAGATACTTGATGGCGCTCTTGCAACTACTGAACAAGGAGTTATCCAATGGAATTAAACCGATTGGGTTTGTAAAAGACGCAATCAGTCCGATAAAGCTGGTTTGCGGAACGATCGGATATTTGTGGATGATGAGTCCCGGAATATCAAACTTGTCGGCGATTGCTCCAATACAGACCAGCTCCACCGAAGATCCATATTGCGCATATGCGTCATGGATAGCAGGCAGTAGAAAATCAGTTTGAACAGTATCCGAAGAAGCTAGCACAAGCGTCGCCCGCGGAGCATCTTTGTCCATATGTTTAGCAAGAGCACAGCCGGCATCCGTGGCAAAGTTCGGTACCAGATGAATGTGCGGATTGAAAATAGCCAGCTGTTCTGAAAGTCTGGGCGTTGTAACGGTAATGGCATCCGCCATTTTTATCATCTTGATAACCAGATCTTGTTGTTCAATCATGGTCCGATGGTCAGATAAAAATTTGGGTAATTGTGTCAACAGGTCGTCAATCTCATAGATGACTGGCTTACCCATTTCCTTGAGTCTGCCCATGATATTGAGCATGCGTTCACTAATGGCACGCTGGATAATAAAGACATCGCCCCATCGCAGGTCTGCGCGAGTGCATTGATGAAACGAAATCAGGCGGATTTCAGCTTGATGTTGCGCTGCCAGAATTCGTAACGGAATACCCTGCCGTATGGCAGTGCCATTTGAACCCTTGTCGTTGGAAAGTGCAACTACGCGCATGCTTTTAGATTCCGGTTGCGGTTCTGGATATTTTTTATTTGCTGGCAACGAATTCCCACAGCACGTGGCTGATCTTGTTACGTCGTGCTCGATTCCAGATGCGAAGCTTTTGTCGCAAGCTGTTATCTACCGGTTCATATTCACGTTGAGGCGCGTAGCGCATGGCTCGTTTGGCAGAGAAATTTCCGGTAAAGCCATACATTTTTGCCGTTAAATCCGGTTGCGTGAAATAGCTATGCGAGTTGAGCGTCAGAAAATTGACGTGAGTCGGATCTTGAAATACTTCTCGATACGGATAGCACGGCGTTGAAGCGTACAACATGCCGCTTGGTTTCAATACCCGCCATATTTCATTCATCAGTTCGATGAAGGGAAAACGGGTGGAAAGGCCATCTTTGGTCATCAATACACGCGGGATATGCTCAAAGAAATCGTAGGCCGAAACCGAATCGAAATAATTGTCCGGATAGGGTATCGGCTCCAGCGACAGGTTGGCCTTGCGTATTTCATAACTCCCTGGCTCGTGGCGCGGAAAGATATCGATGCCATGTAATTCATCGCGTCGATACGGGTTGCGCGGCTTGTCTCCGCAGCCCAAATCCAGGTGGCGGGTAATCGGTCGGGGATCAGTCGTCATACGGCGAATGTAAGTGAAAAGACATGAAATGGCCGTTTCGACGCTTTCCATGGCGTTCGAAGGCGTTCGGATTTTATCATGGCGAGATCGGCGTCCTGCGAGATAAAGCGGGCGATCGGCGGCTGGATGATTGGGTTTTGCCAGGTAGACATTGCGCATGTTGGATTGGACGGGGATAATCCGCTGCAATCCTGCAGTGTTTGCGTGATATCAAAAAAACATGCCCATGAGTTCGAGCCGCGTTACCGTCATCTGTGTCACCTTCCAGTCCGAGCGGCTGGTGCCGGTGCTGGCGCGCACGCTGAACCGGTTCACGAATGTCATTGTCGTGGACAATGCCAGCAGTGACGGCACCGTGAATCGTCTTCGCACAGCAGCACCGCATGCAAGCGTGATCGAAAACGACCGGAATCTGGGCTTCGGCGCCGCCAACAATCGCGCGCTGCGACTGGTGCGCACCCAGTATGCATTGTTGCTCAATCCGGATTGCGAGATTGATGAACAAAATCTCGCGATTCTGGTCGATGCCGCAGATCGCTTCGAGCGCGCCGGCCTAATTGCACCGCAGGCGTATGGCGGCACACAAGCCCAGATTTCCTATAACAATGCCTATTTCGAGCCGATCGCGCGCAAACCGTACCAGGTACCGGAAGGGGTTGCGTGCGCCAGGTTTTTGATTGCCTGCTGTCTTCTGGTGCGCATGGATGCATTTGGCGATCGGTTTTTCGATGAACGGTTTTTCCTGTACTGCGAAGACGACGATCTTTGTCTGGAAACCTACCGGCGCGGTTATGAATGCTTGATCGAGCCGGCGGCGCGGGTTCAGCATGCCGGCGGCGGCTCGTCCGGCAAGTCGATGCGGGTTGAATACATCAAGGGGTTTCATCATGCGCTGTCGCGGCGCATCCTGGTACGCAAGCATGTCGGTCCGTTCGCCGACTTCAAGCTGCGCGCGCGTCATCTAGCCTTGGCGCCGCTGGCCTTGCTGGTTTTCGGACTTACGCTGAATCGGGCCGGTCTGGCCAAGTGGGCCGGCCGGGTTGCGCAGGCGATGCGCTCCACCGGGTAGCGGCCTTGTCGCACGACTTGATTCCAGGCCAGCAGCGCGCGGTAATTTTCGCCCATTTTCATCCGGATGGAGAAATTCCCGCGTATACCCGCCGCCTGATCGATTTCTTGCAGCATCGGGCTCAGCGGTTTATTTTCGTCTCCACCTGCCTGAACGATGTCGCTGCAAGTTCCTTGCCTGACTCCATCGAAGTGATCGTGCGGGACAACGTCGGCCATGATTTCATGTCGTACAAGACCGGTTGGCAGCGGCTGGGCGAGCTGTCGGCATATGACGAAGTCTTGATC
>JAKFFK010000111.1:0-16392 GCA_036675285.1 Paucimonas sp. | reverse complement strand
AATAGGGGCTGGATTATTTCCCATAGCTCATCATCAACCAGTTCGTGTGCCATATCGTCTCGCCACAAAAAACATCAGCAAACTGATATGACAACTTTTTACTCATTTTGTTAGACGCTCTAACAAGTTTTATGGTGAGTAAGAGGTGTAGAGGCTTCTCAGGGAAACGTCCCTGCTTGCTGGATTAGTGGAGTCGAATGTGATGGTGTTTCAAATATCTACCCATGCTGGCATTACCTAGTAGCCTAATTGCAGCCCAAACTCACCACGGCCCCGATCACACTGGAAGATAAAAAGCAAGTTGGCAGAGCATGCTAGTCCATTTTTGCAAAATGCGATTTTGCCGCAGCGTGGTATTACTTGATACACACTGCGCGCACCTGCTTCATATCGGTAATACCGGATAAGATTTTTTCGATGCCATCCATTTTCAGGGTCAGCATGCCGTCTTCCAGTGCAGCGGCGAGCAGTTGCGCGACGCGCGCATGTTCCTGCAAAAGTTTTTTGACCCGGTCGGTACCAGTCATTAATTCGTGCAAGCCAACACGGCCTTTGTAGCCGCCAGAGCATTTTTCGCAGCCGACTGCCTTGTACAGCGTGAATTGCCCCTGGCTATTGGCATAATCTTTTTTCCATTTTGCAATAACAGCATCCCGCCCGGCCTGCGCATCTTTCTTGAATGATTCGGTATTCAATAACTCTTCGCAGTACTCGTTAAGCAATTGCTGAAATTCTTCTGCAGACGGTGCATATGCGACCTTGCAGCTGCATAAGCGCTTGGCCAGCCGCTGCGCCAGAATGCCCAGCAGGGCGTCGGAAAAATTGAATGGATCCATGCCCATGTCGAGCAGGCGCACGATCGATTCCGGCGCGCTGTTGGTATGCAGCGTGGCGAACACCAGATGACCGGTCAGCGATGCTTCGATGCCCATCGACACCGTTTCCTTGTCGCGCATCTCGCCCACCATGATGATATCGGGGTCGGCGCGCAGGAAGGCGCGCATCGCGGTGGCGAAGTCCAGTCCGGATTTGCGGTTGACCTGGACCTGGCGCAAGCCTTTTTGGGTGATTTCGACCGGATCTTCGGCAGTCCAGATCTTGGTGTCGGGCGTATTCAGGTGGTGCAGCACCGAGTGCAGCGTGGTGGTCTTGCCGGAGCCGGTCGGGCCGCAGACAAAAAACAGGCCGTACGGCTTGCTGACGGTATTTTTCAGACGCACCAGATTGTGCGGCAGCACGCCCAGCTTATCCAGCGCGATCGGCTCGCCTGCGGCCAGAATGCGCATGACAATATCTTCCACGCCACCTGCCGATGGGATGGTGGCAACTCGCAATTCGATGTCGAGCGGCCCGTATTTCTTGAACTTGATCTTGCCGTCCTGCGGCTTGCGGCGCTCTGAAATATCGAGGTCGCACATGATCTTGATGCGCGCCGAAATTGCGCTGCGGTAGCTGGCCGGGATCTCGATATACGGTTCAAGCGATCCGTCCTTGCGGAAGCGGATCAGGGTTTTTTCCTTGCCGGGGCGCGGTTCGATGTGAATGTCGGATGCGCCCTGACGGTAGGCGTCAACGATGATCCGGTTGACCAGCTTGACCAGTTCGTTTTCGGCTGCGGCCGACAGTTCGTTGTCGACGATTTCGCTGACTTCTTCATCGCTGCCTTGCATGTCCGACAGCAGGTCGCCGACCGAGGTTGTATCGTCGGCGGCGCCATAGAACAAGTCGAGCGTTTGCTGGAATTCCAGATTGGTCGAGACGCGATAGGTGAAGCGGCTTTTTGGAAAGATATTGCTGAGAATGCGGCTGGCCTTGATGCGTTCAGGGTCGAGGGCAAGAATCAGCATGCCGTCCTTGCCGTCATCGAGCGGCAGCCACTGGTTTTGCTCGACATAATCGCGCTTGAGGTTTTTCAGCAGGTCGACCGGCTTGACCCTTTCCGGTTTGTGGGGCTCGTACGGGACGCCATAGAATTTGGCGAGCGCCTGGCCGATCAATGGCAGCTTGACCTGAAATTCACTGATAAGAATTTCTTCAATATCCACATTCTTGCGGCGCGCAGAGCGTGTGGCCAGCTCGAATTCAGGCGCCGACAAAACGGCGTCGGCAACCAGCGAGTCATATTTCGAACGTACCGGTGGCGATGGCTTCAGGCGCTGGGTAAATGCAATCGCCAGCGTGGCGCACAGCTCCTTGACGCCTGCTTCTGCGACTTCGGCAAACGGCTCTCCGGAGCGATTGTTGATCAACTGAATCACGCCGAGCAGCTCGCCGGACTGGGTATCCAGCAATGGCGCAATCAGCATCTGCTTGGTGCGATAACCGGTGCGTTTGTCGACTTCCCGCAGAAAATGCAGCGGCGGATTATGGGACTGCAGTTCCACATCATCATAGACATCCCTGACCCTGACAATGCGCTTGAAATGAGCCGCGTACCCAGCCATGCTTTGCGGCGAAATCGGCAACTCGAGATCCGAAAAGGAGTGCAGTCCGGTTTTGACCTTGGAGACGATGAATGACTTGTCATTGCTGATCGCATAGATCGTGATGCGGTCGCAATCGAACAGGTCGCAGATATCCTTGGGCAGCTCCAGCATGATCTGGTCGAGATTGCCGGTCGCGTGAATCTTGTTGGTGACGGCCTGGAGCTTCTGGAAGAAATGTAAGCGACTATCTGCACTCGCCAGTTGGCTATTTTCCGGGGTAAGGCTGGATACAGTGCTCATCTCGTCTCGATCATTAATAGTAGCCAGGCAGCAGATACCAGTCTGGAATAGCGATAGGCGGATACGAATCCGGCAAATATTTTACTTATTTCAATTCTCTTTGGAGGAGTGCCTGAAAGAAAGTTTCATTTCTTATAATTAGTTGCCTTGATTCTAAAAATGTATCATGCCATGAGTCAATTCTTGTGGTAAACAATAAAATCAGCTCGTTTTCGATTATCTATTCAGCAATTAAATTTGCAAAATGAGTTGGTTTAGATGGTGGTCTGAGTCAAGTTGCTAATTTTCTACAGCGATAAGAACGATAGGCATATAAAAATCCTCAATAAAGCAAATCGGTCTACAATATTTCCAAAAAACAAGTTCATTGCATCTTGCTTCCATGCGCTTGTGCTTGTCTTTGCTGCGCAAGAAATGCCGACTTTCGGCCGAGCGGGTACGGACGAAGCTTCAGGAATGTGAATCTGTCAGCTTATAAAAATACGATGATTTTTTCAAAGATCGACAATTCCGCTAATGCTCTCTACGTGTCCGGTCTCGGCCATTCCGGGATTGCGCGATGAAGATGCAGGTACTCGGTTGTGCCGGTGGCATCGGCGGGCATGCACGGCTGACCACCTGCCTGTGGGTAGATCATGACATTTTGCTGGATGCCGGCACAGGGCTCTCGAGTTTGGCGCTTGAACAGTTGACTGGCATTAATCATGTCTTCATCACACACGGTCATCTCGATCATGTGGCAGGCTTGGCCTTGCTGGTGGATGCAATCCAAGGGAAAAGGACTGGTCCAGTTACCGTTTATGCGACCCAGCCGGTCATCGATGCGCTGAAACAGCATCTGTTCAACTGGGTCTTGTGGCCGGATTTCACGACCATTCCGAATGCAACGAATCCAACCATGCGCTGGCAGCCGATTGCGCCTGGCGTGACGATTGAACTGGAAGGCAGATCGATCACGCCGTTTCCGGTGAACCATACGACCGGATCGTCGGCCTACTGGGTCCGGGGACGCGATCAGGGTTTTGTGTTTACCGGCGACATGAGCGCCACGCCGCAGCTATGGGAAATCCTGCGTCACGAGCCGAAGCTGCATCAAGTGATTGTCGATTGCTCCTTCACGAACGCCGACCGCGAACTCGCCGACAAATCCATGCATTTCTGTCCGCGCACGCTGATCGACGAAGTGGCGTCGATGCCGGCGTCCGTCGAATTCCTGATCTATCACTTGAAGCCAGGCCAGGAAGACTTGATCATGCACGAGCTTGACGCCGGGGGAGGGCGTCCGTTTAAGGCGATCAAGTGCGGCGACGTGTTCGAGTATTGAATCCTTGAATCCGGACGCTTTGCTGTGTCAGATTTTCTGGCTCAGCAGGCTGATGGCTGCATCCGGCAAGTTTGCCTGGATGAACCGGACCAAAGAGACCTGTTGTTCCGATTGTTATTTACGTAAATGCGGCCAATCATGACTGCCTTGCATCCTTCCGAAGTGTCGCTCAGACTGGAACAATTGACAGAGCTGAGCGTGGCGCTCAGTAACAATCGTGATATCTCCCAGTTGCTGGAACGCATATTGCGAACTGCGAAAAGCATGACGCATGCCGATGGCGGCACTTTGTACCGTACCAGCGACGATCAGCGCAGCCTGGGTTTCAGTATTTCGATCAACGATACGCTCGGCATTTACATGGGAGGATCCGGCCAGCCAATCAGTTTGCCGGATATTCCCTTGTTCGACGAGGCCGGCCGGCAGAACTTGAATGCGGTCGCTGCCTACGCAGCCAATACACGGCAGTCGGTGAATATCCCGGATGTGTATAAGTCCGACCTGTTCAATTTTTCCTGGATGCGGCAATTCGACCAGCAATACAAATATCATTCACAGTCGATTCTGACGGTGCCGATGATGGATCATGAAGGCGAGTTGATCGGCGTGCTGCAGCTGGTCAATGCCAGAGATGCGCAAGCCGGCACAGTATGTCCGTTCGCCGATACCGATCAGCGGTTTATTGAAGCGCTGGCTTCACAGGCGGCGATTGCCATCACCAACCATCAATTGATTGCTCGGCTGGAAACTCTGTTTGAATCGTTTGTAAAGCTGATCAATATCGGCATTGATGAAAAATCGCCGCATACCGGCAGGCATTGCGAGCATGTGCCGGAATTGACCATGATGCTAGCCGAAGCAGTGCATCAGACCGATGCCGGCCCGCTGGCCGATTTTTCAATGAGCGAGCGAGACCGCCGCGAACTGTGGCTGGCCGGGCTGCTGCATGACTGCGGCAAAATCACGACCCCGGTGCATGTGGTGGAAAAGGCTACCAAGCTCGAAGCGCTGTACGACCGTATCCACACTGTCGATACCCGATTTGAAATATTGAAGCGCGATGCCCGGATCCGCGCGCTGCAGGAGCAGTGTGCAGCGGTCGGCCGCGGCGCTGCGCCAGCCACGGCAGACATCGAGCGCCGCTTGCAGCAGGAACTGGAACAGCTGGATGCCGACCGTGAATTTCTGCGGCGTGCCAATATTGGCGGAGAATTCATGCGCCCGGAAGACCAGGAACGGGTGGCCCGGATCGCCGCTTACCGCTGGGTCGGGCCGGATGGCACCGAGCGCAATTTGCTGGACCAGGAAGAAGAAACCAATTTGAATATCCGGGCCGGCACCCTGAACGAACAGGAACGCGAGATCATCAACAACCACATTGTGGTCACCATCCGCATGCTGGAATCACTGTCATGGCCGCGGCATTTGCAGAACGTGCCGGAATATGCGGGCGGGCACCATGAACGCATGGATGGCAAGGGCTATCCGAAGGGCTTGAAGCGCGACCAGATGTCGGTGCAGGCCAGGATGATGGCGATTGCCGATATTTTCGAGGCCTTGACAGCCAAGGACCGGCCCTACAAGAAGGGCAAAACCCTTTCCGAATCACTGCAGATTCTGGGCGGCTTTTGCATGCGCGAACACATCGATCCCGATTTGTTCGATGTATTCGTGCGCCGGAAAGTCTATCTTGATTATGCAAAGCGCTTCATGGACCCGGCGCAAATCGACGCCGTCGATGAAAGCAAGATTCCCGGGTACATTCCCTGAGCTGCAGGACAGCCACGACAAGGATGAATAGTGAAACGATTTTTTTCCAGATTCGGCATGCGATGGGCGATCAGCTTGATCCTGATGATGGGTGCAATCGCCCAGGTGCTGGGTTTTGTGCCCTTGGCGGCAGTCGAGCGCATTGATCAGTTCGTCTATGACGCCCGCATGCGGCTCAGTACGCCGATTGCGGATCCGCGCATCGTGATCGTCAACGTGGATGAAAAGAGTCTGGCTGAAATCGGCCGCTGGCCCTGGAGCCGGCATCTGGTTGCGCAGATGGTGGATCAGATGTTCGAGCGCTACAAGGTCCGGGCGGTCGGCTTCGACGTAATTTTTTCGGAACCAGATACCAGTTCGGGTTATGCCACGCTGGCGTCACTGATGCAACACGAGCTCAAGGATATTCCCCAACTGGGTCAACGCTTGCGCAGCCTGCAGCCGACGCTGGATTATGATGCGCGTCTGGCAAAAGCATTTCAGAACCGCCCGGTCGTGCTCGGATATTTTCTTTCGAATTCCTTCAAGAAGGGCATGCTGCCGGCGCCGGCCTGGAGCGTCGCGGATTTGCAGGGATATGCGGTAAATGCGCTTGATTCAAACGCATATGAAGCCAATCTGGCAGAACTGCAACTGGCAGCCAGAGCCGGCGGGTTCTTCAATGGAGATATCGATGCGGATGGCTTGCTGCGCTCATCGCCATTGATGATGCGGGTTGGCGACAACTATTATGAATCCTTGTCTCTGGCGACCGCTCGGGTCGCGTTGGGCGCCAGCCAGGTCCAGCCGGTTTTCCTGCAGGCCGACGGCATCCAGTCGGAAGAAGAATTGAAACAGTACGGGGTGCTGTCTGCGCTCAGGCTCAATACCGAGCCATTCGCAACCATGGTGCCGATTGAGCGCAATTTGACAGCCCGGGTCCAGTATCGCGGGCCCGGCGGTCCGGATGGCGGCGCCTACCGGTATATCTCCGCTGCCGACGTGCTCAAGGGCCGAGTGCCGCTGGCTGAACTGACAGACCGGATCGTCCTGGTTGGCACCGCGGCGCCTGGCTTGAATGACTTGCGCGCGACGCCCGTGAAAAGCGATTATCCCGGGGTGGAAGTGCATGCCAACTTGATTGCCTCGATTCTGGATGGCGACTTCAAGCAGACGCCGGACTACAGCATTGGATTCGACCTGTTGCAGGTTCTGCTGATAGGAATTGTTTTGATGGTGGCACTGGCTATGCTGTCGCCGTTGTGGTCGATGCTGTTCGCATTGGCGGCAGCGATATCGGTGATTGCGATGAACTCCTGGATGTATCAATCCTATCATCTGGTTTTGCCGGTGGCCAATGCACTATTGCTGATTCTTGGCCTGTTCATCTTCAATATCGCCTGGGGTTATTTGTTCGAGTATCGCAAGGGGCGTGCGATCGTCAACCTGTTCGGTGAGTATGTCGCGCCCGAGCTGGTCGCCGAAATGGCGCGAGACCCCGAAAGCTATAGCATGGAAGGTGAATTGCGCGAATTGACGATCCTGTTTTCGGATGTGCGCGGATTCACAACCATCTCGGAAGGACTTGAACCGAATGCTTTGCGGGAGTATGTGAATATCTATTTGACGACGATGTCGGAAGACATACGCGGCAATCGCGGCACGCTGGACAAGTATATAGGCGACGCCGTCATGGCGTTCTGGGGTGCGCCGATCACCTTGCCGGATCATGCATCGCTGGCGGTCGCTACCGCGCTGCGCATGCAGGCCAGCGCCGCAAGACTCAACCAGGAATTCATGGCGCGTGGCTGGCCACCGCTGAAGATCGGCATCGGACTCAATACCGGTGAGGTCAGAGTGGGTGATATGGGCTCGCAAATCCGGCGTGCCTATACCGTGATGGGCGACCCGGTCAATCTTTCGTCTCGCCTGGAAGGCATTACCAAGGTCTATGGCGTCGGTATTGTGGTCGGCCTGGCAACCAGACTGGCCGCGCCGGAATTTCTGTACCGCGAACTCGACCTGGTGCGGGTCAAGGGGAAAAATGAACCGGTGCCGATATTCGAGCCACTCGCACTTGCCGCAGATGCCGCTGAGGCGACCCGCAGCGCCGTGGCCCAATGGCACCAGGCGCTGGAACTGCTGCGTTCGCAGCAATGGGATGCCGCGCAGCGCATCATCGAAGACCTGCATGCGGCAGATCCGCTGGATGCGCTGTATGGGCTATATCTGGCACGCATTGCCGAGTATCGGGAGCGGCCACCGGCATCCGGATGGGATGCGGTGACCGTTTTCGAAACAAAGTAAGCAGGCAGATATCGGCAGCATCAGCATGCCGATATCTGCAAGCATGACAGCATTGCACCGTGACGTATTCAGCAAACGCAAAAACAAAACCCTTCCCGGCTTTTGCGCATCCACAATGCGACTGGCTTTGTAACGCCTGCAATAGGCTTCACAGACGCTGACATGATGCGTGCGCTGTGCTCGGCTGCTGCCCCGGCTGCCTCATATTATTGTCACGCAAATTTCATTTGAGAAATTAAATGCAGACTGCATATACGCAGTCTGGGCTGTAAGTTTGATATTGCGCGGCCATGGCCTTTCTTTTTACTTGATGCGGGAACAGAGCGTGGAACTAGTACTCCAACGCGAACAACCGCTTCAAAGAGAGATAAATGGCTGATCCCGCTTACCCGCGACCCCAACTTGTACGTGACCATTGGCAATCATTGAATGGTCCGTGGAAATTCACTTACGACGACGACAGGCAATTTAGGCAACCAAGCGATCCGATCCGCTGGAACCGGCAAATCCAGGTGCCGTTTCCGCCGGAGTCGGAAGCCAGCGGCATCGGTGACCAGGGCTTCCATGCAGTGTGCTGGTATCAGCGGGAGTTCGATCTGCGTGCCGATGGTATGCGGGTGCTGCTGCATTTCGGCGCGGTGGATTATCGCGCGATTGTGTGGGTCAACGGGCATTTGGTGGCTGAACACGAGGGCGGCCATACGCCATTTTATGCCGATATTACGCGGGCGCTGGATGAATCCGGCCGCCAGAGTGTCACGGTGTATGTCGAAGATGATCCGCACGATCTGGCCAAGCCACGCGGCAAGCAGGATTGGCAGTTGGAGCCGCATTCGATCTGGTATCCCCGTACGACAGGTATCTGGCAGGGGGTCTGGCTGGAAAAGGTGGCGAGCACTTATATCCAGAAATTGCGCTGGACGCCGCATTTCGATGGCTTTGAAATCGGCTGCGAGGCCTTTGTTGCCGGC
The DNA here is from genome assembly GCA_036675285.1 of Paucimonas sp. Lineage (GTDB taxonomy): Bacteria > Pseudomonadota > Gammaproteobacteria > Burkholderiales > Burkholderiaceae_D > Paucimonas. The sequence continues at coordinate 7,315 of JAKFFK010000111.1, read as the reverse complement.
GACCCTGCCGAGAACCTGACGGTTGAAGTCAAGATTTCGCATGGCAGCAAAGTGCTGGCCAACGATCGTTACACAGTGATCAATGGCGAAGCGCACCGCAAGATCAGCCTGTCGGATCCGGGTATCGACGATTCACGCAATGAATTGCTGTGGAGTCCGGAGCGCCCGACCTTGCTCGATGCCGAAATCATCCTGCGTCAAGGCGACCAGGTGCTTGACACGGTGCGTTCATACACCGCGTTGCGCTCGGCGCATATCAACCGCGACCGCTTCATGCTCAATGGCCGGCCCTATCATTTGCGGCTGGTGCTGGATCAGGGCTACTGGCCCGATACCCTGCTCGCCGCGCCGTCGGATGACGCGTTGCGGCGCGATGTCGAGCTGGCCAAGGAAATGGGTTTCAACGGCGTGCGCAAGCACCAAAAAATAGAAGACCCGCGCTATCTGTATTGGGCCGACAAGCTGGGTTTGCTGGTGTGGGAAGAGATGCCTTCCGCCTACCGCTTCTCGCCACAGGCGATCAATCGCGTGGTGCGCGAATGGGCCGAAGTCATCGAGCGTGACTACAGTCATCCGTGCATCATTGTCTGGGTGCCGTTCAATGAATCCTGGGGTGTGCCAAACCTCACCTCGACCCAGGCGCACCGCAACGCGGTTGAGGCGCTGTACCACCTGACCCGCACGCTGGATGCGACCCGTCCGGTCATCGGCAATGATGGCTGGGAAGCGTCGGCGACCGATATCCTCGGCATTCACGATTACGATGCCGATCCGGAACGCCTGCGCGCCCGCTATGGCTCTTCCGCACAGACGCAGGAACTGTTTGACCGACGCCGACCCGGGGGACGGATCCTGACGCTGGATGGTTATCCGCATCGCGGCCAGCCGATCGTGCTGACTGAATTTGGCGGCATTGCCTATGACAAGACCCGCTCCAAGGGGGTTACCAGCGTATGGGGCTATTCAACCTCGGATAGCGATCAGCAATTTTTGGAAAGTTATCAAAAACTGCTGGAGGTAATCAATACCACTGCCATGTTCAGCGGTTTTTGCTATACCCAGTTCGCCGATACTTTCCAGGAAGCGAATGGCTTGCTGAATGCAGACCGGACCCCAAAAATTCCTCTGGAAGACATTCGCGCAGCAACCTGCAACCGGCCCAGCAACATATCGGTCGCCACTTAAGCGGTTCGCAGCCGAGGAGCATTTCATGCATTTTTTGGACTGTGTCAAACCGGATGGCAGGCGCATGAGCTTGTACGGCCGTGCGCCGGTAGTCTTGCACGGCGACGTGCCGAGCCCGTCGCCGGACGCATTGACACCGAACCCGCACCTGCGCTGGCATCCGTTGCGCGGCGAATGGATCACTTACGCGGCTTACCGCCAGGGACGCACCTTTTTGCCACCGCCGGAATACAATCCGCTGGCAGTCACGGTCGATCCTGCCAACCCTACCGAATTGCCGGCCGGTGCTTACGATATCGCGGTATTCGACAACCGCTTTCCCTCACTGACGCAGGCATCGCATGATCCGCCGCAATTGATCGTTGAAACCGCGCCGGCAGCCGGGCGCTGCGAAGTGATGGTGTTTACCCAGGATCCCAAGACCTCGCTGGGCGCACTGCCATTGCAGCATATCGAGCTGCTGTTCCAAGTGTGGGGGGACCGTACCAGCCGCGCTGCCAGCGACCCGAACATCCGCTATGTGCTGCCGTTTGAAAACCGTGGCACTGAAATGGGCTGCACGCTGCATCATCCGCATGGCCAGATCTATGCCTATCCATTTGTGCCGCCGGTGCCGGCGCGCATGCAGCAACAGGAAAAACTGTTTTACCGAGAACATGGCCGCAGTCTGCTGGGTAACATGATCGCCAAGGAATTGCACAGCGGCGCACGACTGGTTTACCAGGGACCGCATGCAGTGGCGTTCGTGCCGGCCTGCGCGCGCTATCCGTATGAAGTGTGGGTGGCGCCGATCGAGGCGGTCGCGTATTTCAGTGACTTGAACGGTGAGCAGCGTGCCGATCTGGCGCGGGCGCTGAAGACGGTTTTGCTGAAATACGATCATTTATGGGATCGGCCATTTCCTTACCTGATGGCTTTGTACCAGGCGCCGACTGATGGCGAGGCGCATCCGGAAGCGCATTTGCATGCCGAATTCAACCCGCCTTACCGTACCCGCGACCGGCTGAAATACCTGGCTGGAACAGAACTGGCTGCCGGCATGTTTGCAATGGATGTGCTGCCGGAAGAAAAAGCCAGGGAATTGCAACAAGTCGAAGTGAGCCTGGAGTAGCCATGCCGGATCGTAGCCAGGAAGTGACGCGAAAAATTGCAGCGCTGCGGCAGTGGCTTGCCGCATCCGGCGCCGGCGCCATCCGCTTGCGTGGCACCGACTGGTTTGCCTGGGCGACTGCCGGCGGCAGCAACACCGTATTGATGGCGGCCGAGACCGGTGTTGCCGAAGTACTGGTGACCGCTGGCCAGGCGTTCATCCTGACCGATGAAATTGAAGCTGAGCGCCTGGGCAATGAAGAAGTGCCGCCGGGTTTTGAATGGCATGTGGCGCCGTGGGCAGAGCTGGCATTGCGCGAGCGCTTCGTGCAGGAAGCGGCGAATGGCGGCACCATCCTCAGCGACCGGCCTGGCGGCGAAGAGCGGGTCTTGCCTGAAGAATATCGGCAACAGCGTTGGCGCCTGGATGAAGATGAAAGGGCGCGTTACCGGCTGGTCGGGCGCCTGGCTGCCGAAGCCATGACCGAAGTAATGCAAGCGGCAAGGCCGGACTGGACCGAGTTTGAATTGGCCGGCGCCGGTGCCGAAGCATTGTGGGGGCGCGGACTGCATCCGGCACTGACCCTGGCTGCCGGTGAAGAGCGTCTGCCGCGCTACCGGCATCCGACCGCGTCGGCGGCGCGCCTTGGCGGGCGCGCCATGCTGGTATTTTGCGCGCGCGGCCACGGCCTGTATGCAAACCTGACCCGGTTCGTGCAATTCGCACCGATGACGCATGAGTTACGCCAGTTGCAACTGGCAGTCCATACGGTGGAGGCGGCGGGATTGCAAACCGCACGGCCCGGCCGGCTGCTGGCGGATGTCTACCATGCGCTGGAGCAGGCCTACCGGGCTGACGGCTTTGATAAGGCCATCCGTGAACACCACCAGGGCGGCATTACCGGCTACCTGGCACGAGAAATCGTCGCGACACCGAACACCCGGCAACAGCTTGCAGAGGGCATGGTGCTTGCCTTCAATCCCAGCCTGCCCGGCGTCAAGGTGGAAGACAGCTTTCTACTGCAAGCTGAGAGTCTGGAAAATCTCACCCTTGATCCGTCCTGGCCCACCCATCAATGCCAGGGCTTGGCACGGCCGTTGCCGCTGGAAACCACATGATGACGATGGAAGAATATTTTCAGGGAGCGCCCGCAGTCACGGCATCGGCGCCCGGCCGGGTCAATCTGCTGGGAGAACATACCGATTACAACGATGGCTTCGTGCTGCCAACTGCCATTCCGGCGCTTACCCGTGTGGCGCTGGCACGCAGTGAAGACCAAGACCATCATTGCTATTCTGCCAATCTGGATGAAGCCGTGCGCTTTTCGCAACATGCGCCGGCGCCGGAAGGTTTTGCCCTTTATATAGAAGGATGCATCCGGCTGGTGGAGCAGGAGGGCACACCGGTGCCGCCGCTAAAAGTCTATGTCAGCTCGGATGTGCCAATGGGTTCCGGCCTGTCGTCGAGTGCCGCACTGGAAGTGGCAATGCTGCGCGCTTTGCGCAGCATGCTCGATCTGAAGATCGATGATGTCGGCATCGCATTGCTCGGCCAGCAGGCAGAAATCCGCTATGCCCATGTCAACTGCGGCGTCATGGACCAGATGGCGTCCAGCCTGGCTGACGTCGATCATATGCTTTTCCTCGATACCCGCACGCTTGAGCGGCGCCTGTTGCCGCTGCCCGAGGGGGCTGAGTTGATCGTGATCGATTCCGGCGTACCGCGTACGCTGGCTGCCAGCAAATACAATGAGCGCCGGGCCGAATGCGAGCAAGCCGCGCGGCTGTTGGAAGTGCCGGCATTGCGCGATGTCGCCGACCTGAAGCTGGTCGAGCAGTTGCCCAGTCCGCTGCGCGAACGTGCCCGGCATGTGGTCAGTGAAAATCAGCGGGTACTGGAAGCTGCCGACCATGACCGGATTACCCCGGACCGGTTCGGTGTGTTGATGAATGACTCGCATGCCAGCTTGCGCGACGATTATCAAGTGTCGATTGCGGCGCTGGATCAACTGGTCGCCCTTTTGCAGGATCAACCGGCGGTGTATGGCGCGCGGATGACCGGCGCAGGCTTTGGCGGCGCCTGCGTAGCCTTGTGCCGGATTGGCGAAGCCAGGCTTGCAGCCGAGTCCGTATTGTCAAAATACAATCATTCTGGCGGCAAGGGCAGGATTCTTTTGCCAAAAATAAATTAAATTATTTTCGTCCGAAGCCTAAAGTTTGCAAATCTGCTGCCGATAACGAAACAGACGGGCAGTAATGACAAGAAATTATTTAGAACTTTTTAAAATATTTTTCGTCTGAACCCTAAAGTTTCAGAAAAGCATGCCGTAAAAGAGACATAAGACGAGCTTGGAACAAGTTTTCAACCTCTTTTTAAACACATTTTTACAGTATTCAAAGCAAGAAAAGCACGCAATTATTGCTTCAATCCGTGACCGCGGACTGGTAAAACGAAGTGAATCGACGTCCCCCGATTCCTCGCAAAGCCAAGCCCAGAGCCACTCTCAGCACTACTTATCATAGTGCTAATCCGGCGCTGCCTAGTGTTTGACAGACAAACACCTACAGGCGGCGTTCCGTCGTCTCCGTCAAGAAAAACCGAAGAGCTCCTATTTCCGCCAAGCAACCGGTGGATAAGAATGCATCAACGGCGCTACAAATTGCGTGCCGACAACATCCACGAAGGGGACAAAATGGATACGAACGACATGATGGCTGAAATCCGTGACGCTAATCTGGGTTACTTGATGTTGGCACAGCAAATGATCCGCTCCGACAAAGCCACGGCAATTTTCCGCCTCGGCATCAGCACTGACATCGCCGACCTGCTGGAAGGCTTGAATAACGCCCAGATCCTGAAACTGGCCGGCACCAATATGATGCTGGCGCGCTTTCGCTTCGACGACAGTGCCATTCTCGGCATGCTTACCAATTACAACAAAGATCGCGCCTTGTCGCACTCCCACGCTGCCATTCTGATGGCCAGCCAAGCTGTTGAAGAAATCGTTTAACAGATTGGCAATAAGCAGCTGCAATCAGAATGACCGTTGACAAGAGGTGCAGAAATGGCAAAAAAAAGTGTGGTGACGGAAGCTGAAGAGATCCGTCTGGCGATCGAATTGATCAAGCTTGGTGCCCGGCTTCAGTTGCTGGAATCGGAAACCACGTTGTCGCGCGAGCGCCTCTTGAAGCTGTACAAGGAATTGAAAGGCGTGTCGCCGCCGAAAGGCATGCTGCCGTTTTCGACCGACTGGTTCATTACCTGGCAGCCGAATATCCATTCCTCCCTGTATATCAATATTTACCAGTACCTGGTCAATCATGCCAAGATCGCCGGCATCGAAGCCGTCATGAAGGCTTACAAGCTGTATCTGGAACAGGTCGAGCTGCAAGCCGGTGAAGAACCGGTATTGTCCCTGACCCGTGCCTGGACCCTGGTACGTTTTTTCGACAGCAAAATGCTGCAAACTGCTTGCTGCGGCGAGTGCAGCGGCCATTTCGTGGTGCATCAGCTTGATTTGCATGACCACTATATCTGCGGTCTGTGCCATATGCCGTCGCGCGCCGGCAAAACCAAAAAAGCCAAGGATGCCAAGGATGCCAAGGATGCGGCAGCTGCGCCGCTGGCAGTAGCTGCTTGAGCGGTTGCGGTCTCAAGTCGGAACTTAGGCCCCGCGCAGTAATAACTTGGGTAATTAGGGGAGCGACAACCGGATGCGATGCAAGGCGCGAGGAGGAGTCATAGTGGGCTATGGCGACGACGAGCAACACCGCAGCGCGCCGGTTGGTGCCGCCAAATTGGCTAAGTTATTGCTGCGCGGGGCCTTAGCCTGGGTCGTGCCGGTGGATAGCGGCAAGCCATCCGAAGCCCCGGTCGTGCGTGCGCGTTCGCTGTGGCAGGCGCCAGCCTTGCATGCCTTGCTCCATCAATGCCTGGCTTTTCTGCTGATTTGCATCTGCCTGATCGTTCTTGAAATACATTCTGAAGTACAAATTCGGCTGGGCATCGCTGTGTGGCTCCAGGGTTTGCTGGCGGCCGCGATTTCCTATTGGCGTCGCCTGGCGCCGTGGTGGTTGCTGATTCAATTGCTGTTTCCTGTGGCATTGCTGGTCACCTATGGCATGCAACTGCCGCCAATTTTCTTTCTGCTGCTTTTCCTGGGATTTTTGACCCTGTACTGGAGCACATTTCGAACGCAAGTGCCGTATTACCCATCCAATCGATCGGTGTGGCAAGCGGTTGCAGCCCTGCTGCCGCCGGATCAGCCGCTGCGCTTCATCGACATCGGCAGCGGCTTTGGCGGCCTGGTCATGGAGCTGGCGGCGACGCGACGCGAAGGTGCATTCACCGGGGTTGAATTGGCGCCGCTTCCTTGGCTAATCAGCAAATGGCGCGCACGTTTGCAGCGCAGCCGGGCAAAATTCATCCGCGGCGATTACATGCACCTCGATTTCAGCGATTACGATGTGATATTTGCCTATCTTTCGCCTGCCGCCATGGCTGCATTGTGGGAAAAAGCCCACACTGAGATGCGGCCCGGTTCGCTATTGCTGAGTTACGAATTCGTGATTCCCGATCAGGTGCCGGATATTGTGATTGCGCCATCTCCCGATGGGCCGATGTTGCATGGCTGGCGCATGTAACGAGCTTGCCAGCCACCGTGCCGTGATTTTCATGGTGGCGTTACAGCACGGATGCACACCACCAAACCTGGTTTTCCGCCATGGCGAGAGGCACGCAAGTACCAAAAACCCGCGCAATAGAAGTGTTTCCTGTGGTACATTTTCTGTTACATGTTTTTGCGAATATAGGTTCGTCACGTCGTAATGCAATTGAAGACTGTCTTTCGGGTTCTGTTCCACCGTTTAAGGCAGAAGATAGATTGCTATTCTGAGCGTGTATTGGCAAACGATGGGCCGTCAACAGGCCCATTTTTACGACCGGAGTCCCACGCTTGTTAGTCATCATTGGATATGTCATCGTCATCCTGTCGGTCTTCGGCGGCTTTGCGCTGGCCGGCGGCCATTTGTCTTCGCTGTT
>JAKFFK010000001.1:0-16482 GCA_036675285.1 Paucimonas sp. | reverse complement strand
CGGCAGCGGTGCAAAATAGCCGACCAGCAGCAACAGCAGGCCGACCACGATAAACGACACGATGCGCGCCAGGCTGCCCTTGGCGGCCAGTTCGACCATGAACAGTTTGGCCACCACCACGGCAATCAGGGCCGCACCGGCAATCCAGACCCAGCGCTGCCGGCTGCGGTTGCCAGTCAGCATAAGGCCGATGGCCAGCATGCTCCAGACGATCGACAACGAAGTCTGCACCAGCGTCGAACCCAGCAGCGCATCGGCGCGCCAGGCGACGCCGCCCCAATGGTGGCAGGTGCGCGCAACGCTGCCGGTGATGACTGCCAGCGCCGTAGCCCCGATGGCGCCGGTCAGCAGCGGCTGGCGGCGCTTGAACTGCGGGTGCTGCCGCAGCGACCACCACCACAGCACGCAGCCGATCAATACCGCCGCCTGGGCGATTTCCAGCGGATTCAACAGCGGCACATACGGCAGCGGCTTGGCAGCGCCATTGCTGGCGATATTGGCGATCCAGACCCAGCCCAGCAGGTACAGCACCATCGGCACGGCCGACACCACCAGATACGCATGCTGGTGCGTGCGCAGCGGCCAGCGCGCTCGCACCCGTTGGCTGGTCAGGCACCCCAGGTACAGCACCGGCGCCACCATCCAGCCGAGCAGCGGCCAGGCGCTGTCGGCGCTGGCCCAGTGCGCGAATTGCCAGCGCAATTCGATCGCCGCCAGCACCACGAACAGCCAGGCGCCGACGGTATGCGTCAGGTTAGCCAGGGTTGGCGACAACCAGGCCTGTTGGCGGTGCAACAGCAGCAGATGCATGGCCAGTGCCAGCGGCCAGGTGAGCGCGCCCCATGCCGCCAGCGGGTGGTCTGCCAGCGCCAGCGAGTCGGCAGCCGCCAGCAGGATCAGCGCCGGCAGATAGGCCAGCGTGGCTTGTCCGATCTGTTGCCATTGCAGGCGCCGCGCCAGCACGCTCGCCAGCCATGTCGTCGCCACCGCGAGGCAGGTCAGGCTGGCGATTGCTGCGCTGGATGCGACGACCCGGGAGAGTTCATCGATCCAGGCAAGCGTCCACCAGGCGCCGCCCCAGAACAGCGCGATCCAGCCGAGCGTGTTTTCGGCGGCTTGCGCCTGGCGGCGTTGCAGCAGGCGCGCGCATGCGAAGGCGGCACAGGCGATCAGCACTGGTCCCCAGAAACCGCTGTGCAAGAACGGTTTGGTATCGACCAGTTCGGTGGTGCCGCCAAACCAGAACAGGCGGCTGCCGACATGCGCCAGCCCGGCGACCAGCTGCAGCGCCAGCGCAAAACCGATGGCGCCGGCATGGCGCGCGCGCGCCGCCCACCACAAGGTAGCAATGCCGGTGACCGGCCAGACCATCGCCGCAAAGCGCCATGGCAAAACGAACAGCGGCGCCAGATTGATGAATACCAGTCCGGCCAGCAAGCCTGCACTGGCAAAGCCGCTGACGGCTGCGGCCGGCTTGCCGGCAGCGTCGCTGGTGCTGCCGGCGGCGCGCACCAGCGCCCATACGCCGGCCAGCATGCTCGCGCCGATCAGGCTGGCGGCCAACAGGCCGGTCCAGCCATGGGCTAGCACCGAGCCGCCTGCGGTTGAGCGCAGCGTGGTCATGAACAGCGCGCCGGCTGCTGCCTGATACAGCCAGCCCCAGATCATCAGCGCGCGCTCGCCCAGCCGCTGCGACGCGAATATCGCCAGCGCGCCGAGGATGGCCAGCGCGGTGCTGGCCCAACTCATCGGCCACAGCAGGAATGGCATCAAGGCAATGAAAAAGGCGCCAAAGGCAATCAGCCAGGGCCGCATGGCAGGCTCGAACCGGTGCAGGTGCGCAGCCGGCGCGCCGCGCAACAGCCGGTAAGTCCACCAGGTGGACAGTGCCAGCATGACGCTGCCCAGCAGAGATCCGTCGAGTACCGCGTCAGCGCTGCCGCGCGCCAGGCCGAGCGCGAAATACACGGCCGCGCCGAACAGCAGCAGCAAGGCAAACAGCCGCGCATACACGCGTTGCTGGCGTACGCCGACCCAGTACACGCCGGCGGCTTCCACCGCCCAGGCGGCGGCAGTCCATTTCTGCTCTAGCCCGAGCGGCAGCGCCAGGCTGCCGAATATTACCGCCAGCGCAATCATGGTTTCATTGAGCAGCGCATAGCGCATGCCGGTTTTGCGAAACAGCATGAGCGCGAGCACGATATACGTCAGGCCAAAGCCCAGCGCCGAAAATGCCGCGCCGTATTCGATGTGTTTCACCAGCAGGGTTTGCAGGCCGAAGCAGGCGAACGGCACGCCGAATACCAGCGTGCCGTCGACATAGCTGACATGCGGCGCGCTGTGGCGCACATGCTGTTCGAAGTCAGTGCCGTTGTGCACCGGCGCCTGGCCCAGCGTGCGCCGGGCAAACAGGAAGGCGATGGCCACGTACAGCACGAACAGCAGCAGCAGGAACGGTTCGCTGCTGGCAAACAGTTCCGGCCGGTAGTACTTGGCGCCCCAGGCGCTGCCCAGAAAAATGCTGCTGCCGAAACCAATCAGGTTGAGTACGCGCCAAGCCTTGAACCAGGCGATCGCCACGATGCCCAGGTTGATCAGGGTCAGATAGGTAAAGAAGGCGACATGATTGGCGCTGCCGGAAGACGCCAGCACCGGCGCGGCAAAACCGAACACGGTGCCGACGATTGCCAATGCCAGCGCATCCTGCAGGATGGCCAGCAGCGCAGCAAAGACGGCGACTGCGATCAGCACCGCAAAGCCGAACTCCAGCGGGATCAATGGGTGCAGGCGCATTGCGGCCAGCGTGGTCAGGTACATCACGCCGATGCCGGCGCCTTGCAGGATCAGGCCGAAATGGTCGGCCCGCTTGCGCCAGCGCCAGCCGACCAGCAGCAAGCCGATCGCGGTCGCCGCCACGCCGGCGTAGCGCAGCTCGATCGGCACCACGGTGTTTTCGGCAACGTAGCGCAGCAGAAAAGCCAGGCCGAGGAACAGGATCAATACGCCGATCTTGACCAGCGGGTTGCCGCCGATGACCCAGCGCTGCACGAAGCGGCTCAGCCGGGAAGGTTCGGCCGGAGGCGGCGGTGTGCGTGTGGCTTTGGCAGGCTGGGCGGCGGACGCTGCGGCCGGCGCTTGTGCAGCGGTGTCCGGCCTGGGCGCCGGCGTGGCGATGGCAGCCGTCTGGGGCTGCACTATTGGCTGGGTGCGGGTTGCGCTGTCGGCCGGATTGATACGCGCCGCAGCCGGTGCGGCAACCCTGGCGGTCTCAGGTGGCGTGGCAGCTGCCAGCGCCTGGCGTGTCAGTTCATCATCGGCATCATCGGCAGATACAGGCGCTGGCATGATGGGCGCCGCCGCTGCCTTGGCGGCAGCGGCCGGCTCCTGTGGCAAGCGTTGTTCCAGCGCCGTCATGCGCTGCGTCATCTGGCGCATTTGTTCCTGCAGTGATTGCAGCTGATGCGGCAGGTCGTCCGGCGCAGCCTGGCGCTTGCGCTTGATTCTGGCGGCAATCTGATAGCCGATGAAACCACCCAGCAAACCGAGGACCACAGCTGCATTGAACGACTCGAAAACAGCGCCCAGCAAAATGCCGATAATGATGCCTACCCAAGTCATGCCGACTCCCCTGTTTGATGGGCTTGGCGGCGGTAGCGCCTGCCCGTTTATTGTGGATGCTGACTGGATCGCCGGTCTGCCGTTCGCGCGCCGGCCGCAGTCAAGCTTTGTTATCAAAACATTATGGCATGAACTGAAGGTGCCAAGCGAGCCCAGGCTGACGATGCGGATTCAGGCGATTGGATCCGCACAGCATGGCATGGCAGGTATCAGAGCGGCGCGGCGCTGCCGGCCGGTTCTGATAATGGAGAAATTGTGGCGCAAGACGCATGGCTGACGCCACAACCCAACTAGTTGGCGATCGCGTCCAGCGTTGTGGCAGGTGCCGCGCCGAAGCGGTTTGGCTCTTTCGGAGCCTGCGCCAGCAGATAGATGACGATGATCCAGCCCAGCACCGGAATCAGTACGATCAATTGCAGCCAGCCGCTCTTGTCGGTGTCATGCAGGCGACGCGCACCAGCTGCGAGCGACGGCAGCAAGGTGGCAAGTGAAAACAGCAAAGCGAGAATGTCGCTGATATAGGACAGGCCCAGACTGACCAGTACCAGGAACAGGAAGAACCACCAGTATTCCGACCGGGAACCTCTGCCGTTGAAATCGGCATACTTTGAAAAGCACGTCTTGATTGATTCGCTGAATGTCATGGTCTCTCCCTGTGTAAAACGGTTATTGGTTGCCGGCGACGTGATGCAATGCTGACCAAACGAATTGCCAGCTGCAGCCGGTAGCGCGATCATAGCCGACTCGGGTGCGCTTGTAACGGCCTGTGCTGCGGGCCGATGAAACATCCATGTCGGCGCGATCCGGCAAGACACTCGGCGCGATGCGCGCGGCATTAATCGATATAGCCATCTTGCCGCATCTTTTGTTCGCGCCAATATTCCCGGATTACGATCGCAATCACCAGCACGGCAATCAGCAGCAAGCCGGCAGTGATCGATATTTTCAGGAATATCACCGGGTCCAACGGCGCCAGCCACAATTGGATGATGGCCAGGATGACCCAGCCGGCGCCGATCGTGCAGCAGGTGACAATGCCGATTTTCATGTATCCATTTCCATCAGCACCACATAGGCTTCGCGCCGCCACAGCAACAGCATGCGCCGGATGTCTTTTTCCATCGTCACCACACGCCAGCCATCCCTGGCATTTTTATTGAGAAATTCGCTGAACCGCACCGGATCGACTTTTGACGCGCCCAGCACCAGCGAGCCCAGCATGCCTTCCTGATAAATCACCACTTTGTATTTTTTCATTCTTCTTTCCATTCATGATCGTATCTAGCGTTGCTGGTGCAAGGCATAGCATGCCTTGTCATCTGCTGTGAGCGCCGGTATCAAGCAACCTGAATGACGATGGCAGAGCCTATCTTGATTCTGGTTATTTTATTATTTTACGGCAAGACAAGCATACCATTGTGCCGACGGAAAATGCTGGGCTAGGCTTGCGGAGCTACTGCAATTTCGGCGCACGAAGCGTCTCAGGGTTTGCCGGCACTGGTCGAGCAAGCAATCCCTGATCGGACAAGAGCATGCCGCGCCAGGATCTCACTGGCCTTCGGCAGTTTGCATGCAGGCCTGAAGCGGCTGAAATAGGTACTTGAAAATGGGTAGCGATGGCACGCGGGTTGCATGCTATCGGCACCTAGCTGCTCAAGCCCGGACGTTGTTCATCGGCAGTGCCGCGCACGCTGTTGTTGACGCGTTGCTGCAGCGTTTCAAGGATTTTTTCATTGAATGCCGGTATGTCGCCCGGCCTGCGGCTGGAGATCCAGTTGCCGTCGACCTCCACTGGCTGGTTGACCCAGTTGCCGCCGGCATGGCGGATATCGTCTTGCAGCGTCGGCCAACTGGTCAGGGTGCGGCCTTGCACCAGCCCGGCCGATACCAGCAGCCAGGCACCGTGGCAAATCACGGCAATGGTTTTGCCCTCTTCCTGCATGCTGCGCACGAACTGTTGTGCCTGCGGCACGATGCGGATCTGGTCGGCGTTGACAACGCCGCCAGGCAGCAGCACCGCATCAAAATCGTCAGCTTCAGCATCGTCGAAACTCAAATCGACATCGAAGGCGTCAGCCTTGTCGACATGCTTGAATCCTTGCACCTTGCCGACATGATTGGAAATCACAGTGATGCTGGCGCCGGCCTGTTGCAATGCATCACGCGGACCGGTGAATTCGGATTGCTCGAAACCATCCGTCATCAGCACCGCCACCCGCAAGCCTTCCAGATGTTGTTCGGTATCCATGATTCTGCTCCTTGCAAGTCAAACAAGATGGAGTAGAGGGCATCGAAAAAAGTTCGCAGCGCCGCAGGCCAGGAAATGCCGGTCACCTGCGCCCTGTCGACCGGCTGTTATTGGCCGAACATTTTCTTGAGCACCGAGCCGACGCCTTCCGGAGAATCGCCGATGCCCTTGACCAGGCTTTCAATGCTGATGCCAAGCAAGCCGGCAGCGGCCGCACCGATATTTTTGGCCATGCTGTCATTCAGCGAAAAGCGCGGATCGTCCAGGTTGCCATCCAGCGTGAATGCCATCGTGATCTGGTTGTCGCGGTTTTTCAAACCGGTGATCACCGCTTGCCGCGGCAAGCCCATGAAGGTGCCGAACGGGCCGCCTTTTTCACTCAATTCCAGATCCGACAAGGTGATGCTGCCTGGTGCATGCAGGCGCTTGTTGTGCACCGTCGATTGCAAGCGCAGATCGAGTGTGCCGCGCTTGACGCCGGTTTCGGCAGCCTTGATCAGGTAAGGTTGCAGGGCAATCAAATCGACGCCGTCCAGCCGGGTCGCGAGCTTTGAATTCTTGCTGGCCAGTTCCGACCAGCCGGCAATCGACAGCGTGCCATTGCGCTGCACGCCCTTGATGACGCCATCGAGTTCGATGCCGGTGCGGCCGGTCAAATCTGGCACGTGCAAGTCTGCAATCGTGGCACGCAATTGTTCGAGGCGGATCTTATGCGCCGGTTGCTTGACGCTGGCATCAAAAAATTCGACCTTGCCGTCGTGCAGGGCGATGCTGCCAATGATGACCTGGATCGGCGGCGCAGCTTTGGCCGTGCCCTGGTTGGCCTTGTTTTCCAGCAAGCTGGGCAACAGACGCAAGCGGCCGGCGCGCGTGCGCAGCACCGACAGGTACGCATCCTCGATCGTGATGCTGTGGATCCTGACCTTGCTGCGGTCTGCCAGCAAGCTACGCAAATCGGGCACGATCGTGATTTTTTGCGCATTCAAAGTTTGCGCTGCCGGCCAGCCGCGCGGCGCGCGGATGCGCAGCCGATGCACCTCGATTGCCGACCAGCCAACCCGGATCTCGCCGACCTCGCTGTTGGCGCCGAGTGCGGCTTCGACTTGTGTTTTGAGTAGCCTCGAAGCGTAATGCAAGCCGGTCATGGCTGCCGCTGCCAGTACCAGCAACACAATCACGGCAATCACGGCCAGGCGTGGTAGGCGCCGCTGCTTGATGCGGGGTTCCTGAGGCGGGTGGCTGTGATGCATGGTCAGGATTTTTGCGCGCTGCGCGCCAGACTACGCTTCCAGGTTCGGACATGCCAGCGCCAGTCGACGCGTCCGGTCAGATTGCCGGCCGCATCCAGGCCTTCGACTGCACCGTGGAACACCGCGAACATCAAGGCTCCGTGTTCGCTGACCGGCTGGTGCACTGCGCCATCGCGTTCCAGCAGGTAGCTGCCGGCGTTGAAATGGCGTTCCGGCTCGTCATGATAATAAAAGCCGCCGGACAGCATGTAGCCTTCGACCGCGCCGACATGGCGGTGCACCGGTGCCACCACACCGGGAGCGAGCCGGATCATTAATGAAAAGCGCCCGCTTTCGGGGTCGGCATGCAAAAGCTTGAATTCGGCGCCCGGCAGCGCCCATGGCACCCAGGGCAGATCGTCGGTATTGCAGGAAAAAAGCGTGTCGGCTTGCATGGCGGTGGGCATGGTTGCTGGGATCAGGGATTGTCGCATGATAGAGTTGCTTTGTATAAACATTGTCGCTATTTTCAGCGCTTCTGATTGCAAAAGCTGCTGCGGCAGCGCGATTGCTTGGCAGACAGTTTCACTCTGGAATTGTCCAAACGACAATGTGCCGGGAAGCACTGGATGGCTTGCCGCCGTTTGCACACGCTGCCGGTTGTGCAAAACCGCTGGATTGCTCGATGGGGTATTTTATCAATGCTGGAGCAGCATCAACATGTTTGCTCAATGGTGCTTGGCTGGAGCGGCGCTGCATGGCTGCAGGAGGTTTGGTCGCCGGCGCTCGGCAAGTGTGCGATGGCCAGGCAGGTACGCCAGCCGGATCGCATTTGGAGCGCAGCATGCGGCAAGATCAGGAGCCTGCTGTAGTCCGACGTTGCAGCGTGGCCGGCGCGCCGTCGCCAAGCTGGCTGCCATCATCGGGCGCTGCGCACCGGCGCAGCAACAGCAGCAGTATCATGCCGGCTGCGCCGATCAGCAGCGGATAGGCGATCAGCAATTGCGCCAGCGAGTATTTCCAGCTGAGCGAATGGCCCGCGCCCAATAAGGCTGCGTATGGCCAGGACACCGCCGACAGCGCGCCGGTGGCGATCGCCAGCAGATAGTGCGGCCGCGCCAAGCGCAGCAGCGAACCAGCCTGTTCCCATGCGGGCAGCACCAGCCAGTGCAACAGCCAGCCATTCAGGCTCAATGCCACTGCAACCATGATTTTTGCCTGGAGTTTCGGATTGGCAAAAATGCCCCAGCCATTGTGCGCCAGGTCCAGCCAGATCAGTGTGCTGCCGGAGATCCACAACACCAGCAGGGCGCCGCCGACAATCGGCTTGATCCCGTTGATCTCGCCGGTCTGGTAAAGCGCGTCGCCCGGTGTGCGCAGCAGTTGCCTGAGCATTTCCAGATCGCTTTTCAGGATCAGCCCGAGCGCCGTGCAGCAAGCGATCAAGTGTATATAGAGCAGCGCAACACCCAGCAATTCCATAACCTGTGCGCCAGGGTCGCTGGCGATTGATAAACATGATGGCCGCCGCAGCCGGGCGGGCGCGCGAGCTGGTCCGCAAGCTCATCCGTCCGGTGATGCCGGTCGCAATAGAAGACCGCCCATCAAGCGGCGGCATTTGATGAAATTGTCAGTGATAAAAGGCAATCGGTCTTTGATGAAACGCTAAGCGATTCATGGCGGCGTCAATCGAATGCCACAAATGGCGCCTGCTGCTCACGGTGCGCGCCCAGAGCATTGCTTAAAAATGGTTGTTCGGCAGCGGCAGGCATGCGTGTCCGCTTGTGCGTTGACCCGGCGCCGGCTAATCGTGGCGGTAGTCGGGCAGCGCTTCGCCGCATTCTTTGCAGAATTTCGCATCCGCTTCAAGTCCCTCGGTCAGACATGCCGGACAAGTGCGGGTCGTGACGGCCCGGCTAAAGCGTTGCGCAGTCATTTCCGAAGTGACGATACCGGTCGGAACTGCCAGGATACCCCAGCCCAACAGCATCATCACCGAAGACAGCAGCCTGCCGGCATCGGTGTGTGGCGTCAGGTCACCATATCCGACCGTGGTCATGGTCACGACCGCCCAGTACATTGCCATCGGAATGCTGCTAAAACCGTATTGCGGGCCCTCGATCACATACATCAGCGTACCCAGCAGCAGGTCGAGCATCAGCACGAAGGAAAGAAAAATCATGATCTTGCGCCGGGACGCGCGCAATGCCTGCAGCAGCGCGGAATACTCGGCCACGTACAAGGCCAGTTTCAAGACCCGGAAAATACGCAGCAAACGCAGGATGCGCACATCGATCAATGCATGCGCTTCCGGCACGAACAGGGCGATATAAGTCGGCAGCAGCGCCAGCAAGTCGATCACGCCGAAAAAGCTGCTGGCATAGCGCCACCGGTTTTCGACGCAGTACAGCCGGGCTGCATACTCCAGCGTAAAAAGCAATGTGAAGCCCCATTCGAGCGCATTCATCAGCGTCGCATGGCGCAGATGGACAGACTGCACGCTATCCAGAAGTACCACCAGGATGCTGAGCAGGATCGTGCCGATCAGCAGCAAGTCGAAGCGCAATCCGGTTTTGGTATCCGCTTCAAAGATGATGGTGTAAAGCTTGCAGCGCAGGCCGTCGGTCGGCTTGCCAAAGCCGGCTGGCGTGGTCACGAAAGGCTTGCTATTGGTCATCGCGCAAGCATAGCATGGCGCCTGCGGCCTTCATTGTCGGCAGAGTCAATAGAACACCGCCAGCCAGATCGTCGCTTGCGTACTGCTGGTGGCGTCGACCCGGTGTCGCGCATGGGCTGGAATCTGCAGGTAATCGCCTGCGGTCAGATGTACCGGTGCCGCTGCATCGGCAAAGCTGATCCAGGCTTCCCCCTGGATCAGCACGACCCATTCATGCTGCTCCTGGTCATACCAGAATCCGGGCGCGGACTGATGCGCGTGCGAGACGATGCGCTCGATGCGGACCCGGTCCGAGCGCACCAGGGTGTCGACGATTTCTTCCGGCATCTTGGCGGGCAGGTTTTGGTAGAGGTTGCCGGTGTTCATGGACGATGGCGTTTCAAGATGGACGATGATGGCAAGCAGTATAAGGCAGCCTGGCAATCTGCCATGCATCCCGGGCGGGCAGAGCATTACTGATGCAATTTGGCAAAGTTTGCCGCAGCGCCTACAATCGCATTGGCATCGATGCCAGCGGCACTGTTTAACCCGGCTATCTTTCGAAAGAGGATGCACCCTGCAATGATTACCCTCCATGTTTTCGGTCCAGCCTTTGGTTTATCCGACCCAAGCCCTTTCGTGACCAAGGCAGAATTACTGCTCAAATGGGCCGGTCTCCCCTACCAGGTTAGCCGCAAGGGATTTTTCAAGGCGCCCAAGGGCAAGCTGCCGTATATCGATGACGACGGCGCCTGCGTGCCGGACTCGACCTTCATCCGCTGGCATATCGAAAAAAAATACCGCCTCGATTTTGACGCCGGTCTGTCGGAGAGCGAACGCGGGATTGCCTGGGCGGTCGAAAAACTGCTGGAAGACCATCTGTACTGGCCGATGGTGTATTACCGCTGGTGCGACGACACAAATTTCAAGAAAGGTTCTGCCAGGTTTTTCCGGCGCATCCCGTGGCCGGTGCGCGGCCTGGTCGAGCGCAGCGTGCGCGGCAAGATGCGCAAGTACCTGCATGCGCATGGTATGGGCCGGCACAGTGAACAGGAAATGATTGCGCTCGCAGCCAAAGGACTGGCTTCGCTAGCTGCCATTCTCGGCAGTCGGACTTACTTGATGGGCGAGCAGCGCTGCGGCGCCGATGCGACGCTGACAGCGTTCGTAACCGGCGCCCTATGTGCGCATTTCGACTCGCCGATCCGTACCCTGGCTGAACAGCATGCGAATTTGGCCGCTTATTCTGCCCGCATGATGCGGGAAAATTATCCGGCGCTGGGCCAGCCATGATGCAGTAAGGTAGCATGCAACATGCAAGCCGGCCTGTACTACAATATTACAAACCAGATTCGGCACACATCATGACCACGCTTACCCAGGCTTCCATCCGTTTGCGTCCGCTGGAACGCAACGATCTGCATTTCGTGCATCAACTCAACAACAACAGCAGCATCATGCGTTACTGGTTCGAAGAACCGTATGAAGCGTATGTGGAACTGGTGCAATTGTACGACCGCCACATCCATGACCAGAGCGAACGCCGTTTCATCATTGAAAATCGGGAAGGCGAAATGGTCGGCCTGGTCGAGTTGGTCGAAATCAATTACATTCATCGCCGGGCCGAATTCCAGATCATTATTGCGCCGACCTATCAAAACAAGAAATATGGCGAACTGGCGACGCGTCTGGCGATCAATTATGCATTTGGCGTTTTGAATCTGAACAAGGTCTACCTGTTCGTCGACAAGGAAAACCAGGCCGCCATCCATCTTTATGAAAAATGCGGCTTCGCTTTCGAAGGCGAATTGATTGGCGAATTTTTCATCAATGGCATTTACCGCGATGCAATACGCATGTACATGTTCCAGGCAGCTTACCTGGCGTCACGCAACAAATAAGCGCAAGCCTGCCAAAACATGCCGGATGCCACCGGCATCGTCAATGCTGCTGCAATGCCCGGCATTTCGCTGCGGCACAATATTGGCACGCGCCATATTGACCATACATGCCGACGGTTTTTCTTCTGCCGGCATCGGGAACTCCATCCTTGTATTCAGCCACTAACCGGCATTCCATTGACAGTACGACCACGTGCCCAGCGTTGGCGACACGGATTTTCACCATCCCTTAGTCAGTTTGATGCTGCAAGACATGATTAGTGGTCTGCTTCGCAATTCATTGAACCCATAAGCGCATCTTTTTGCACCATGTGTCGTTGCAAGTCCTCGCGATAGTCCTGCTATCACTGCCGCTTGCGATTGGCCTGGCACGAAAACCCATCGCTTCCATTAGTCCAGTCAATGACGAAGCAGACCACTAGCACTACGGAGAAACCTATGCAGACTACCTTTACTTCATCCGACACAGCGGCAGCGCCGCGCGCTTCGCCGCCTTTACATAATCCGCAATCGACTGTGCCGCAAGTGCATGCTGCGGCCTCGCCGTCCGGCGGCGTAGCGTATGTGCCGCCGGCCCGGTTGGCGCCGCGGCCCAAAGGCGATGGCGCCGAGCGCCTGTCCCGGGCACTGGGCTGGTTTAGCCTGGGCCTGGGCGTGACGCAGTTGCTGGCGCCGCGCACCATTTCGCGCGCTGCCGGCGTCGACGATCATCCGGGTTTGCTGCGCGCAGTCGGCTTGCGTGAAATTGCCAGCGGCGTGGGCATCCTCAGCCAGCCAAAAGCCACCGGCTGGCTATGGTCGCGCGTGGCCGGCGATGCCATGGACCTGGCCTTGCTGGGGATTGCTGCGACTGCACCGGGCAAGTCCGGCACGCGCCGCCGCCGGGTGGCGATGGTGACCACCGCAGTCGCCGGCATTGCGGCGCTCGACTTGCTGTCGAGCCTCAAGCAAATGCGGCCGGCGGCTACCACCTCCTTCACCCCATCGAGCCCCGGCGAAGTCGATGTGGAAAAAAGCATCACGATCAACCGTTCGGCAGAAGAATGCTATCGCTTCTGGCGTGATTTCGAAAATTTCCCGCGTTTCATGAAACATGTGGAACTGGTGCAGGTCTTGCCGCAAACTGACGCATCTGCCGCCAGCCCGAATCCCCGTTCGCACTGGCGCGCCAAGGGGCCGGCCGGCACCAGCATCGCATGGGATGCAGAAATTACGGTCGATCAGCCGGGCGAACTGCTGGCCTGGCATTCGCTGCCGGGCGCCGATATCGACAATGCCGGCACCGTGCGCTTTGAACGCGCGCCGGGCGGACGCGGCACCGTGGTGCGAGTCGACATGCATTACAAACCACCGGGCGGCCAGGCCGGCGCGTTGATCGCCAAATTGTTTGGCGAAGAACCGGCGCAGCAAATCGACCAGGATTTACGGCGCTTCAAGCAACTGATTGAAACCGGTGAAATTCCGACCACGGTCGGCCAGTCATCCGGTCCGCGCAGCATGATGACGCGACTGCTGTTTCGCCAAGGAGAACCGGGATGAAAGCAAATTGCTGGCATGGAAAAAACGATGTGCGCATCGACAATGTTCCCGATCCGACCATCCTGAATCCGCGCGATGCCATCATCCGGATCACGTCGACCGCAATTTGCGGTTCCGACCTGCACTTGTACAACGGTTTTGTACCGAGCATGGAAGCCGGCGACATCCTCGGCCATGAATTCATGGGCGAAGTGGTGGAGCTGGGCAGCGAAGTCAAGAATCTGACCATCGGCGACCGGGTCGTGGTGCCATTCCCGATTGCCTGCGGCCACTGTTTCTTTTGCGAAGAAAAACTGTTTTCCGTATGTGAAAACTCGAATCCGAATGCCTGGATGGCGGAAAAAATGTGGGGCCATTCGCCGGCCGGCATTTTCGGTTATTCGCACCTGACCGGCGGCTATGCCGGCGGCCAAGCAGAATACGTGCGGGTGCCGTATGCCGATATCGGGCCGGTCAAGATTCCCCAGGGCATGAGTGACGACCAAGTGCTGTTCCTGTCCGATATCTTGCCAACAGGTTACATGGCAGCTGAAAACTGCAGTATCGAGCCGGGCGATGTGGTGGCGATCTGGGGCTGCGGTCCGGTCGGCTTGTTTGCCATCCAGAGCGCTTACCTGCTGGGTGCCGAGCGGGTGATCGCGATCGACCGCTTTCCGGAACGGCTGCGCCTGGCCAACCAGATGAAAGCCGAGACGCTCAACTATGAAGAAGTCAGCGTGCTCGAGGCATTGAAGCAGATGACTGGCGGGCGCGGCCCTGACGCTTGCATCGATGCGGTCGGCATGGAAGCGCACGGCGTCGGCATGGTCGCCGCCTACGACACTATCAAGCAGGCGGTGCGGCTGGAATCGGACCGGCCGATTGCGTTGCGCGAAGCCTTGATGGCGTGCCGCAACGGCGGCACCGTATCGATCCCCGGCGTGTATGGCGGCTTTGTTGACAAGATTCCATTCGGCGCGGTGATGAACCGCTCGCTGACGATCAAGACCGGACAGACCCATGTGCAGCGCTATATGCAGCCGCTGCTGGAACGCATCCAGAACGGCGAATTCGACACCACCTGCATGATCACCCATCACTTGGCGCTGGATGATGCGCCGTATGGCTATGAAATTTTCAAGAACAAGCAGGATGAATGCGTCAAGGTGGTGTTAAGGCCGTAGCAGGTCGCACGCCGGCAATGCGCCATGAATGCCAAACCGCTGCCGGCAACGCACAGGCAGCGGTTTGGCTGGCGCACGCCGCTGCGCGACGAATGCGCGTCGGCCTTGTCGTTGCCGGGCCGCGGCTTGTGACTAATGCAGGGGCTGCGGCAGCATCAACGGGTCGCGCAAGCTGATCACCTGGCGCACATCGTCTTCATCGATGACTTCCACGCTATTCAAGCCAGCCGCGTCGACATCCACATAGACTTCCTGCGGATGCGCAATCATGTGATCCAGTCCTTCCAGAACCACTTCAAAAACATCACTCTTGGGGTCGTAGACCATGCCGAACAGCGGGAGCCATTCGGCTTCTATCTGATGGCCGATTTTGAGCGAATCGACGGCGATTTCTGCACGCTTTCCACTCAGCACTTTCGACATCGCGTCGAAATAGGGCCGCCAGGTTTCTTTCTCTAGTTTCGATATGCTCATGATGCTCTCCAGGCTCGACAAGCTTGGCACGGCGATGCTGCCATCTCCGGCCGAATTGGGTCGGCTCCGCCAACAGACAAATCGATTCAATGATGCGGCCGTGATAGCGCGCAAGCAGCGCCTGCACTCCGGTCATGCAGCTTCGCTTCTACTTCATCAGACAAAGCATTTGCAGAAAGGTGCAGCAAACGCTGCCCTTGCATGACGAAATGCTGCGACCAATGTCCCTGCCGCGCGTCCTCGCGAGCGGCCAGGCAACATCGGCTCATGGGTGCGGTGGCCGGTGTTCCTTCAGCAAGGCGATGGCTGCCTGGTAGGCTTCGGCTTCGGCAGCTTGTTGCGTAGGGAAAACGGTTTGAACAGAAACATGCTGGGTCGGCAAAATACTGTTGCGGTGCATCGGATTTTTCGATGGCCCATAGATCGTCACATACGCGCCCCAGCCTTCTTTTTCCGGCAAATGCACGCCCTCGAATTCGATTTCATAGTCATCGATCTTTTCGGATGGCATGGCAAACTCCTGTGTCGTGCAAATATTTTTGATCAAACGCGCATTCTGGTGCGATATGCCGTGCTAGTGTGGCAATCATCCGGCACACATGGAGAACCAGCATGCCAGTTCAAGAATATACGCGCCGCACCGGCAAACGGCTGACTTATCTGATTGAGTACGATCAAGGCGAATACTTTATCCACCGCGATGGCATCATGAAAAAAGCTTTCCCCGATGCGATCGCGTCCGGCATTTCACCAAAGGAAGCCACGCCGGAACTGATGATGCGCCTGGCGATCGGCGATATCGAGTCATTGAACGGGATGGATGAATAGCAACTCAGACAGTCGGCCTGAGGCGGCACAGGCACTCGCTTACTGAGCAGATGGATGGCGAGAGCACAGAACAGGCTTGGCTGAAATAAACTTTGTGACGACGGGTAAGCCGCTGCGGTTTGGCAGGTCGGGTAGAACGATGCAACAGCGGCTGGCCGAGATATCAGGAGACAGGCATGCAATCGACATTTCAAACCGTGGACTCGCGCCAGGCAATGATCCAGAATACTACTGCGATTGGCCATGAAACGCTGCTGGTGACGCTGCATCCGAATCCCCATGCCGCAATTGAAATCGAGATTAGGGAAGACACCGGCGGCGCCGATCTGGTGTCAAGCTCGATGTCGATCAATCAAGACGGCTTGCGGCAACTGGTGCAATGGCTGCATGACCAGGAGATGGTGGATTGAAATAAATTGGCACCGGATCAGGCTGCATACAGTCCCGATCCGGTGCATCTGAAGCTAGTCGCCCGGGCGTCTTTGGTGTCGACGGTAATGCCGATCAACTCATTGTCGTCACCGCCAAATGCATTGCCGCCGGTATAGGCCAGGCAAGCTTTTGCTTTATACAAGACTTGGAGGCGCTGCGCGTCGTTACCAAAGTAAAATGGAATCCAGGGTTGTCATTCTGATTCCCATGGTTTCCCTTTTGAATGAACCATCTTGAATTGACTGGCGCATCTGGCGGCGATTAACAGCGATTAACGGGTCACCGGCTTGTAGCGCACCCGTTTCGGTTTTGCGCCTTCCTCGCCCAGGCGCTTCCGCTTGTCGGCTTCATACTCTTGATAATTGCCGTCAAAGAAAGAGACTTGCGAATTGCC
>JAKFFK010000199.1:0-16501 GCA_036675285.1 Paucimonas sp. | reverse complement strand
CATGAAAAAGACAGAACCGCTTGCCAGGCGTCGCATCCAGGAAAAATGCATGGGCTGGTGGCTGTTCCTGACGAAGGCTCATTTCGCCAATTTGCCGTCGACGAAGGCGCTCAGGCTGGCGACCGATTCAAAGGTATTGGCGCTGATGTCGTCATCGTCTACGACGATGCCGAAATGCTCTTCGAGCGCCGTCAAGACATGGATGACAGCCATGGAATCGAGTTCCGGCAGATTTCCAAGCAAGGGCGTATTGGCCGTCAGATTTGCTTTTCGTGCGCCCAGATTAAGCGTATCAGCCAGTATGTTTTTTACTTCTTCCATCGAATGCATATTTATTCCGCCAAGGAGTCGTCTAGTGGGGGTTATTGGCAAAGGCAGCTTGCAGCGCCTTCGGCAACTGGAGGCGGGGAACGGCCTTCATTTACAAGTGCGTCAGGATGCATATGCTGCGTATCCGGCAAAGCGGATCAAATTTTACCCTGCGGGAATAATACCTCAACGAAAGTGAGATCGGCGATGGCTGGTTTGTGATTTGAGCTATTGCGCTTTAGCGTAAGCAAAATAAACCGAATAGAAACCAATTACGTTAATTGCCGTGTAGAAACTTCGTTTGTGAAAGTGTTAAAGACTCGTCGAATTTTTTTACATTGTTATTTTCCATCGAAATATAAATGCACTAAGTATTTGATTTTTTTAGATATTTTTGGCTGGCATAATTCTCGCATGCAAGTGAGTCGGTAATCATTTTTTGATTTCATTATTGAACAATAGTAATAAAAATTTAAGGGAATACGATTATGAAGATTTCAAAATTCAATTCTTTCCTGGTGGCTACATTGCTATCAGTCGCTGCCAGTTCGGCAAGTGCATTAGTGGTCACTGCTAGCACTGATGCATCTGCATTGGCAAACGCCTTGGGCGGTTCCGGCGTTACGATCAGCAATGCCGTACTGTCGACTGCCTCTCCAACTGCAGCCGGCACCTTTACAGGTGGCGCGAGTGCAATTGGTTTTGACTCGGGCGTCCTGCTGACAACCGGTACGGTTAACTGTGCACCAGGCCCTAACATCCAATCAGGTTGTTCTGGTGGCGGCACTACTACTTCCCTGAAATTCGATTTCACCAGCGCTACCGGCGATGTTTTCTTTAAATACGTATTTGCATCTGAAGAATATAACGAATACGTTGGCTCAGGATTTAACGACCAGTTTCAATTGCTCTTGAATGGTGTGAATATTGCACAATTGCCTGGTGGTGCTGGTATCGTCTCCATTAACAATGTCAACAATGGAAGCAACTCAGCATACTTTATTGACAACAGCACTCTTGCGCCGTTTCTGGATACTCAATACGATGGTTTGACGACAGTGCTGGTTGCGTTCGCAACCGGTATCACCGGTACCAATTCGTTCGAATTCCTGATTAAGGATCTAGGCGATGACATTCTGGATTCTGGCGTTTTCATCGAAGCCGGCACTTTCTCCGGCAGCAACCCGGTTCCTGAGCCAGGTGCTTTGGCGCTGTTTGGTCTGGGCCTGTTTGGCTTGATGTTTGCCAAGCGTAAAAAAGCTTAAATTCAAGCAGTATTTGTACGGAAAAATGGCAGCCTTCGGGCTGCCATTTTTTATGGATAAGAGGTAAATCTGTTGGTTTGCGCAAGCAACCGCATACTTGAAATATGCAGATCAATTGCTTAATGACCGGCGGATGTTAAAATTTGCACCGCTTTCTGTACATTGAACCAGTCAATTGCTTAGGAGAGCGCCTCCAATATTTACTGTCCGGGATGCTGCATGTCCATCGAAATAGAACGCAAATTTCTCGTCATTGGCGACCACTGGAAACAGTCTGCCCAGGGAATTCTTTACCGCCAAGGGTATCTGTCGATCGACAAGGACCGGACCGTGCGTGTCAGGATTGCCGGTGATCGAGGTTGCATGACTGTCAAGGGACCGACCGTCGGGATTGCGCGCGCTGAATTCGAGTATGAAATTCCTGTGGGTGATGCCAACGAAATGCTGGATGCATTGTGTCTGAAACCCCTGATAGAAAAAGTCCGCTACACGCTCGTGTATCGCACGATCCGGTGGGAAATCGATGAATTCCTGGGCGAAAATCGTGGATTGGTCATTGCGGAAGTCGAATTGAGCGATCCGGAACAGCAAATTGACTTGCCCGATTGGGTAGGCATGGATGTGTCGGAGGATCGCCGTTATTTCAATTCCAGCCTGGTCAGTCATCCTTACCGGAACTGGTAATGCAAACCATGGCCATACGGGCAAGTGTGTGACGAAAAATATTGTGAAGCCGCCTCTGCCGGTCCGTGATGGCGTGGCGCCTAGTTACCTCTGGCTTCCGCTTGAGTCATGGGAAAACATGCTGGCTTTTTTGCTGGCACGCTTTCCTGCGGTAACCGAAGCAATCTGGCTCGCGCGCATGGAAAAAGGCGAGGTCGTCGATCGGCAGGGTTTGCGATTGTCGCCTGACAGTCCTTATCGACCGCGCGAATGCATTTTTTATTACCGCGAACTGGAGGGTGAAACGCCGATTCCGTTTGCGGAAGCCATCCTGTTTCAGGACGAGCATCTGCTGGTTGCCGACAAGCCGCACTTTCTACCGGTGATTCCGACTGGCCGGTTTTTGCATGAAACGCTGTTGGTGCGCCTGAAGAAAAAGACTGGCTTGAATGATTTGACGCCGATTCATCGGCTCGACCGGGAAACGGCTGGAGTAGTGATTTTTTCGCATAACAAGGCGACGCGTGGCCGCTATCAGTCGCTGTTCCAGCAGCGTGCGATGGACAAGCTGTATGAAGCGTTGGCGCCGACCCGCCAGGATATTGATTTTCCGCTGACCCGTTGCAGCCGCATGGTCGATGGCGAGCCCTTTTTCTGCATGCAGGAAGTTGACGGTGAACCCAATTCCGAGACGCATATAGATGTCATCGAAAGCCGGGGTGCACTGAGCCTGTACCGGTTGCGGCCGGTCACCGGCAGGAAACATCAACTGCGCGTGCATCTTGCCGCGCTGGGAATGCCAATTGTCAACGATGCTTTTTATCCAGTCGCCTTGCCGTGCAAGGGCGATGATATGTCGCTGCCCTTGAAATTGCTGGCACGGGCGATTGCTTTTACGGATCCGCTGACCGGGAAAGCCCGCCACTTTGAAAGCTTGCGAAGTATTTGATGAATTACATGACAAACCATATTTTTAAAAATGCCGATCCCCTGTTGCAAAACCCGCGATGCAAAAAATGAGTTCTAAACTGAATCTGGACCGCATCCTGCAGTCGCAGGGATTTGGTACCCGCAAATGGTGCCGCGAATTGATTGAAGATGGCGAAGTATCGGTCAATGGGGAGGTGGTCACTGACTACCGGGCCGGGGTCGAGACTGCCGGACTGGTGCTGACCGTGTTTGATGAGGCATGGCCGTATCGTGAACGCGTGTATATTGCCCTCAACAAGCCGGTCAACTTTGAGTGTTCGCGAAAGCCCAGTCATCATCCGGGCGTGCTGACGTTGTTGCCGGAACAATTTGCCTGGCGCGACGTGCAGCCGGTCGGACGTCTGGATCATGATACGACCGGCTTGCTGTTGATGTCCGATGATGGTCCGTTCATTCATGCGCAATCCTCGCCCAAGCGCCATGTGCCGAAGCTGTATGTCGCCACCACGCACGATCCGGTCACTCCGGCATTGATCGAGCAGTTGCTGGGTGGCGTGCAATTGTACGATGAACCGGCGCCGCTGGCAGCCCAGAGCTGTCGCATGGTCGCCGAGCATCAGCTGGAAATTGTGCTTGAACAAGGCAAGTACCATCAGGTCAAAAGAATGCTGGCCGCTGCCGGCAATCATTGCAGCGCCTTGCAGCGCACCGCCATCGGCCGCCTGACGCTGGAGTCGCTGGGGCTGGAGCAGGGCGAATGGTGTTATCTGGATGACGCGCTGCTGGCATTGCTGGCGCCTGAAAAAACCTGACGCGCCCGGGTCTTGGTGCCGCATCTTGCCTGATTAAGCAGATTGGCAGATTGCGTGATGCATAAATTGTTATTTCTCCGACAGGCCCGGACGGCAAAATTGTCGTCAGCCTGTATCATCCGTTCATGAACGAGTTTATCAATAGGCCGCGCCGGTCAGTGGCAGTCATCGGTGGTGGTCCGGCCGGCCTGATGGCGGCGGAAGTGCTGAGCCGGGATGGCGTGCAAGTGCACCTGTATGACGCGATGCCTTCGGTCGGGCGCAAGTTTCTGCTGGCGGGCAAGGGCGGCCTGAACCTGACGCATGCCGAATCGCGCGAGCCTTTCCTTTCCCGCTATGGCAAGCGACGCACGCAGATTGCGCCGCTACTGGATCGCTTCGACGCTGATGCGCTGCGAGCTTGGGCGCACGGCCTGGGCATCGCCACTTTTGTCGGATCGTCGAACCGCGTTTTCCCGACCGATATGAAAGCCGCGCCACTGTTGCGGGCATGGCTGCACCGGCTGCGCGAACAGGGCGTGCATTTCCATATGCGTCATCGCTGGCTTGGCTGGGCTGAGCCGGCGGCCAGCAGCACGTTACGCTTCGCCACACCGGACGGCGACCTCGCTATACAAGCCGATGCGGTGGTGCTGGCATTGGGCGGCGCCAGCTGGAAGCGGCTTGGCTCGGATGGCGCCTGGGTGCCATGGTTGCGCGAACGCGGCGCCGATGTGGCTGACTTGCGTCCTGCGAATTGCGGGTTCGAGCTTGGCTGGAGCGAGCACTTCAGTTCGCGCTTTGCAGGACATCCAGTCAAATCGATTGCATTGAGCTGGACCGATGAAAACGGCATTGTTTGTCGCCGTCAAGGCGAGTTCATGATCAGCAGCAGAGGCGTGGAGGGCAGTCTGATTTATGCAGCGTCGGCCGCGTTGCGCGAGCAGATTGCAGCCACAGACAGCGCGACCGTCTATGTGGACCTGGCGCCTGGCAAGACGCTGGCGCGCGTCATCGATGAAGTTGCCCACCCGCGCGGTTCGCGCTCGATGGCAAGTCACTTGCAAGGACGGGTCGGGATTGCCGGCGTCAAGGCAGGTTTGCTGCGCGAAGCTGTCAGCAAGGAAGATTTTTCTGATCCGCTTCGCCTTGCCAACGCTATCAAGGCGCTGCCGCTGCGACTGCTGGCTACGCGGCCAATCGATGAGGCAATCAGTAGTGCCGGCGGGCTCAAGTTCGAGTCGCTGGATGAACACTTGATGTTGCACGCTTTGCCAGGGGTATTTTGCGCGGGGGAAATGCTCGACTGGGAAGCACCGACCGGCGGCTACCTATTGACCGCCTGTTTTGCCAGCGGTCGCGCAGCGGGATTGGGTGCTTTGTCATGGTTGACAGGTAATAGATCAGAAATGCAAACAGCTGCCAGTCAGGCTTGAAGCGGGTGACGCACCTCGTTGCCATCTCAAAATTCGTGAAAGCTGGCCAACTGGTGAACCGGTCGGCGTTTCTTCAGGCATGAATTTTCTGGTTTATTATTTTGATGCGTCGCACAAGAAAATCTTGCTTTCGATGGCTCGGCTTCTACAATTACTCTGTATCAGTCAGTAAACGCTTGCAGTCTTTTTTCATGCAAAGGAGATCAGTATGTTTACCCGACGCGACCATTTTTCCGACGCCAGTCAATCCAATGCCGAAACCCAGATCGACCTGAATACAAGATTGGGAAACGCTATCCTGGAGAGTGCGCAGAGATTTCTGGATTTAAACATGCATGCTTGTCAGGTTTCGCTGCAGGAGATAGACCGCACGCTTATGGCCTCGCTTTCTGCACGCAGTCCACAAGAGTGCTCTTCACTGATGTTGGCCCATGCACAAAACGTTTCTAGGAGAGCAATTGCTTACGGTTACCATACTGCGGGCATCGTCGCCGGCACACAATCGGAACTAATGGATTTGTTGGGAAGCCAGATCAGCGAAACCAGTAATGAAGCAATCGCGCTGGCTGCTGATGTATCAAGGAATGCGCCGATGGGATTGAATCGTGTAAGTAATTTCATGCGCATCGTGTTCGATCATGCAAACGCCGGTTATGAACAGGTAACCGAAATCAGCCGGCAATTCCTGGATGCGCTTGAGAACAATTTGATCGCTGCCGCCAACCAGTTTGCACGTGCCGCTTGACATGCCGCTTCAAGTCAGTAAAGCAGGCGCTGAACATGGCATGCAGGGGTGACAGCGTCAAGCAGTGGTCCGTTCGCATCGGTGAGTATGGCGGCTGCCAATTTTTTCAGGCAGATGATTCACTATCTTGCCTGTTTTCCGTCGTGTGAAGTGCGAGGGTTTTGCCAGGCGTTCGAAAGGTTTGCCGATATCGTGGCACTCGTGTATTTTCGTTTTTATGCCGAACTCAACCGGTTCATCCATTCGTCGTGCCGGCAGCGATCATTTTTACAAGCCTGCGCACAGGATGCGACCGTCAAGCACATGATTGAAGCGCTCGGCGTGCCGCATACCGAAGTCGAGTTGATTCTGTTGAATGGGCAGCCAGTCGACTGGTCGTATCGTCTTCAGGAGGATGACCGCGTCAGTGTCTATCCATGGTTTTCTTTGCTCGCTTGCACGGATTTTCTCCCCGGTTCGCTACGGCAGCCGGGTGACTGCATCTTTATCGCCGATGCTCATCTGGGCCGGCTTGCCCGCGATTTGCGCATGCTGGGTTTTGATGTGCTCTATGGCAATGCGCTTTCCGATGACGATGTAGTTCGTATCGCTGTGGCAGAAAACCGGATCGTCCTGAGCCGCGATCGTGATTTGTTGATCCGCAAGTCGATTGCGCGGGGCTGCTATCTGTATGCCACCGCACCCGATGCGCAATTGGCTGCAGTGATCGATCGTTACCGGCTGGCGGGCAAGGCTCGGCCGCTGAGCCGCTGCCTGAGATGCAATGGCCTGTTGCGTCCGGTGGAAAAGCAGCAGGTACAGCATCGCCTGCCTACCTGCAACAGCGCATGCAAGCTGAATTTTTTCATTTGCGCCGGTTGCAGCCAGGTGTATTGGGATGGAACGCATGTCAAGCGCATGCGCCAACGGATTGCCGGCATATTGGCCAGTCATGGCCTGCCGGCATAGGCTGATGCCGGCAGCCGGCTCACGCTTCGCCGAAGTACAAGGGATGGAACACGGCACAACAGCAATTCGCCAGTCGGGCCAAAAAACGACGCTTCACTGGGAACCGGCTGCAGATTTATTTGGTCTGGGTGCACAATTCAGGTATCTTTTCCCAAGGTGGCATCCAATATCCGGCTGCAAGCCATTACTGCTGGCGCCGCCTGCTGGCAGTTCAAGCCACCATCATTGATTTACCTGGGAGATTGCATGGATTTGCTGTCGCTGGAATCGTTGGCGGCCTATTGGTCCGGGCACGAGTTTGATATCAACATCGTGGTATTCCTGAACCTGCTGGGCGCATTGCTGCTGGGCCTGTTCGTCGGCTACGAGCGCTCTTATCATGGCCGCGCCGCCGGCATGCGTACTTTCGGCCTGGTCTGCATGGCGTCTGCCGCACTGACCGTGATTGCCGGTTATCCGGCTGCCTGGTATGGCGGCTACTCGGCCATGATGGTCGGACCCGATCCAACCCGCATCATTCAAGGCATTGTGACCGGTATTGGCTTTCTGGGCGCCGGCGTCATCATGAAGGAAGGCTTGAGCATCAGCGGCTTGACCACCGCAGCTTCGATCTGGGCTTCCTCTGCGATTGGCGTGATGGTGGGCATCGGATTTTATGCTGCGGCCATTTTGCTGGCCTTGCTGACTGCGGCTTGCATGATCTTTGTTTCCAAATTGCAGAGCTGGCTACCCTCGCGGCAAGCGGTTTCCTTCATACTGCAATTCAAGAAGGATTTTGCGCCGCGCGAAGATCGGCTGCGGCAGCTTGCGCTGGAACGTGGCTATGACGTGGCAAGCGGCTCGATTGCCATCAATTTCAAGGACGGCAAAACGGAGTGGAGTTTCGTTGCGATTGCCAACAAGAGAAATCAGGCGCAGATTGCTGACCTGGCGCGGGAATTGTCGGCATTTGAAGGTATCGAAAGCTTTCACCTGTCGCATGCGCGCAATTAAAGTGCTTGGCGCTTGGCGCGTGACCCGTTGAGATTCGGCTTGCCGGAAACTGCCACCGGCAAGCCATGCCGTTCAGAGCGTCAAAATTTCACACGCACGCCCACGGTCAGGTTACGGCCAGGCAGCGGGGCGACATCCTTCAATACCGAAGTCGATACCCGGATATCCTGGTTCAGCAGGTTTCTTGCAATCGCAAACCAGGTGACCCGGTTGCCGCCATGGCGCTGGGTGTAAGCCAGATTGGCATCGACTTGCGTATAACTCGGCGTGGCCATGGCTTCAAAACTGGCCAGCCGTTCCTGCCTTTGTGCGCGCAAGAGCGACATGCCGCTGCGCCACGAGCCTTCCCTGTAGCCGAACTCGATGCCAAACCGCGTGGCCGGCTGCAACGGCAAGCTGCCCATGTCATCGAGCGTGCCGCGCGAAGTGTCGGCAAAGCCGCGCACTGACATGCCGTCGCCGCGCAGGTTATAGCTGATTTCGGCTTCCGCACCGCGAATAGTGGCGTCGGCCTGCGACCAGAAACGCTGCGTGAATTCACCGCCCGGATCAGCCGCGCCGGCATCATCGACGCTGATGCCGGTGTTAAGGCCGTAAATGAAATTGCTGACCTGATTTTGGAACAGGTTGGCTTTCCAGCGTACCAATCCTTCAGTCTTTTGCACACTGACTTCGAGGTTGCGGGAGGTTTCCTTGCGTAGTGCCGTGTTGCCGATATCGAAGCTGGCAGTCGATTCATGCGGACCATTCGAATACAGTTCTTCAGTGGTCGGCGCCCGTTGCGCCAGCGAAAAAGTCGCGCCCAATCCATAGCCCTGTGCGACAGTCCACAAGCCGCCGATCGAGGTGGAACTGAGATTGAAACGCCGCTCCGGCAAGCCGGCATCGGGTGTGCGCCTGACCGATTCGAGACGCAGGCCGGCGCTGGCGCGCACCGGACCGAAATCGCGTTCCTCGACCAGAAAGGCAGCCAGCGAAGTCGAGCGGGTCACGGGCACTGCATCGGGTGTGCCGGTAGCTGCAGACAGTGCAGAGTATTTGCTGTTTTCGGCCTGCAAGCCGAAGGTGCCTTGCCAGCCGGCGAGCGGCAGATGACTTGCTTCCAGGCGGGTTTCCAGCGCGCGGTTCAAGAAATTGGTGGCAGGTGTGCCACCCTGCTCTTTTTCGGTATGCCGGTAGTCGGTTGCGCCCAGCTTGAACTTGAACGAAGCCAATCCTTCCAGCGGCTGCTTGATCAAGCCATCTATATCGTAGCGGGTTTTGCTCAAGTCGATGAATGCGCGTTCTTCGGTCGGAATGCCATAGTGGTCGTCGAGCATCCCCACCGATGCGCCGATGTGCCCCCAGTTATCGACATGGGATGCGCCGATGCCCAGGCTATGCTGCCGAGTGAAGGAACTGGGCAGGCGGCCAGATGCCGAATCCGGATCGTTAAGTGTCGCAAAGCCCGGGATCCGGTAGTTGTCCGACTCGCGCAGGTTGGCATCGATATGCAAGCCGATCCTGCCGGCGGCGCCGTCTGCCGACACGCTTGCGCTTTTCCCCTGGTCCACCGAGCTGAAACGCACTTCCGCTTCGCCAATTGGTTTTGGCAGCAGCATGCTGGGAATGCGCTCGTTGACCACATTGATCAGCCCGCCGATGGCGCCCGACCCATACAGCAGCGCGGCCGGGCCGCGGAGGATTTCGACTTGGCGCGCGGTCGCCATATCGGCGCCGACCGCATGGTCGTTGGACAGGCTGGAGACATCCGACACCGACATGCCGTTTTGCAGAATTTTGACGCGCGGCCCTTCGAGGCCACGGATGATCGGGCGCGATGCGCCGGCGCCGAAGGCCGAGGCCGACACGCCCAGTTCGCGTGACAGGGTATCGCCGAGCGATGTGCCGAGCTTGTTGCGCAATTCGTCGCCGGCCAGGATTTTTGCCGGTGTGAGGATTTGGGTGTCTTCATTGGCACTGAATGGGGTGGCGGTTACTACAACGGCAGGCAGCGATTTTTCTTCGACCTGCGCGAACACGGTAACCGGAGCGGCGAAGAGAATGGATAAAATCGCGCGCGACAAAGGCGTACGTTGGAAGTTCATGATGATTTCCCAAAAAATAATGGATGCGAAGACCGGCTTGCAGCAAGCGGTCAAGTCAGCCGAGGCTGGTTAATACGCGGGAAATCAGGCCAGTGGAGGAGCGCGGGATGAAAAATGGCAGCGCAGCGGCGCATCCCACGAGGCAAAGGCAAGCCACAATGCCAGCACCGGCGCGCCAGGAAGAAGGGCAGCGGTATAGGGTGGTGTGTTGACGCCGGAAGCCAACGTTGCCGCATCGAACAGAATGCAGGAGTGCTCGGCCGACTTGTCAAAAGGATTATCTGCCTGCATCAGGGACGAAACTGCAGATTGCTGCAAGCCGGCGTGTGCGATGCGGTGGCTTAATCCCACCCACTGCGCGCACAGGACCACAATCGCCAGCAATGCGGCAATCAGGGTGCGGGATGAAGGGCGAATGGTGTGCGGTGCGCGCATGCAGGCAGCAGATACAAATAAATTGTGATTAGTATTCTAACACCTGGACCCTAATCCGGCCAGCGCCGTGCCGCTTGAAGTCCAAAATTTCTCTGCATGGATGCACCAGTGTGGGGCGTCTCAGTGTACACTCTCGGGCTTTGCATTTTTTTACATGATTGAATATGCGTAGCAATGGATCACGCATCAGGACAGTCTGGTCCTGGCTAAAAACATTTGTGCCGGGGCGGGTTGCGGTCAATGGCAATGAACGGCTACGCGCCTGTTGTGGGGCGCTGCTCGGCATTCTGGCCACTGGCCTGGTGACCCAGCTGGCGCTGGGTTCTTCCGTCAATATTCCGATGCTGATTGCGCCGATGGGCGCGTCGGCAGTGTTGCTGTTTGCGGTGCCGGCCAGCCCCCTGGCGCAGCCCTGGGCGCTGGTTGGCGGCAACATGCTGTCGACGGCCATCGGCGTCACTTGCGCGCACTGGATTGGTGACCCGGTCTGGGCAGCGGCGGTCGCGATGGCGGCAGCGATCGGCGGCATGTTCGCGTTGCGCTGCCTGCATCCGCCCGGCGGCGCGATGGCGCTGACAGCGGTATTGGGCGGCCCGGAGATTCATGCGCTGGGTTACGAGTTTGTCTTCATGCCGGTGGCAATCAATTCCGGCATGCTGTTGCTGCTGGCGCTGTTCTTCAACAATGCCACCGGCCGTCGTTATCCGCATGCATCGCATCCCGAGCATGCCAATGTTCACCATACTGCAGATGCATTGCCGATCGACCGGCTCGGCTTCACGCCGGAAGATCTGGATGAAGTGCTCAAGCAATACAACCAGGTGCTGGACGTGAGCCGCGACGACCTGGAAGACATATTTCTGCAAACGGAAATGCATGCCTACCGCCGTCGTTTTGGCGAGATCACCTGTGCCGACATCATGTCGCGCGATGTGGTCACGGTCGAATTCGGCACCACGCTGGAAGAAGCATGGACCTTGCTGCGCTGGCATCGGGTCAAGGCGCTGCCGGTGATTAATTCAACGCGCAGGCTGATCGGCATCGTAACCCTGGTCGATTTCATGAAGCATGCCAATCTGGATAAATACGGCAGCTTTAACGACAAGCTTCGTCAATTGATCCGCCGTACCCGTAACACCCATTCGCAAAAACCGGAAGTGGTCGGGCAAATCATGACCACTGCAGTGCAAACGGTCAGTACCGATACCCACATTGTCGAACTGGTGCCTTTATTGTCGAACCAGGGCAAGCATCACGTTCCAGTGATAGATGCCGGTGGCCGTTTGGCGGGCGTATTGACCCAGTCGGACCTGATTGCTGCGCTTTATCGCGGGCGCCTGGATGATATGCCGTTAGCGGCCTGAAGCGTAGAACCTATCTCAGTAGGGCGCAGCCCTGCGCAGCAATAAAGGGCGGTTATTACTGCAAGGGGGATTATTTTCGGCCGCCCTTGGCCGTCACCGGGCTGGTTTTGCGGGCCGGATGCCCGCTGGCTGGCTTGCGGGAAATTGCTGCGCCGTCACGCGGCTTGGGCATGCCGAATTTTTTGGCGACTCTTGCTGGCCCCGGCGTTTCCTTGCGCCGCTCAAGCGCTACCAGGCCTGGTGTTGACGCGGTATTTCTCGGCACCAGACAGCGTTCGCCGCTGCCGATCAAGTCAGACCGGCCCATGGCTTGCAAGGCTTCGCGCAGGATCGGCCAGTTTTTCGGATCGTGATAGCGCAGGAAGGCCTTGTGCAATTTTCGAACCTTGCCCAGCCGCGGCGTATCGACGACTTCGGAATCCTCGGTGACCTTGTGCAGCGGATTCTTGCGTGAATGGTACATGGTGGTCGCCAGCGCCATCGGCGTCGGCAGGAAAGTTTGCACCTGGTCGAGCCGGAAGTCGTTTTTCTTGAGCCACAACGCGAGATTCAGCATATCTTCGTCGGTGGTACCCGGATGCGCGGCGATGAAGTACGGAATCAGGTATTGTTCCTTGCCTGCTTCCTTCGAATACTTGTCAAACAATTCCTTGAAGCGGTCGTAGGCGCCCATGCCGGGCTTCATCATCTTCGACAACGGACCTTCTTCGGAATGTTCCGGTGCGATCTTCAGCAGGCCGCCGACGTGGTGGGTGACCAGTTCCTTTACGTATTCCGGCGAACGCACCGCCAGGTCGTAGCGCAGCCCTGAGCTGACCAGGATTTTCTTAATGCCGGGGATCGCGCGCGCTTTGCGGTACAGCTGTATCAGCTTGCTGTGGTCGGTGTTGAGGTTCGAGCAAATGGTCGGATACACGCACGATGGCCGGCGGCACGATTCCTCGATTTTCTTGTCTTTGCAGGCCAGGCGGTACATGTTGGCGGTTGGTCCGCCCAAATCGGAAATGGTGCCGGTAAAGCCTTTGGTCTTGTCGCGGATCAGTTCAATTTCGCGCAGGATCGATGGTTCGGAGCGGCTCTGGATGATGCGCCCCTCATGCTCGGTGATCGAGCAAAAGGTGCAGCCGCCAAAACAGCCGCGCATGATGTTGACTGAAAAGCGGATCATGTCCCAGGCCGGGATCTTGGCTTTGCCATAACTCGGATGCGGGCCACGCGCGTACGGCATGTCGTAGACGTAATCCATGTCTTCCATGGCCAGCGGCAACGGCGGCGGATTGAGCCAGACGTCGCGCTCGCCGTGCGCCTGCACCAGCGCGCGCGCATTGCCGGGATTGGATTCGAGATGAAATACGCGCGAAGCGTGGGCGTACATGACCGGGTCGTCCTTGACGGCATCGTAGGATGGCAGCCGCACCACGCTCTTGTCGCGCTGTTCTTTCAGGGCTGCCTGGCGCTCTTCGCGGCTCATGATCTTGATCGGCTTGACGACGGACTCCGGGCTTGCGGATGCGGTGGCGCAGCTGTCCTTCTTTTCCGGTTCCATCAGGTACGGATCGACATGCTGTTCGATCTTGCCGGGCGTATCGATGCGGGTGGAGTTGACTTCGGTCCAGTCGTCGGCCGGTTTCCAGCCGGGGGGCACCATGAATGCGGTGCCGCGCAGGTTGCGGATCGACTTGATCGATTCCCCGGCCGCCAGTCGGTGCGTCAGGTCCAGTAATGCGCGTTCGGCATTGCCGAAAATTAAAATATCGGCCTTGGAGTCCGGCAGCACCGAACGGCGCACCTTGTCGGACCAGTAGTCGTAATGGGCAATCCGGCGCAGGCTCGCTTCGATGCTGCCGATGATGATCGGCGTATCGGCGTAGGCTTCGCGCGCCCGTTGTGCATACACGGTGACGGCGCGGTCAGGGCGCTTGTTTGGTTCGCCGCCGGCGGTATATGCATCGTCGGAGCGAATCTTGCGATCCGACGTATAACGATTGACCATCGAATCCATGTTGCCGGCGGTGATGCCAAAATACAGCGCTGGCTTGCCGAGCACGCGGAATGGCTCGGCCGATTGCCAGTCCGGCTGGCTGATGATGCCGACCCGAAATCCTTGCGCTTCCAGCAAACGTCCGATCAGCGCCATGCCAAAGCTTGGATGGTCGATATAGGCATCGCCTGTTATCAGAATGATATCGCAGCGATCCCAGCCGAGCGCATCCATTTCCTGGCGAGACATGGGCAGGAAAGGGGCGGCAGGGCGGCGGGCCTCGTTGAGGGCGGTGGAAAACAGGTTTTGCGGGGCATTCATGATGGGCGGATTGTACAGGAAACGGGCTGAGACGATCGGGGTACAGCATGGACCATTTTGTGTCGTCGAAAATCCTGTAAGCGTTTGAAATAATTCGGTTTTTCGACAAGATTCTGGCATCCAGACTAGCCTCTGCGGAGATTGACCGGGATGACGGGTTCGCGTATCTTGCGACGGTGATTGATTGATCAGGAAATTGACTATGGATGAGCAATACAAGGATGGCCTGGAAGTTCGCAAGCAAGTAATGGGCGATGCCTTTGTCGACAAGGCATTTGCCAATCTCGATGAATTTACCCGGCCGCTGCAGGAATACATTACCCGCAACGCCTGGGGCACGGTCTGGTGCCGCGAAGGGCTGGATTTCAAAACCCGCAGCCTGATCACGCTATCGATGCTGACTGCGCTCGGCCGTTCGCATGAATTGAAGGGCCATGTCCGCGGCGCCCTGAACAATGGTGCGACCGTCGATGAAATCCGCGAAGTCTTGCTACACGCTACCGTGTATTGCGGCGTACCGCTGGCGGTCGAGGCATTTCGCGCCGCGCATGAAGTATTGAAGGAAGCCGGGAAAGTCTGAGACGGCGTTTGCGGCGCGGGAACGGCTGAGTCCAGCGTTCAGACCGCAGCGAAATGTGAGGGCGGTTAATCGCACCAGCAGTCCCAATGTTTTCGATTCGGAGTCGGCAGCATGGCCGCATGAATGCCAACCCGGCACAATGAACAAAGCCTCCCGGACCAGAATCCGGGAGGCTTTTTTTAGAATGAATTCCGTTGCCGGGGTTCAGGTCTTGTTATCCCACACCACATAATCGTCGATCGCATACAGCTTGCACGGCAGTTCGCTGCTTTTTTCGCAATTGGCCAGCGCCCGTTCTGCCGGGTCGTCGCCATCTTCGGTCCAGCTCCAGGCGCCGGTCGGCGATAGCGCGAATGCGCGCGGCAGCGATTTTTCCAGGAATGCCCGATATTGCTCGCGACCGGTGTCTTTCAAAAACGGTATCGCCTCAATATTGTCGAGTGCTGCATAATCGCTTTTGATCGGCTGTGGCCGCTCCGCGATCGTAAAAATTTCATCAGTCGGCATGTCTATGTGGCGCAGGAATTTTTCCGTTTCCGGCCACCAGATGCCGATACCATCGCGGCTGCCGCTCATTGCATGCGCATCGTGCTTGAACGGGCCGAATGCCACCAGGGTCGCATTGCCGCCGGCACGGGTATAGGCATCATGCATTTGCCGCGCCAGACCATGATTGAAATAACTATCATTTTCGCCATAGAACCAGATGCTTGGCACGCGTGACTGGCCGCCATACAGTCCGAAGGCCTGCACCAGCGACGCCTGCCACTGGCAGCCGCCATCGGTGGTGCGCAAGCCACCGGCGAAATTGATCACGCCTTTCACGCCAGGAAAGTCACGCGTCGCAAAGGCCATGGCCGTCAAGCCCCCATAGGATTGGCCGGCGACCAGGATGCGATCCTTGTCCGCCCATGGCTGCAATACCGTATGTTCCAGCACGCCCTGTAAATCATTAGCCTGGATCTGGCCGTTGGCGGTCATGTTGCAATGTTGTTCGACATAGTCACCGGTGGACTTGGAAAAGCCGGACCGCATCGGGATCACCACTGCATAACCACGCTTGACGAATTCGCGACTGATGGTCATGAAACGTGCACGCTCCTGCCCGCGCGGATTGCCCAGTGCCTTACCATGGTTCAAGACTAGCACCGGAAAAGGGCCTTCTCCCGGCGGCTTGAAAATGGTGGTTTCCAATTCGCCGATCCAGCCGGGCGTAACGCGTGCAACCGGAACACTGCCGGCAGCATCGGCGACATCGGCGCCGCTCGATTTGCCCGGTTTGGTGCTCTTGCGCGCCAGGTTGGGTTCTACCGCAATCATCACGACTTCTTCGTTCAGCGCGGGATCGAGCGGCGGCACTTGTGCGATGCAGCTTTTGGTCATCAGACTCATGCTGCAAATCGTGGCGGCGATCGACAAGCCGATCTTCCAGCCAGGTCCGGGTTTGTGGGGAGAGATGCGTAAATTCGGCATACGGTCAAAGTCCTTTTAAAAGCGGCCAAGAAGCAGCTGTTGCAGCTTCTTCGGCAGACTGACGTTCTCGCCGTCATGAAGGCCCGCTTGTGCGGACAGGGACATACCGATCAAAAAACATGAACCAGAAAATCTGGAGCGCACGGTACCGGCGAGAAATTTTTGCTAAGTAACGTTTCC
>JAKFFK010000128.1:0-2796 GCA_036675285.1 Paucimonas sp. | reverse complement strand
GCAGCCGATTGCCTTGCCATGGGATTCGCCAAAGGTGGTAACGGTAAATAAGGTGCCGAAGGTATTGCCAGACATGATCAGGGCCGAGAATGACGGAAAGACTTCATTTTACCAGCGTCATGCCGATCCCGAAGGCCATTTGTCGATTCGAAACAGGCAGCAACGCGCCCTTGCGCGCGGCGTCACTATTTCCAGTCGCCGCGCAATGCCGCCACCTGCTGCTGCAGAAATTCCGGCGTCGCCTGCATCGGCGCCACTGGCTGGCCGACCACCAGTGCCAGGCGTGACAGCGGGCCGCGCTTGAACGAACGGCCAAATGGATTGCCGGCACTGCGCGTCCACATGCTGCCCCACAAGCCGCACAAGGCCATCGGGATCACCGGCACCGGGGTGCGGTCGATGATTTTCTGGATGCCGCCGCGGAATTCATTCAAGTCGCCGCTGGCAGTCAGCCTGCCTTCCGGGAAAATGCACACCAGCTCGCCTTCATGCAGCGCCTGCGCAATATCGATAAAGGCTTTTTCCATCAGCCAGGGATCTTCTTTGGCCGGCGCAATCGGAATCGCCTTGGCGGTTTTGAAAATCCAGGACAATACCGGAATCTTGAAAATGCGGTGATCCATGACGAAACGGATCGGCCGCGGACTGGCCGCCATGATCACGATAGCATCGACATAGCTGACATGGTTGCATACCAAAACCGCCGCGCCCTGCTGCGGAATGCGGTCGGTATCGATCCAGCGCACCCGATGGATGGTATGGATCAGCAGCCAGGCAATGAAGCGAATCAGGAATTCGGGGACCAGCGAGAAAATATAGATCGCCACCACCGCATTCATCAGCGCGGTAGCCATGAAAATTTCGGGAATGGAAAAGCCCATTTTCAGCAGGACCATCGCCACCAGGGCCGCTGCCACCATGAACAAGGCATTCATGATATTCATGCCGGCAATCGTGCGCGAAACATGCTGCGGATCGCAGCGGGTCTGGATCAGGGCAAACAGCGGCACGATATAAAAGCCGCCAAAGACCCCGATCATGGTGCAATCGAACAGGATGCGCCAGCTGCCCGACTGCTGGACAAAGCCGGCAAAGTCGACTGTGGCGGTATTGACATACCCCTGGCTGGCCAGAAACAGGTCGAAACCGAACACCGTCAAGCCGATCGAACCGAATGGCACCAGGCCGATTTCTACCTTGTGCCCGGACAGGCGTTCACACAACAGCGAGCCGGAGCCGACCCCGAGCGAAAATGCCGTCAGCAGCAGCACGAACACGCTGTGGTCGCCATGCAAAACGGATTTTGCATAGACAGGAAATTGCGCCAGCAGCATCGCACCATAGAACCAGAACCAGGAATTGCCCAGCACTGACAGGAATACTGGGCGGTTTTGGCGGGTAAAACGGATATTGCGCACCGTTTCGGTCGCCGGATTCCAGTTGATCTGCAGATCCGGCTGCGCTGCTGGGGAATCGGGAATTGCACGGCTGGCCAGCCAGCCGATGATGGCGAAAACAATCGTGCCGACGGTGACCATTTCGATCCCGCCCGGCTGGTAGACCACCAGCACCGCACCCAGCACCTGGCCCAGCAGGATGCCGACAAAGGTGCCCATTTCGACCAGTCCATTGCCGCCGATGAGTTCATCCTGCTTCAGGTGCTGCGGCAAATAGGCATATTTGACCGGGCCAAACATTGCGGAATGCAAGCCCATGCCAGCCACCGCGCCTATCAGTAGCCACAGGTTATGCGTCATCCAGCCGACGGCGGCAATCCCCATGATCAGAATTTCCAGCAGCTTCACATAGCGCACCAGGCGCGACTTTTCAAACTTGTCGGCCAGCTGGCCTGCTGTCGCCGAAAACAGCACGAACGGCAGGATGAACAGGCCGGGAATCAGGTTATTCAGCAGCCCCGGATCCATGTCGGTCCAGCTCAGCGTATCGTAGGTCAGTATCGTCAGCAGCGCTGTCTTGAACACATTGTCATTGAATGCGCCGAAAAACTGGGTCCAGAAAAAAGGGCTGAAACGACGCTGCTTGAACAGTGAGAATTGACTGGATTGGCTCATGTCACAATTTACAAGATAAATTTAAATGTCGGAAATATACAGTTTCGCCAAGTGTAATCGGGCTTGGCGCGATTGTTATCGATTTTTATGAGGTTGCATAAACTGCTACCGATCGTCTCACGCTGCGCTGCAGTGGAGCGCAGGCATGAAAAAGCCGTTCATTGCAACGGTGAATTGCAATGAACGGCTCTCTGAATGCAGCAGATCGACTGCCGCAAGAATCTTATTCGTCGCCTTCGGCCGGCCAGTCGCGGATATAAGCTTTCAGCATCTTGTTCTCGAAGCTTTGTGCTTCCAGTACTGCTTTTGCCACATCGTAAAACGAGATGACGCCGTGCAGGGTCCTGGCTTCCATGACCGGCACGTAGCGTGCATGCTTGTCCAGCATGATGCGACGCACTTCGTTGACTTCAGTATCCGGCGTAATGGTGATCGGATGGTCATCCATATGCTTGCGCACGGTGTCATTGCCGACCGAGCCATTGTTGCGATCCATGGTTTTCATGACTTCACGAAAGCTCAGCATTCCGACCAGCGTGCCAAACTCCATCACCACCAGCGAGCCGATGTCTTTTTCCGCCATCGTATGCACGGCTTCCAGCATCGGTGAGTCAGGCGTTACCGTGTACAGAATATCGCCCTTGACCTTCAATATTTCAGAGACTTTCATGGTTCACCCCGATGTGTTGTAGTTCTTACATTTGCAATGTAACGTAAGCACCGG
>JAKFFK010000065.1:0-2798 GCA_036675285.1 Paucimonas sp. | reverse complement strand
CTTTCATACTGATCCTGCCATGCGTCGCTCGTTCAAGAGTAGCTCTCCCCGCCTTTCCGCCGATAGCCAGCGCCTGATCACTTTTACCAAGGGGATCGTGCAAGCCTTCAGCCGGCTGGAAGAACGTGCCTGGGAGCGCGACCTGGACGCGCTCCTCAACAAATTACTGAAGCAAGGCCATCAGGACAGCATCGACGCCGCGCTCGAGCATCTGTTCAAGTCCAAATCCGAAGCCTATGAAGCACTGGTGCAATCCGTAGAAGCAGCCAGTGAATCCTGCACGATCGAACATGAAGGCAAGCAGTACCAGGCATTGTTGATTGCCGCGCCGATCCTTGCTTGGACCCGTTTCGGGATTGCCTCCGGCGCGATTTCCGGCGACATGCTGATGACACTTACTGCGCATCTGAATGCGCATGTGCTGGCGCCCGACGCACGGCTGGCGATGGCGCCGGTGCTGTACTCGATCGATCAGTTGCCGCGCACCCACGCAGACACGCTGGCCGCCACTGTGCGCATGACGCAAGCCGCGCTGACCGGCACGCCGCTGCCTGCTCCGGCCAGCATCCCGGATACCGTGCCGTTCCTGGCCGATACCCGGTATTTGCTCGCGGTCGTGGTGGTGCCGGTCGACGCTCCACTGTTTCGCTGGCAGGCATCGGTCAACCCTGAGGACCGGACCATTGCACATGAACAATGGCGCACGCAAGCCATGCCCAATGTCGAGCGACTGCTGCCGGGTTGCGGGATCGACCTGCTGTTGCCGGAAGCCTACTTCATGGCGTGCCGCGAAGCTGACAAGCAAATCCGTCCGGCCTCGGTCAAAGCAGCAGCGCATTTCTTGACCAATACGCTGGGTGTCGCGCCGGATCGCCTGAGCGCAGTGATTGCCGGATTTGGCGACCCGGCATCAGCTGAGGGGCAGATCGATGAATACCGGATCAGCTATCTGCTGCGCCCAGGTATGGAGGTGGTGTACGGGCTGGTCTGGCCACTGTATGGCGAAGAAGATGCCGCCGAGGACACAGCCGGCGCATTAGACGTTGCCGGCAGCGCGACTGCGATGCTCGACCCGGTGCAGCAGATCGTTGCCAACCTCAGGGAAGCGGGCATCGTCCACATCAAGCACCTGGAAGAGTTTTTCCCGATGGAATTTTGCGACGATTGCGATGCGCCTCTGTACTGTGACCTGGAAGGCGAGCTGGTGCACGCCGAAATGCCGGAAGATGCAGAGCAAGCGCCGACTCATTTGCACTGAACGCCAAGAGCTACTTACGGCCGCCAGGGTGATGGCCTGAGCGCATGGCGACCGGATCGCTTGCCGCTATTGAAACCGGTATTTGAGCTGCAACGCAATGCAGCCGCTGACCTTATCCGCCACGCTGGGCATGATGACAAAGTTGGCGCCCACATGTTTGGTTTC
The DNA here is from genome assembly GCA_036675285.1 of Paucimonas sp. GTDB lineage: Bacteria > Pseudomonadota > Gammaproteobacteria > Burkholderiales > Burkholderiaceae_D > Paucimonas. Next base: position 1,375 of record JAKFFK010000065.1, on the reverse strand, counting down.
GATCGCCACTACCGGCAGCACCACCGGAAAAAATCCGCCGTTGCGCATTTTGGGGTAGCCATCCGCCGCGCCGCCGATCGCGCCCAGCTTGACTATCCCGAACTTCAGCGGCATCCAGGCGCCGCCAATGTAGCGGGTGTTCTTGTGCACGGAATTTTGGTATTCGCCCAGCACCACATACCTGGTCGGATCGGTTTGATATTCGACCCCGAAACCGAAATTTTGCTGGTTGAATCTTTCGGCACCTTCAAAATGCTGCGACAGACCGCCAAAATTCACCCAGAACTGCTTTTGGTTAATCGGCCGCAGATTCAGGAACGGCTCTTCAGTTGCTGTTGCCGCCGCTACCGGCCTGGCGCCGGCCGCCATCAGCAGCAGCAATGCTACCGAATAGGCAAGACGGCGATGACGGAGCTGCAAGCGCTTTTCGCACACTGCATGGAAAAAACCTGCACTGCTGGCGCCAGCACCAATGGCGGCTGACTTTGTCGATGGATACATGTTGAAATCCCGGTTCGTTATTGATATTTTTTTGCGCACATGACTTAATTGCCATTTGTGCGAGAACGCGAACCAACAGAAAACCAACAGGCCAGCGTCACTGCCAGCTTGGAGCGGACAATGGATAATTCGTTCTCTCAGGAAACTGTTTCTGTAGAAATATTTTTGGAAAAGTGTTTTTATTGTCAGATTGCGTAGGCTATTCGGCATGAATTCGCGTCAAATTGCCGCTCTGGCATGGCCGGTTTGCCATCAATGGATGCTTTGCCAACGGGGTGTCAAATGTAGTTTGCACAAATCATCTGCCCACACCGGATCGGCATGCGCGTGTCAGAGAACTGAATGGATGTATCTGTTGATAAAAAACCAGCTCGGCAAAACGGCATTTGTAGCGTGCGCTGTGCGCACGACCATGCTGATCATTATTTGCACGATGCCAGAGCGCATGCGCGCCATGCAACCATTAAAAAGCGTCAATCACGCCGGCTGACATGCTGCAGGATCGGCTGCAGCATGGCTTGCCCGAGGCGGGCGCTGCGCGCGCCATTCCACCCCACCCGCGCATCCGGCAGGTTGGCGTTATCTTTGAACGGCAGCTCCAGCGTCAGCGACACGCACTGAAATGTATGGCCGATGTATTTGGAGGCCAGTTTCAGCATGTCGGCCTGATACTTGCCCGCGCCATAACCGACCTTGGTCTGAAACTCCGGACTGGCCAGCTTGAACTGTTCGATGAAAGCCTGTTGTTCGGTTGCTTGCCGGACGCTGAAATTTTCCAGCATTTCACAGCCGGCCACGAACACATACGGCAGCGCCTCGTCGCCATGAATATCCAGGAACAGGTCGCAGCCGACTTCATGGATCTTGTTCTTGA
>JAKFFK010000222.1:0-2843 GCA_036675285.1 Paucimonas sp. | reverse complement strand
GCTTCTTTGCGCCACCACGAGCTAAACGAATAACGACCATAATATTTCCAAAAAGTGTTCGAACGCGGAAAAAGCCCTAGATTATAGCCAATTATGCCTTCACAAACAACTGCGCAGCTTCCCGGGCCAGATTCCAGCCAGTTTGTTACAAAAAATACAACGCTCGAGGCTCTCTACCTGCATTAACACTGAAATTCTTTGCAAATCAAAAGCTTAGGCTATGTCCACGCCAAGCCACGTAAGCTATTACAATGCTGTCTGCGCATCAATCTTGCTGCTCCGACAGATTGTTCCCTACTACCGATCCACTTTCCCGCACCTTCCCATGGCCCTGACACATAAAAACAAAACCTTTGCCACTTTCCTTGCAACGCTGCTGGGCAGCGTCGGAATGCATCGGTTTTACATGAAGGGGATGACCGACCGCTGGGGCTGGGTGCATTTATCCAGCCTGCTCCTGACCGGGATTGCCATGCGTATCTGGCCTGAGCAGCCTCTGATGCTGACTGCCAGTCCCCTGATCCTGTCAGCCCTGGCTGGATTTTTGGAAGCACTGGTCATCGGACTGACACCGGATGAAAAGTGGGACCCGGCGCTGAATGCCGGTTCAGGCAAGCAATCCAGCTCCGGTGGCTTGCTGGCAGTGGTGCTGGTATTGACTACCGGCATAGGCGCTGTCTCGCTGATCGCCGTGATTGCCCGCACACTGGATTTGTTGTTTACCGGCGGCGCATACGGCTGATGCCGACCCTCTCCCTGCGCATCACCAGACTGATCTACCTGCATGGCAAACGCGCCAGTCATGGCAGGACATGCATACGTTCTGCCGTAAATTCTTAAAACAATTCCCTAGCTGGATGCACCTATGCACCTTGTGTGTGCGGGATTAGTGCAGGCATGCACGCTACGCCTCTTTACCCCTCAATTCTCGACCGGCACGCCGGCTCTTGCACTTGGCACCCTTGCCAGCACTCAGTGCTAGGTCGTAGCCATCGGCCTTTGTACCGGCGGGGAGCCTTCCCTGAAAAGCTGCTTGACCTGCTGACGCAATTCCGGCGTGTCTTCATGATGATGGATGGCGACAGCATGCTGGACGGCAGCTTCCAGCAATTCTTCATCAGTATCAGCACTTAAGGCCACCGAGCAATTCATTTCGCTAGGGTATTCACGGCAATCTACATACTTGCGGGTCATTTCAACCTCCTTTGTCAGTTACCTGCGCAGCACGCATGCGCGCAAGGATCCGATAGACACCATTCACTTACAAAAAATCAGCATTATTTCTTGCCGGCTGAATGGCAAAGCCATCATCAAGAATGCTGGAAATGCGCCTACCTTTACTGTCCCTGTTTACACTGCAATGGTGGTGGTTTCGAGTAATTGGCAACCGTCGATTTTCCAGGCGCCATCGGTATCCTTGTTCATCAGGTAAATCGCCACCCAGACGTGGCTGTTCAAATCGGTCAGGCGCACAACTTGGTAGGTTTTGCCATTCACGACTTGCGGCACCGAAAACAAGGCCAACCGGTGTCGGTAGACTGGATCATATTGTTCCTTGATCAGCCTTAAGAAATTATCTGCGGTTCCGAGCCGGTTGCGGGTATCCGCCGTCGTTAAGGCAAATGCGCTGTCTGCATCGTCTTTTGCCAATGCATTAATTTGCAATTGCACCACGCCTTGGATTGCCGCCATTTCGCTCTGGTCAAGGTCGGCGGCAAGCGACTGTGCCGGCCACCAGACGATTAACAGTCCCAGTATCAATCGTACTAGCGCTTGATGGCGTTTCATGATTTTCAGTAGCGCTTGGCGTCTCATGATTCCACCTCACTGATGACTGGTCATTTTCAGTGTAGGTCAAGTACCAATAAAGAATTTCCGGTGTCCGAAGCCGGATTGATTTATCTCAGCGGGGGACGTATTTTTTCATTCAGGGCGGCTTGCAAATGAACCGGATCGATCCGGCAGTAGCCAGCGCCAGATCAACCAGCAATACGCAAAAAAAAAGCAGCCCGCAGGCTGCCTTCTTTTTCAAAAAAAGAGCAAGGTTAAAACTGTTCTTCACTCAGGGCCAGCACGCCGGCACTGCCATCGACAATTGCCACCCGATATGCCGAAGCCTGGGACAGGATATGGTCGGCAAAAAAGCGTGCGGTAGCGATCTTGGCTTGATAAAACTGTGCATCGCCGGAACCGCCTTGGAGCCGTTCACCGGCAACCAGGGCTGCACGTGCCATTTGCCAGCCGCCCAGCACGATGCCGGCCAGTTTCAGATACGGCACGCTGCCGGCAAATACGCCTTTGATATCGGACTTCATGTTGCCCGCCACATAAGTCACCACGTCTTCCAGCGCATCTGCACCCAGTGCCAGCTGCCTGCCGATCGCGACCGCATCGACCGATCCGGCAGCGGTCAACTGCTGCGCCACCTCCCGTACCTGGCCAATGATGCCCTTGGCAACTGCACCGCCATCGCGCACAGTTTTCCGGCCAACCAGATCATTGGCCTGGATTGCAGTCGTGCCTTCGTAGATCGGCAGGATGCGGGCATCGCGGTAATACTGCGCGGCGCCGGTTTCTTCGATAAAGCCCATGCCGCCATGCACCTGAACGCCGGTCGATGCGACCTCGACCGACAGCTCGGTGCACCAGCCCTTGATGATCGGCACCATGTATTCGTAAAATGCCTGATTGGTTTTACGCACCGCCTGATCTGGATGGTGATGGGCAAGATCCTGTGCTGCTGCAGTTACATATGCCAGTGCGCGCGATGCTTCGACTTGTGCCCGCATCGACATCAGCATACGCTTGACATCGGGCTGATGAATGATGGCAACCGGACCGGC
>JAKFFK010000181.1:0-16762 GCA_036675285.1 Paucimonas sp. | reverse complement strand
ACACACCAGGATCGCGCCATCCATTTGCGCAGCACCGGTGATCATGTTTTTCACATAGTCGGCGTGGCCTGGGCAGTCAACGTGCGCATAGTGGCGCGCAGTGGTTTCGTATTCGACGTGCGAGGTGTTGATCGTGATGCCGCGGGCTTTTTCTTCCGGTGCATTGTCGATCTGGTCGTAGCCTTTGGCTTCGCCGCCAAATTTCTTCGACAAGACGGTCGCAATTGCGGCGGTCAGCGTGGTCTTGCCATGGTCAACGTGACCAATCGTGCCCACATTCACGTGCGGTTTCGTCCGCTCAAACTTGCTTTTTGCCATTTTCTTATTCCTTCAAAAGAACGATTATTTTCAGTTAAATGTCCGCCCGGTTTCGGGCGGACACCTTCATGCTTGATTACTTGGCCTTGGTACTGACGATTGCTTCCGTCACATTCTTCGGTGCTTCGGTGTAGTGCTTGAATTCCATCGTGTAAGTTGCGCGGCCCTGGGTTGCTGAACGCAACGAAGTCGCATAACCAAACATTTCAGACAAAGGCACCTCGGCTTTAATAATTTTGCCACCACCGCCAGCGATTTCATCCATACCCTGGACCAGGCCGCGACGCGAGGACAAATCGCCCATCACGTTACCGGCATAATCTTCCGGAGTTTCGACTTCGACTGCCATCATCGGCTCCAGAATGACTGGATTAGCCTTGCGGCAACCATCCTTGAATGCCATCGAAGCTGCCATGCGGAACGCATTTTCGTTCGAATCGACATCATGGTACGAACCGAAGAACAGCGTGACTTTCACGTCAACCACCGGATAACCGGCGAGCACGCCTGAAGTCAAGGTTTCACGCACGCCTTTTTCAACTGCAGGGATGTATTCACGCGGCACCGTACCGCCTTTGATGGCGTCGACGAACTCAAAGCCCTTGCCCGGCTCTTGCGGCTCGATCTTCAGCACTACGTGGCCATATTGACCCCGACCGCCGGATTGCTTGACGAACTTACCCTCGATCTCTTCGCAGGTTTTGCGAATGGTTTCACGGTACGCAACTTGTGGCTTGCCAACGGTCGCTTCAACGTTAAATTCACGCTTCATGCGGTCGACAATAATGTCCAGATGCAGCTCGCCCATACCGGCGATGATGGTTTGGCCAGACTCTTCGTCGGTACGCACACGGAACGACGGATCTTCTGCCGCCAGTCGGTTCAAGGCAAGGCCCATTTTTTCCTGGTCTTGCTTGGTTTTCGGCTCAACCGCCTGGGAAATCACCGGCTCAGGGAAGACCATACGCTCGAGAATAACAATCGCCTTGTCATCACACAAGGTATCACCGGTCGTCGTATCTTTCAGGCCGACGACTGCAGCGATATCACCTGCCATCATTTCCTTGATTTCTTCACGCTCATTTGCCTGCATCTGAACGATACGGCCAATACGCTCTTTTTTCTCTTTGACAGAGTTAAAGACGGTATCGCCCGAATTCAGCGTACCGGAATAGCAACGAATAAAGCACAACTGACCGACAAACGGATCGGTTGCGATCTTGAAGGCCAATGCCGAAAATTTTTCATTGTCTTCGGCTTTACGCACAACCGGTTCGTCATCTTCATTCAAGCCTGGCACCGGCGGAATATCCACTGGCGATGGCAAGTATTCGATCACCGCATCCAACATCGCCTGCACACCCTTGTTCTTGAACGCGGTGCCGCACAGCATAGGCACGATTTCGCTGGCAATAGTGCGCTGACGGATCGCAGCCTTGATTTCCGCTTCGGACAGATCGCCCTCTTCCAAGTACTTGTTCATCAGCTCTTCTGATGCTTCAGCGGCGGCCTCGACCATGTTTTCGCGCCATTTTTTCGCGTCTGCCACCAGATTTTCCGGAATATCGCGGTAGTCGAATTTCATGCCTTGCGAAGCGTCATCCCAGATGACTGCCTTCATCTTGACCAGATCAATCACGCCTTCGAACTTGTCTTCAGCGCCGATAGGGACCTGCATAGGGACCGGATTCGCCTTCAGGCGCGAACGCATCTGATCGTACACCTTGAAGAAATTGGCGCCAGTGCGGTCCATCTTGTTGACAAAGGCCAAACGCGGTACTTTGTACTTGTTAGCCTGACGCCATACGGTTTCAGACTGCGGTTGCACACCACCCACCGCACAGTAAACCATGCAAGCGCCATCCAAAACACGCATCGAACGCTCAACCTCAATCGTGAAGTCAACGTGACCCGGGGTATCAATGATATTGATGTGATGCGCCGGGAAATTGTTCGCCATGCCTTTCCAGAAGCAAGTCACAGCAGCAGAAGTAATCGTGATGCCACGCTCTTGCTCCTGCACCATCCAGTCAGTGGTGGCAGCGCCATCATGCACTTCACCCAGCTTGTGATTCACACCGGTGTAGAACAAAACACGCTCGGTGGTGGTAGTTTTACCGGCATCGATGTGCGCGGAAATACCAATATTGCGATAGCGCTCAATGGGGGTCTTGCGTGCCATAATTAATCCTAAGTCGTTTTAACGCACAAAACCGAGCGCCATTTTTATGAAAATGTGCCCGGCTTCGAACAAATTACATGTGCGAATGACTGGCCTCACCAGAAGCCAATCGTTCAATCCATTAGAAGCGGAAGTGCGAGAACGCCTTGTTCGCCTCTGCCATGCGATGCACTTCATCACGCTTTTTCATCGCACCGCCACGGCCTTCGGCCGCTTCCATCAATTCACCACCCAAGCGTTGCGGCATCGATTTTTCGCTGCGCTTGTTGGCAGCCTCACGCAACCAACGCATCGACAAGGCCATGCGGCGTACCGGACGCACTTCAACCGGCACCTGGTAGTTGGCACCACCAACACGACGGGACTTCACTTCGACCATTGGCTTGCAATTGCCGATTGCTGCAGCAAACACTTCCAGCGGGTCCTTGCCGGACTTGGTCTGGATATGCTCGAAGGCACCATAAATGATATTTTCGGCAACTGACTTCTTGCCGGACAACATCAAGACATTAACAAATTTCGCAACATCAATATTGCCGAATTTTGGATCTGGCAGAATTTCCCGTTTCGGGACTTCACGACGACGTGGCATTTCAATTCCTTTCAATCTTCAGTTGAACGCCAGGAAATTTCCTGCGCATTCGCGGGAGGCCATCATAACCACCCACTTACTCGGCCCGACAGGACCGACTCCATTCCACTGACTTACGTGGAAACTTTATTTCTTTGCAGGCTTTGCACGCTTCGAACCATACTTCGAACGCGCTTGCTTACGGTCTTTAACGCCCTGAGTATCCAATGCGCCGCGTACCATGTGGTAACGCACACCCGGCAAGTCTTTCACACGCCCACCGCGCAACAGCACGACGCTATGTTCTTGCAGGTTATGGCCCTCACCGCCAATGTACGAAATGACTTCGAAACCATTGGTCAGACGAACTTTGGCAACTTTACGCAAAGCCGAGTTTGGCTTTTTTGGAGTTGTTGTATAAACGCGGGTACATACGCCGCGTTTTTGCGGGCTGTTTTCCAGCGCCGGCGATTTGCTTTTCACGGTCGCGGAGACACGTGGCTGGCGAATCAATTGATTGATGGTTGGCATCGCTCTAAACCCAACTAAATGTTATTAATAATACAAACCCGAAAACGATTGTCCGGGGACTTAACAGGAAATCTTGCACGGAATTTTCCGACGCAATTCGATTCGGCCACTTCAGGGAAAGCGTTGCAGGAAGCGAAAATACAGCAGACCAAAGAACGCTTAAGCCCGGGCGAGCTTAAATTCGAGAACTCGCGAGTATATCCCTGAATCTGGCGACAGTCAACTGAAGTGACGACTTGTACTATGCACCAGCTTCTCAAGCACTACTCACCTGGATTTCCAAGCTGAGAGGCAAAGTCGCCTCTTCCAGCCCGGTAGGGCATTACTTGCTATTTGCCGTACTCGGCAACCTTGAACAAAAAAGGCATCGGAGCATCCGATGCCTTTTTATTTGAAACAAACAACGATTATGCTTCGCCGTCCGGACTACCCATTGCTTCGGCCGATTCGGCTTCCACTTCTGCAGCCCGAGCCGTTCTTTCCGCCTGGAGCATTGCAGTACGCTCTTCGGCTTCCCACGACTCTTTTTCCTTGCGGGCACGATGGAAAGCCAAACCAGTACCAGCTGGAATCAGACGTCCGACAATCACGTTTTCTTTCAAGCCGCGCAAACCGTCGCGTTTGCCCATGATCGCCGCTTCGGTCAGTACGCGAGTGGTTTCCTGGAACGAGGCTGCCGAGATGAATGAGTCAGTCGACAACGATGCCTTGGTAATACCCAACAAGACATTTTCATACGTTGCAGGGATCTTGCCTTCAGCAACAACACGATCGTTTTCGTCCAGCAACTCAGAGCGCTCGACTTGCTCGCCTGTGATGTAATTGGCATCGCCGGCATCGACGATCTGCACCCGACGCAACATCTGGCGCACGATCACTTCAATGTGCTTGTCATTGATCTTCACGCCCTGCAAGCGGTACACGTCTTGTACTTCATCGACGATGTAGCGTGCCAGCGCTTCGATACCCAACAGGCGCAGGATGTCTTGCGGATCGGCCGGACCGTCAACGATCATCTCGCCCTTGTTCACCACTTGACCGTCATGCACCAGCACTTGCTTGTCCTTGGTGATCAGGAACTCGTGCTTGTTGCCATCCATGTCGGTGATTTCCAGACGTTGCTTGCCCTTGGTTTCCTTGCCGAAAGCAACGGTACCCGTGACTTCCGCCAGCATGCCGGCGTCTTTCGGGGAACGCGCCTCAAACAGCTCGGCCACACGCGGCAAACCACCGGTGATATCACGCGTCTTTTGCGATTCGGTCGGAATACGCGCCAGCACTTCGCCCACAGTCACTTGCTGACCATCCTTGACGGTAATCAGCGCGCCGACCTGGAAGCCGATCGTCACTGCATGCTCGGTGCCGGAAATCTTGACTTCCTCGCCTTTTTCATTCAACAGCTTCACCTGCGGACGCACGGTCTTGGTGACCGAACCGCGACGTTTGGCATCGATGACCACCAGGGTCGACAAGCCGGTGACTTCGTCGATCTGCTTGGCGACCGTCGAACCTTCTTCGACATTCTCGAACTTCACCGTACCGGTGTATTCGGTAATGATCGGACGGGTCAGCGGATCCCAGGTTGCCAGCGCCGTGCCGGCCTTGATCGTCATGCCGTCTTTTACGATCAGCGTGGCGCCGTACGGCACCTTGTGGCGCTCGCGCTCGCGGCCATGATCGTCGGTAATCAGCACTTCACCGGAACGGGAAATGACGATTTGACCGCCCTTGCCGTTGGTGACGTAGCGCATGGTTGCGGTAAACCGCACCGTGCCGTTCGATTTAGCTTCCACCGACGAAGCAACCGCCGCACGCGACGCCGCACCACCGATGTGGAAGGTACGCATCGTGAGCTGGGTACCCGGTTCACCGATCGACTGTGCAGCGATCACGCCGACAGCTTCGCCGGCGTTGACCATGCTGCCGCGACCCAAGTCGCGGCCATAGCACTTGGCGCACAAGCCGTAGCGCGTATCGCAAGTCAGTGGCGTACGCACCTTGACTTCATCGATGCCGAGACGCTCGATTTCTTCCACGCCATCTTCGTCCAGCAAGGTGCCGGCTTCATACAGGGTTTCCTGAGTTTCCGGATTGACCACATCGCTGGCAGCGACACGGCCGAGAATCCGGTCACGCAGCGCTTCGATTACTTCACCACCTTCGACCAGCGCCTTCATCGACGCGCCGTTGGCAGTGCCGCAATCATCTTCGATCACGACTAGATCCTGGGTCACATCGACCAGGCGACGTGTCAGGTAACCGGAGTTCGCGGTTTTCAACGCGGTATCGGCCAGGCCCTTACGTGCACCGTGGGTCGAGATGAAGTACTGCAGCACGTTCAAGCCTTCGCGGAAGTTCGCGGTGATCGGCGTCTCGATGATCGAGCCATCCGGCTTGGCCATCAGGCCGCGCATGCCGGCCAACTGGCGAATCTGGGCGGCAGAACCGCGCGCACCGGAGTCGGCCATCATGTAAATCGCATTGAACGATTCCTGAGTGCCCTTGGTGCCGTCGCGGCGGATCACGTCTTCGACTTTCAACTGATCCATCATGGCCTTGCCGACTTCGTCGCCAGCCTTGCCCCAGATATCGACCACCTTGTTGTAACGCTCGCCTGCAGTTACCAGGCCCGACGAATACTGCTGTTCGATCTGCTTAACTTCGTGCTCTGCAGCGGCAATCAGAGTTGCCTTTTGTGGCGGCACCAGCATGTCGTCGACGCAAATCGAGATGCCGGCACGGGTTGCCAAACGGAAGCCCGACTGCATCAACTGGTCAGCAAACACCACGGTTGCGCGCAGTCCGCACTTGCGGAACGACGTGTTGATCAGCTTCGAAATTTCTTTCTTCTTCAGGGCACGGTTCAGCACGCTGAATGGCAAGCCCTTCGGCAGAATTTCCGACAGAATTGCGCGACCGATCGTGGTTTCGTAACGCTTGATGGTCTTGACGAATTCGCCGGTTTCCGCATCTTTCGGATACTCGGTGATACGCACCGTCACACGCGTGGTCAGCTCGACTTCCTTGTTGTCGTAGGCGCGAATGACTTCCGACACGTCCGGGAACATCATGCCTTCATTCTTGCCGTTGATTTTTTCGCGAGTCGCGTAGTACAGCCCCAGCACGATATCCTGCGACGGCACGATCGATGGTTCGCCGTTGGACGGGAACAGGATGTTATTCGAAGCCAGCATCAGCGTGCGGGCTTCCATCTGTGCTTCGATCGACAGTGGCACGTGAACCGCCATCTGGTCACCGTCAAAGTCGGCGTTGAATGCGGCGCACACCAGCGGATGCAGCTGGATAGCCTTGCCTTCGATCAGGACCGGCTCAAATGCCTGGATACCCAGACGATGCAGGGTCGGTGCGCGGTTCAGCATGACCGGATGTTCGCGGATCACGTCTTCCAGAATATCCCACACTACCGGTTCCTGGATCTCGACCAGCTTCTTGGCTGCCTTGATGGTCGTTGCCAGACCCATCAATTCGAGCTTGTTGAAAATGAAAGGCTTGAACAGTTCCAGCGCCATCAGTTTCGGCAAACCGCACTGATGCAGTTTCAATTGCGGACCGACCACGATGACGGAACGACCGGAATAATCGACGCGCTTGCCCAGCAAGTTTTGACGGAAGCGACCGCCCTTGCCCTTGATCATTTCGGCCAGCGACTTCAGTGGACGCTTGTTGGCGCCGGTCATTGCCTTGCCGCGACGGCCATTGTCCAGCAGCGAATCAACGGCTTCCTGCAGCATGCGCTTTTCGTTGCGGGTAATGATTTCCGGCGCGCGCAATTCCATCAGCCGCTTCAGGCGGTTGTTGCGGTTGATGACGCGACGATACAAATCGTTCAGGTCAGAGGTCGCAAAGCGGCCGCCATCCAGCGGCACCAGCGGGCGCAATTCCGGCGGCAGCACCGGCAGCACTTCCATGATCATCCAGTCCGGCTTGATGCCGGAACGCTGGAACGCCTCGAGAACCTTCAGGCGCTTTGCGTACTTCTTGATCTTGGCTTCTGACTTGGAATCCTTCAAATCCTGACGCAGCGTCTCTGCATCGCGGTCGATGTCGATCGAGCGCAGCAATTCGCGGATGCCTTCGGCGCCCATGAATGCAGTGAAGTCGTCGCCGAATTCTTCATACTTGGCGGCGTAGTCGTCTTCCGACATGATCTGGCACTTCTTCAGCGGAGTCATGCCGGGATCGGTCACGACATAGGCTTCGAAATACAGCACGCGTTCGATATCGCGCAGCGTCATGTCGAGCACCATGCCCAGACGCGACGGCAGCGACTTCAGGAACCAGATATGCGCGGTCGGCGATGCCAGTTCGATGTGACCCATGCGCTCGCGGCGCACCTTGGCCAGCGTGACTTCGACGCCGCATTTTTCGCAGATGACACCGCGGTGCTTGAGGCGCTTGTACTTACCGCAAAGGCACTCGTAATCCTTGATCGGGCCGAAAATCTTGGCGCAGAACAGGCCGTCGCGCTCTGGCTTGAATGTACGATAGTTAATGGTTTCCGGCTTCTTGACTTCGCCGTAGGACCAGGAACGGATTTTCTCGGGCGACGCCAGACCAATTTTGATCGCGTCGAACTGTTCATTTTGCTGAACTTGCTTGAATAAATCGAGCAGTGCTTTCATGTATCACTCCAAGTGTGGCGTGAAAAACGCTTGATGGTTGATCCGGATGGCTGGTCCGCTGATTGACCCTGTTCGCATCGGCGGGAGAGCCCTTCCGTTTGAAGAAGGGTTCCGCTGATACCGGGTACGGTCCGACACATCCATAACTGCTAAAAAAGACTTTGAAACACGACTTTGCTGCGATACGACATAGAGCGCCTTTCCCTGACAGGGAAAGGCACTTTTTTGCTTAATCGCGCTCGAGATCGATATCGATACCGAGCGAACGGATTTCCTTGACCAGCACGTTGAAGGACTCCGGCATGCCGGCATCGATCACGTGATCGCCCTTGACCAGGTTTTCGTACACCTTGGTCCGGCCGTTGACGTCGTCCGACTTCACGGTCAGCATTTCCTGCAACACATACGATGCGCCGTAGGCTTCCAGTGCCCACACCTCCATCTCGCCGAAACGCTGGCCGCCGAACTGCGCCTTGCCACCCAACGGCTGCTGGGTCACCAGCGAGTACGGGCCGGTGGAACGTGCATGCATCTTGTCATCGACCAGATGGTGCAGTTTCAGCATGTGCATGTAACCGACGGTGACCGAACGCTCGAATGCCTCGCCGGTACGGCCGTCATACATCGTGACCTGATTCTTCGATGGCGTCATGCCGAGGTGCTTGGCGATGTCGTCCGGATAAGCCAGATCCAGCATGCGACGGATTTCATCTTCATGCGCACCATCGAACACCGGCGTGGCAAACGGCACGCCATGCTTCAGGTTGTTTGCCAGGTCCAGCACTTCGACGTCGGTGAAGCTGTCCAGATCTTCGGTTTTGCCGGACTCGTTGTAAATCGTCTTCAGGAACGTGCGCATTTCGGCTGCCTTGGCTTGCGCCTTGATCATCTCACCGATACGCAGGCCGAGGCCTTTCGCTGCCCAGCCAAGATGGACTTCCAGCACCTGGCCGACGTTCATCCGCGATGGCACACCCAGCGGATTCAAGACCACGTCGGCTGGCGTGCCGTCCGCCATGTACGGCATGTCTTCGACCGGCACGATGCGCGACACCACACCTTTGTTGCCGTGGCGTCCGGCCATCTTGTCGCCCGGCTGCAGGCGACGCTTGACTGCCAGGTATACCTTGACCATCTTTTGCACGCCTGGCGGCAATTCGTCGCCCTGGGTGAGTTTCTTGCGCTTTTCTTCAAAGGCCAGATCGAACTGGTGGCGCTTTTCGGCGATCGATTCCTTGATCGCTTCCAAAGCTGCCGCGGCATCGTCATCCGCCGGACGGATATCGAACCAGTGGTACTTTTCCAGGTCGTCCAGATAGGCCTTGTCGAGTTTGGTACCCTTGACTAGCTTTTTCGGGCCGCCATTGGCCACTTTACCGATCAGCATTTTTTCCAGTCGCTGGAAGGCATCGCCTTCGACGATACGCAGCTGATCGTTCAAGTCCAGGCGATAGCGCTTCAGCTCATCATCGATGATCTGTTGCGCGCGCTTGTCACGCTGGATACCTTCACGGGTAAATACCTGCACATCGATCACAGTGCCGACCATGCCGGAAGGCACGCGCAGCGACGTATCTTTCACGTCCGAAGCTTTTTCACCGAAAATCGCACGCAGCAGCTTTTCTTCCGGTGTCAGCTGGGTCTCGCCCTTTGGCGTAACCTTGCCGACCAGTGTATCGCCTGCCTCGACTTCGGCACCGATATACACGATACCGGATTCATCCAGGCGTGCCAGCTGGTTTTCCGCCAGATTGGAAATATCGCGCGTGATTTCTTCGGCGCCCAGCTTGGTGTCACGTGCCACCACCGACAGTTCCTCGATGTGAATCGAGGTATAGCGGTCATCGGCAACAACTTTTTCGGAAATCAGGATCGAATCCTCGAAGTTGTAGCCATTCCATGGCATGAACGCGACCAGCATGTTCTGACCCAGCGCCAATTCACCCAGATCGGTCGATGCGCCATCGGCGATCACGTCGCCACGCGCAACCCGGTCGCCGACCTTGACGATCGGACGCTGGTTGATGTTGGTGTTCTGGTTGGAACGGGTGTACTTGATCAGATTGTAAATATCAACACCGACCTCGCCTGCCGTGGCTTCGTCATCATTGACGCGGATCACGACACGACCTGCATCGATATAGTCGACCACACCGCCGCGCAAAGCCTGCACCGTGGTGCCGGAGTCAACCGCAACAGTACGTTCGATACCGGTACCGACAAATGCTTTTTCAGGGCGCAGGCAAGGTACTGCCTGGCGCTGCATGTTGGCACCCATCAACGCACGGTTCGCATCATCGTGTTCCAGGAATGGGATCAGCGATGCTGCCACCGAAACCACCTGACCTGGCGCCACGTCCATGTACTGAACGCGCTCCGGCGACACCAGAATGGTTTCGCCGGCTTGACGGGCTGATACCAATTCATCCGACAAGCTGCCATCCTTGGCGATCGTCGCATTCGCCTGGGCGATGATGTAACGACCTTCCTCGATTGCCGACAGGTAGTCGATCTGGCTGGTGATCTTGCTGCCTTCAACCTTACGGTACGGCGTCTCGAGGAAACCGTATTCGTTCAGGCGCGCATACAGTGCCAGCGAGTTGATCAGGCCGATGTTCGGGCCTTCCGGTGTCTCGATCGGGCATACGCGGCCATAGTGGGTCGGATGCACGTCGCGCACTTCAAAGCCGGCGCGCTCGCGGGTCAAACCACCGGGCCCAAGGGCCGAAACGCGGCGCTTGTGGGTGATTTCCGACAGCGGATTGGTCTGATCCATAAACTGCGACAATTGCGACGAACCGAAGAATTCACGGATCGCAGCCGAAATCGGCTTGGAATTGATCAGGTCATGCGGCATCAGGTTATCGGCTTCCGCCTGACCCAGACGCTCCTTGACTGCACGTTCGACGCGCACCAAGCCGGCACGGAACTGGTTTTCCGCCAGTTCACCGACGCAACGCACACGACGGTTACCGAGGTGATCGATATCGTCGACTTCGCCGCGACCGTTACGCAACTCCACCAAGATCTTGATGACTGCCAGCACGTCCTCGTTTGAGAGCGTCATGGTGCCGGTCAATTCATCGCGGCCGATGCGGCGATTGAATTTCATGCGGCCTACAGCCGACAGGTCATACCGTTCTTCGCTATAGAACAAGCCGTTGAACAGGGCCTCGACCGAATCTTCGGTCGGCGGCTCGCCTGGGCGCATCATCCGGTAGATCGCAACCTTGGCAGCCATCTGGTCGGCGGTGTCATCCATGCGCAGGGTCTGGGAAATATAACCGCCCTGGTCCAGGTCGTTGGTGTACAGCGTCTGGATATCGGTCACGCTCGCTTCACGCAAGCGGCCGAGCAATTCTTCCGTCAACTCATCATTGGCGTTGGCGACGACTTCACCGGTATCCGCATCGACGATATTTTTCGCCAGTACGCGACCCACCAGATAGTCTTCAGGCACGGAAATTTGCTTGATGCCGGCTGCTTCGATTTCACGGACATGCTTGGCATTGATCCGCTTGTCCTTGGCGACAATGACCTTGCCGGATTTATCGGCAATGTCGAAACGCGCCACTTCACCGCGCAAGCGCTCGGCGACAAATTCCATTTCGGCGCCTTCGCTGCGCAATGTGAAATTGTCGAACACGAAGAAATTGGCCAGGATCTGTTCCGGCGTCATGCCAATGGCTTTCAGCAGGATCGTGACCGGCATCTTGCGGCGGCGATCGACGCGGAAGAACAGGATGTCTTTCGGATCGAATTCGAAATCCAGCCAGGAACCGCGGTAGGGAATGATCCGTGCCGAGAACAGCAATTTGCCCGACGAGTGCGTCTTGCCGCGATCATGCTCGAAAAAGACGCCAGGCGAACGATGCAACTGCGACACAATCACGCGCTCGGTGCCATTGATGACGAACGAACCGGTGGTGGTCATGAGCGGCAATTCGCCCATGTACACTTCCTGCTCTTTCATTTCCTTGACGACCGGCTTGGTCGGCGATTCCTTGTCGAGAATCACCAGGCGCACCTTGGCACGCAGAGGCGATGCAAAAGTCAGGCCGCGCTGCTGACATTCCTTGACATCGAACGGCGGGTCGCCCAGCACGTATGACAGGAATTCGAGGCGCGCAAAACCATTGTGCGACACGATTGGAAAAATGGACGTGAAGGCAGATTGCAAGCCCTCATTCTTGCGTTGGGACGGTATTTTGTCCTGCTGCAAAAAGCCAAGGTAAGATTCGAGCTGAGTCGCCAGCAGGAACGGAACGTTGTGAACGTTAGCGCGTTTCGCGAATGATTTGCGAATGCGCTTCTTCTCAGTAAATGAGTAGTGCATGGACACTCCGTGAGTGACAGGAAGGATGGAGAATTCAGGATTCGCCCGCAAAATGGAAAGTGTTCATTCCATCATCTGCGAAACCTCAAGTCTCGGCCCAACTTAGTTTTTTACACTGACCGAATCGATGAATTTTCTTCAGCGAACGGCGCTCACATCAAAAATCGAAAACGACAAAGGAGCCAAAGCCGATCCTTGCTTTTGCAAGGTGTCGCGCTTTGACTCCGGCGTTACTTAATGCAACCAACGCCCTGGCAAACTGAAATTATTTGATTTCAGCTTTTGCGCCAGCTTCTTCCAGCTTCTTCTTGGCGGCTTCGGCGTCAGCCTTGGAAATGCCTTCTTTAACTGGCTTCGGTGCACCGTCAACCAGATCCTTGGCTTCTTTCAAGCCCAGGCCGGTGATTTCGCGCACTGCCTTGATCACGCCAACTTTGTTTGCGCCGAATTCAGCCAGAATAACGGTGAATTCGGTTTGCTCTTCCACTGCGGCAGCTGCGCCGCCGCCCGCTGGACCGGCGACAGCCATGGCTGCTGCGGACACGCCAAACTTTTCTTCGAATGCCTTGACCAGGTCATTCAATTCCATAACGGACAGCGCGCCTACGGCTTCCAGAATGTCTTCTTTGCTAATTGCCATTTGAAACTCCTAATTTCTGATTTGTTGTGGGCAGAGCAAGACGATGCTTAACTCTTTCCCGCAGCACAAAATAAAATACATCCAATCGGTACCAACGCATGAAGCGAAAACGAAATCCGCGAATTACGCAGCTTCGCCTTCCTTCTTGGCCGACAAAGCTGCCAGACCACGCACGAATCCGGATACCGGCGCCTGCATCACACCCAGCAACTGGGCAAGCAGAACTTCACGGCTCGGAATATTGGCCAACGCAGTTACACCGGCTTTATCCAGTGATTTACCCGCGTAATTGCCTGCCTTGACGACCAGCTTATCGTTGGTTTTAGCAAAATCACTGATGACTTTTGCTGCTGCAACGGCGTCCGTGGAAATTGAATAGATCAACGGACCGGTCATTTCGGAAGCAAGACCAGAAAACGTCGTCCCCTCTACAGCGCGACGAGCCAGCGTATTTTTCAATACGCGCAAGTACACACCCTGGGAACGCGCTTTGGCGCGCAGTTGCGTCAAGTGACCAACCTGGATGCCACGATATTCGGCCACGACGATAGTCTGCGCATTTTCTACCTGTGCGGACACTTCGGCGACGACGGCCTTTTTGTCATTCAGATTGAGACTCAAGATCAACCTCCAAAAATAATGCTCGGTGACGACATAGCCATTGGGCTACTTACCTTGCATCGGTTCGAACACGGCGTCCGAAGTTAGGAGTTCTTTACTGGCAGACCAGCGAGAGACTGCAAAACTTGTTCGGGTTCACCATCTGCGTTGGGTTTCGATGATTGCTCATCAAAAGTTTAACTTTGTGCCTTGCTGCTGCACGCCGCCCAACGGTCTTTGATTGCCTGAACCGCCTGCCAGTCAGTTAAGGACCGAGTATCACGACGCCTTGACGGCCCCGCTTTACTCTGCCCCGCAATAACCTGGAATTCGATCCAGCCCAAAGATGCGCCCCATGCCGATTAAGGACATGGGGACTTAATTCTTATTACGCAGCCAAAGTCGTCTGATCGACGCGCACACCAGCGCCCATCGTCGACGAAATCGCTACCTTGCGCAGATACACGCCTTTGCTGGTAGCCGGCTTGGCCTTGTTCAGTGCCTCGATCAGCGCCAACAAGTTGGATTTCAGATCAGCATCAGTAAACGATTTGCGGCCGATAGTCGTATGGATGATGCCTGCCTTGTCAGTACGGTATTGCACCTGACCAGCCTTGGCATTCTTGACTGCAGTTGCCACATCGGGCGTCACGGTGCCGACCTTCGGATTCGGCATCAGACCACGCGGGCCGAGAATTTGGCCCAAGGTACCGACGATACGCATGGTGTCCGGCGAAGCGATCACGATATCGAATGGCATGTCGCCCGCTTTTACGCGTTCAGCCAGATCTTCCATACCGACCACATCGGCGCCCGCAGCCTTGGCTTGCTCAGCCTTTTCGCCGGAGGCGAACACCGCAACTCGCACCGTCTTGCCGGTACCGGCAGGCAGCACGACCGAGCCGCGCACCACTTGATCGGATTTCTTGGCATCGACGCCCAGTTGCACTGAAACATCAATCGATTCATTGAACTTGGCAGTAGCACATTCCTTGATCAACGCAATCGCGTTATCAAATGGATAGGCCTTGGTGCGATCGACTTTTGCCTTGATCGCTTGTGCGCGCTTGGATAACTTAGCCATTACAGACCCTCCACCGTGATGCCCATGGAACGGGCGGAACCGGCGATAGTACGCACGGCAGCTTCCATATCGGCAGCAGTCAAATCGGACCGCTTGGTTGTTGCAATTTCTTCAGCTTGCTGACGCGTAATCTTACCGACCTTGTCGGTATGCGGCTTTGGCGAGCCCTTTTGAATGCCGGCAGCTTTCTTGATCAAGAAAGTCGCAGGCGGCGTCTTCATCACAAAAGTGAACGACTTGTCGGCGAACGCTGTGATCACGACCGGAATCGGCATGCCTGGTTCGACACCCTGGGTCTGGGCATTGAATGCCTTGCAGAATTCCATGATGTTCAAACCGCGCTGACCGAGAGCAGGTCCGATCGGAGGAGAAGGATTTGCCTTACCAGCTGGAACTTGCAGCTTGATAAAGCCGATGATTTTCTTGGCCATGTTGGCTCCTACGTTAATTGAGTAGTAGCGCCGTTTCACTCACTGAAGAATTACTCGGGCTCCTCTTTTACTGCATGCCGTATTTCACAATGGGTTCGTGACGCTTGGCATCCGCGCTTGCTGCTAACTTGCGACAAACCGAAATTACACTTTTTCGACTTGTCCGAATTCGAGCTCCACCGGAGTCGCCCGGCCGAAGATGGTGACTGACACGCGTACGCGCGATTTTTCATAATTGACTTCTTCGACATTGCCGTTGAAGTCAGTAAATGGACCATCCTTGATCCGCACCAGCTCGCCCACCTCGTACAGTACCTTGGGACGCGGTTTTTCGACGCCATCTTGCATTTGCTGCATGATTTTGTCGACTTCATGGGCCGGGATCGGGGTAGGCTTGTTGGATTTACCGCCGATGAAGCCGGTGACTTTGCTGGTGTTTTTAACCAGATGCCAGGTTTCGTCGGTCATTTCCATTTCGACCAACACATACCCTGGAAAGAAACGGCGCTCGGTAACCGATTTCTGGCCATTCTTGACTTCAATGACTTCTTCAGTCGGCACCAGAATCTGTCCAAATTTGTCTTCCATGCCGGCGCGCGCAATACGCTCGACCAATGCACGTTGTACACTTTTTTCCATACCGGAATAAGCATGCACTACGTACCAGCGCTTGTTTCCCGCCGGGGCTGCGGCAACACTTGGTGCGCTAGCCGGTACGTCGCCTTGAATATTCTCGCTCATTATTTTTTCCAGCCCAGGATCAGGTCATACAACAACACTTCCAGCAGCTTGTCGGTGCCCCACAAGAAAATCGCCATGACAACAACAAATGCAAATACCACACCAGTAATTTGCATGGCTTCCTTGCGGCTAGGCCATACGACTTTTTTGGTTTCGCGCACCGCTTCCCTGGAAAATCCCAGGAAATTGCGGCCCGGCCCAGAGGTCCATAGCAGCAACACAGCCACTATAAGACCTGCAACCAGTACACCGGCACGCGCTAGCCCACCTTGTCCAGCCATCAAATAAAAGCCAACAACGCCAGCGATCGCGGCGCATACTGCCAATGCGACCTTGATTTTGTCGCCTGACGAGCCTACGGTCTGTACGGAATTGTTAGACATACTTTTCTACTTTCGGTGCCCTGCACCTGAATCGGTGGCAGGGGCGGAGGGCCTCGAACCCCCAACCTTCGGTTTTGGAGACCGACACTCTGCCAATTGAGCTACGCCCCTAAGCTTTTTACTGCTTGATACAGCATGGCAGGACAGATTTTCATCTGAGCTGCCACACGGAACTACTATTACTCAATGATTTTAGCGACGACGCCGGCGCCGACGGTACGACCGCCTTCACGGATCGCGAAGCGCAAGCCTTCTTCCATCGCGATCGGGTTGATCAGCATCACAGTGATCGACACGTTGTC
>JAKFFK010000190.1:0-2847 GCA_036675285.1 Paucimonas sp. | reverse complement strand
AGTGCATGAAAAGGGATTCAGCAAGTATAATTTGGTCATTCAACCAAATTTATGCGAGGCAGCGATGTCCAGACGCCCGAACTCCGAACAGCGCCGGGGAGAAATTGTCAGTGCGCTGCTTGCGGTCATGGCAGAGCACGGCTATGAAAAAGCCACGATTCAGTTGATCGCGCAACAGGCAGGCTTGGCGCCCGGGCTGTTGCACTATCATTTCAAGACCAAGGCCGAGATCTTGCTGGCGCTGGTTGGCACCCTGGCCGAGCTGTCGCAGCAGCGCTATCACGGGTTCGCCGCAGCGGCGACAAGCGCGGAAGAAAAACTGCTTGCCTATATCAATGCCCGTCTCGGCAAGGGGCCGGGCGCCGATGCCAGCGCAGTGGCCGCCTGGGTGATGATCGGTGCTGAAGCGATACGACAGCCGGAAGTCAGGCAGGTGTACCAGCAAGCGCTCAGCGCTGAAATGGCATTGGTCCAGAGCCTGCTGTCAGGCTGCCTGAAAGAACGGGGCAAACAAGTCAAAAATGTAAAGCGCCTGGCGGCCACCTTGCTGGCTTTGATGGAGGGCGCGTTTCAGCTGGCGAGTGCGGCGCCGGATGTGATGCCCGCAGGGTATGCGGCGTCAACGGCAATGCAGTTGATGCAGCGGTATATCGAAGCAGAGCCAAGCCGGTAAGTATAAGGCCCGGCGCAGCAATAACTTGGCGCTTATCCCTTGTGAAATTCCATGGCCATGGGAGGCCGTCTTGCCTTGACTTCGCAGATGAGCCGGCCGCTGCTCATGAATTGCATTTCTCCCTGAAGAGATGGCAGCGTTCAAAATGTTCCCGGCAACAGGATTTTCTTGTCGACTTTCTTCACATCGGTCAGACCGCAAAGCGCCATGGTGACGTCCAGCTCTTTCCGGATGATCTCCAGGCACTTGGTGACGCCGGTCTCGCCCATTGCGCCCAGACCATAAAGAAAAGCACGGCCGATGTACACGCCTTTAGCGCCAAGCGCCAGCGCCTTGATTACATCTTGTCCGGAACGAATCCCGCTGTCCAGGTGGATTTCGATGGTGTCGCCGACCGCGTCCACGATCGCCGGCAGCGCCGCGATCGACGATTCCGCGCCGTCGAGCTGGCGGCCGCCATGATTCGACACGATCAGGGCATCGGCGCCGCTTTGCGCAGCAAGGCGCGCATCCTCGGGATCCATGATGCCCTTGATGATCAGCTTGCCATCCCAGCGCTTCCTGACCCATTGCACGTCGTCCCAGGACAGCGCCGGGTCGAACTGCTCCGCCGTCCAGGATGCCAGCGACGACATGTCCGACACGTTGCCGGCGTGGCCGACGATATTGCCGAAGCTGTGGCGTCGCGTGTTGAGCATGCCCCAGCACCAGGCTGGCTTGGTCATCATGTTCAATAGATTGGGCACGGTGAGCTTGGGCGGCGCCGACAGGCCGTTTTTCAAATCCTTGTGCCGCTGTCCAAGAATCTGCAGATCGAGCGTCAGTACCAGCGCCGAGCATTTCGCTGCTTTGGCGCGCTCGATCAGGCGTCCCATGAAATCGCGATCCTTGAGAAAATACACTTGGAACCAGAATGGCTTGCTGGTATTGGCGGCGACATCTTCAATCGAGCAAATGCTCATGGTGGACAAGGTGAACGGAATGCCGAATTTCTCGGCGGCCCTGGCCGCGAGAATTTCACCGTCGGCATGCTGCATGCCGGTGAATCCGGTCGGTGCGATCGCAACCGGCATCGCCACATCCTGGCCGACCATGGTGCTGGCAAGCGTGCGGTTTTCCATGTTCACGGCAACGCGCTGCCGGAATTTCATGTGCGTGAAATCGCTGCTGTTGGCGCGGTAGGTCGACTCGGTCCAGGAACCGGAATCCGCATAATCATAGAACATGCGAGGCACGCGCTTTTGCGCCAGGATGCGCAGATCTTCAACATTGGTAATGACGGGCATTTGCATGGTCTCCCTGTTATTTGCTGCGCACAGCGGCGCACCTTTTGATGTCGATTGAAACTTGACCCAGGACCGGATGCGGCTTTTTGAATCTGCCGTTCTGGAGAAGTGTACCAAACAGCCGGGCCATGTCCTGCTTTTTCAAGCTATGCGCAGAGGGTTGTGCGGAGGAAAGGCGCGCGGGGCGTCGCCCGAAGCGAATTTCCCCAAATTTCTCCGAGCACCGCGATTTAAAACGGCTCGTTCGCCGTTACTCCTTAGCCAATATGGCGGCGCCATGCTGGTTCACATGACTGCCTGCGGCTATGTTGTATTGGTTGCGGCGCGCATTCATCAATGCTGGCCGGATAACGAACGGGCCGCTGACAGTCATGTCCTCGCTGTTCCCAGTGCATTTATCAAGTGCCCATGGTCCGGATAAAGCCGAGCACCCACCACAGCGCAATCAGCAACTGAATGGCATAACAGGCAAACCTGAAATTGATGATCAAGGACCTTCCGGACAGCACATGCAACAGCGACTGGCCGAGCCTGGCGCCCAGCAGATACAAGGCCAGCGCATCAGTGATGCCTGTATTTTCTGTTGTCAGCGCCAGCAGCAACAACCCGCCAATGATCGGGAAGTTTTCGACGCAGTTTGCATGCGCGCGGCACAGACGATGCATGAAGGGCGAAATATCGCTGCCATCAGGCTTGAAGGTGGCTGCTTTATATCCTTTCGCTACAACCAGATAAACCCGGATCATTTCCACGATCAGGATTAATGACAAGGTCCATGCTGCATAGCCAAGCAAAGCAAGCGCCGTATTATTCATGTTCTATCCTCAAAGTGTCTCGATTACGATCTTTGCGCCGCTGCGGCGGACGCCACCGTGCTGCTCGCTCCAT
>JAKFFK010000002.1:0-16785 GCA_036675285.1 Paucimonas sp. | reverse complement strand
GCAAGCGGCAATAAAGCGGAACTAAGCCCGATTTCCCCTTTTATTCCAAGGCTGATTTATTGACCTGCGATTGATAATGTCTATTAAGAAATTCCGGCGCCAGTCGTAAACCAAACCCTTGCCGGATTCGCTCAAAAGCGGGAGTAATAGATGGATACCAATCAGGCAATGCGTAAGTCCAATCTGCGGGCGGCAGTTTCGGAAGACGGCGAACCTGCCGAGGCAGCGGCTGCTGCTGAGCCGCAAGCGCCTCAGCAGCAGGGTGTCGCGCTCAAGACGATACGCGAAGCGATTGCCCGGGTTGAAGCCGAAGCCAAGGCCGCAGTCGCGGCGGAAAACCGCGCCTATGCCGAAGCCCGGGCCCGTGCGCTGGCTGAAGATCGTGCGATTGCCGATGCTGCCGCCGGCGCCGAAGCGTATCAGCGGGCCAAGGCGGCCGAAGAAGCGATTGCAGTCAGTCATGCACGTCTGGACGCCGAACGGCAGGCACGTATTGCCAGCGAAGCGAGAATTGCCGCGTCCAACAAGGAAATCGCCGAATTACGCGCTCGTACCGAAGCCGATACACAATTCAGGCAAGTTGCCGAAGAGCGTATTCGCGCAGAGCAGGAAGCCCGCAAACGTGCTGCCGAACAGACGGCAGCAGAGGAAGAGCTGACGGTGCAGGCAACTGCCGCCGCCCAGCGGCAGGAGCGTGAAACCGAACAAGTGCGACGCCAGGTAGCTGAGCGGGTAGCGGCTACTCAGGCAGCACAAATGGAGGGCGAGGCGCGGGTTCGTGCCGAAGCACGCATGGCCGATCTGGCACGCGTACATGAGCGTCGTGAACAGGAGTCGCGCCAGACTGCCGAAATGCTGGCGGAAGCGCGTAATGAAGCAGTGCAACAGGTGCAAGCGCGGGAACGCGCCGATGCAATGGCACTGGAATCGACATTGAACCGGATGCCGGCCGAAGTGCGCGCGGCTGAAGAAGCGCGCGCCCGGATCTATACTGAGCAAGAGCAGGAAGCCGTTGCTCATGCGCGTGCCGAAGCGGAACGCAGGGCATTGGAGTCGCTGCACATGCGCCTGCAAGCCGATCTTGAGTTGCGCGATGCCGCAGTGCGTCGTGAACAAGTCGAGGCGATGCGCGCTGTAACCTCTCAGGCGCGGCTTGAAGCCGAAGAGCGTATCCGGATGGCGACCGAAGCGCGGATTGAGGTCGAGCGGGAATTGCAAACTTCTGCGCTGGTGCGGGTCGAAGCAGAGCATCGGGCTGGCGCGCAAACCCGTGCCAGGATTGCCGCCGAACAGCAGGCTATTGACGTAGCCTGCCAGCGTGCAGAGTTCGAGCAGCAAGCCACAACAGCAGCGCAGGAAGCGGCTGTCGAAGAACAGCGTATTAAGCAGCTGGCTGCCGAGCGCGTCACCCTGGAGCGTGCCGCCATGCAGCAGGTCGCCATGCGCGCCGTTGCCGAACAGGAAGCGGTGAATCTGGCTGCTGAACAAGTCGAGCTGCAACGCAAGGCAGCCCAGGTAGCATCGGATAAGGCACGTACAGCGCTGGAACTGGCGCGTGCTGAACGCGAAAGAGTCGAGGTGGAAAAGCGTGCAGTCGAGGCATTGCAGGCGGCAATCAAGGCAGAAGAAGCAGTTGCGGCACAGGCACAGGCCCGGATTGAAGCTGAGAAGGAAAAAACCGGCCTTTTGCAGCAGCGTGAACATACTGAGCGCCAGGCACGTCTTGCCGAAGAATCCGAGGCTGCAGCGGCCAGAATTGCGCTTGCCAAAGCACAGGAGCAAACCGAGCTTTTCCAGCTCGCCGCACAATCCGCGCTGCAAAAGGCAAAGCATGCGGTCGAATTGGCGCGTATCGAGCGCCAGCGGGCCAAGGACGAGCAACAAGCTTTGGAAATTCTGCAGCAAAGATTGCAGGCAGAACAACTGCATGCCGAGAAGACAGCGCAGTTGTTGCAGGCAGAACGGAAAAGGCTGGCATCCGAAAAGAACGCGGCAGCCGAAGCCGATGCACGCAGCCGCGCCGAACAGGGGCAGGCCGATGCATTGGATCAAAAGGAACAAGCCGAGCGCGAAGCCCGTCAAGCTTGTGATGCGCTGGCAACGGCGACCAGACATGTGGTTGCACAAACGAGGGAAAGAGCCGAGCAGCAGCGCAAGGCGGCACAGGCTGCTTTATTAAAAGCGCGCGAAGCAGTCGAGCTGACGCGTATCGAGCGCGAACGTGCTGAAGTCGAGCAGCGGGCGGTGCAGGCCTTGCAAGAAAAATTACACGCCGAACAAGCTGCCAAGAGCGAGGCCGAAGCCCGTGCCTGCGCTGACATGCAACATGCCGCTCTGGCGCGTAGCCGCGAACAGGCCGAGCGCCAGGTGCGCTTGGCGCTGGAAGCCAAATGTGAGGCGGAAAAACGCCTGGTCGAGAGCACCGACGAGCAGGTAAGATCGCTGGATGCGGTGGTGAATGCCGTTGCCGCCAAAGCACTTGAAGCCGCCGAACTGGCACGCGTCGAATGTGAACGTGCCGCGCTTGAAACGCAAGCTTTGCAAGCCACACAGGAACTGTTGCAGGTCGAACGTAATCGCAGGGCGGCGGCACAGGCAGCAGCCGACGCAGCGCAGGAAAAACTGGATACTGAAAAAGCAGCGACCGCTGAAGCCGTAGCACAGGCCCAGGTTGAGGAACAGGAAATTGTTTTGCTGCGCCAATCCGAGCAGGCCGCGCGCGAAGCACGCTTGGCAAGCGAAGCCAGATGCGCAGCAGAACAGCTGTTGATCGAGAAAACTGAACAACAAGCCAAACTGCACCGCGAGATTGCCGATGTGGCAGCAGCCAATGAACGCGAAACTGCCGAACTGGTCCGCATTGAAGCCGGGCGATTGCAGGCGGAAGAGCAGGAATTGTTTGCATTGCAAAGGAAAATTCAGGCGGAAGAAACGCAGCGGCAAGAGGCCGAGCGGCGCGCCGCCACAGCAAAACAGGCGGCGGAGCTGGCACAACAGCGCCTGGCAGTCGAAACCGAGGCCAGAGAAGCTGAGGAAGCACAGCTGCTGGCAGAGCAGGACGCGATTGCCGAAGCCAGGCAGTTAACAGAAAATTCTGTGTCTGCTCTAGCCAAAACGGAATCCTTACGCGCCAAACTAAAACAGGAACAGGCACAGGCACACGCGACGGCTTTGCAACTGATCGAAAGGCTGATGCAGGAACGCGATGAAATGGACGACTGGCATTTCCGCGCCGAGACACTGCTGGCTGAATCGCCAATGACGATTAATGCCAAGCCGACAGCGTCGATGTTCAAAAAGGCAGTATCGGTATTGGTCGGTGTGACGGTGATAACCGGCATTGCAGGTGCCGCGGTATGGAACTTGCCGGCAAAAACCAGCTTGAACAATCCTCTGGCGAGCGTGCTGAGCGTGCCGGTATCCGGCGCTGCGACAAGCTTGCAGCCGGTGATTGCTGCAGCACCAACGCTTGAATTCGAATCAAAGTTGCAAATGTCTTACCAGCTTGGCTCGCTGCAAACTGGTCAACTGGCCGAGGAAAAAATGGCCTCTTCCACTCAAGACAGCATGTAAACGGCAACGCTGGCGACACCTTGGCCGGGAGATGTGGTGCGAGGCTGTTCGCACCACATCTCCCGGCTTTATTTTAAAATCAGGTCTCTGTCAACGGGGAAAAAACAGTCGACTCGGTATACAATGCCGGAAACCTTGGATACTTACGGATATCACTGCCAGTAACTGGCAAGATGCAGCTGCCAAAATGGCATTACATGTGCCATAGCGGGATGCGCCGATTTTTATCGAAAAATAATTTACAAACACCTTTCTTTCCGTCTCGGTGGCATATTGGATCTGCGCATGCGAAATATAATTAACAAGACCTTATTCGTAACCGGTTTGATAGCAGCGCTGGCAGCGGCGCCGTCTTTTGCCGATGAAACAGCGGATATCAGCAAGCTCATGCGTGCCGGCCAGTTCGCGGAAGCGCTTGGTAAGGCAGATGCCATTCTCGCGCAACGACCAAAGGATGCACAAACGCGGTTTTTGAAAGGCGTGATTCTGACCGAACAAAACAGGTCGGCAGAAGCGATTGTGATTTTCACCAAGCTGACTGAAGATTTTCCTGATTTGCCCGAACCGTACAATAATCTGGCTGTACTGTATGCATCGAGTGGTCAGTATGACAAGGCGCGGGCAGCGCTGGACATGGCGATCCGCACCAATCCATCGTATGCCACCGCATATGAGAACCTGGGCGACATTCACGCCAAACTCGCCAGTCAGGCATATGACAAGGCGCTACAGCTCGATTCCGGTAATTCGGCAGCCAAGTCCAAGCTAACCTTGTTGCGCACCTTGGCGGTCAATAACAGTACGGTGAAGCCGGCAACCAATACTAAAGTCGCCATCCAGAGTACTGCGCCACAAGCGCCGGTTGCCAAACCGGCGGCCACGCCGGTGCCGCCAAAGGCGGATGTCAAACCAGCCAAGCCAGAACCGGCAGCAGATGTCGGGCACGACGAGGTTCTCAAGGTGATCAGCGCCTGGGCCAAGGCATGGAGCACGCAAGACGTCAAAGCTTATCTGAATTTTTACAGTGATGACTTTCAGACACCGAAGGGCTTGTCCCGTGCCGCCTGGGTGCAGGAGCGCCAGGCGCGCATCGTCGGCAAGGATCGCATTAGTGTCACAATCGCATCACCGACGGTGGCCATCAACGGCAATACCGCGACTGTCAAATTCCGCCAGATTTATGTGTCAGATCGCTTAAAAGCCGATAGCCGCAAGACTCTGGTCCTGACCAGGCAAGGTGGAAAATGGCAAATCAAGCAGGAGCGTACAGGTAGCTGATGCTGTGCTTTAGAATGAAATCGGCTGCAAGTGCAGCCGTCCTCCCGCGTCATCGGCTGGTCTTGTCCTGTTTTCTGCTGTTTACATGTGGCGCGATGTTGAGCGCGCCTGTGGTTGCGGCGAAACCGGACCCTGAAGTGCTGTTGCTTGAGGTGTACAAGGAACTTGGCGCTAATCGTTTGCGCCAGGCGCAAGCCAAAGCAGATGCATTGGTGGCGGCTTATCCAACCTTTCGCCTCGGCCACCTGATCCGCGGCGATTTACTGCAATTGCATACCAAGCCGATTGCGACTTTTGGCGCCATGCGAAATGCGCCTCAGGACAAGTTGAAAAATTTGCGTGACGAAGCGACCGCACGTCTGAAATGGCTGCACGAAAAGCCAGATTCCAACTTGATGCCGCGCCCGATTCTGCAGTTGCGAGATGATCAGCGCCAGGCGCTGCTGGTTGATGCGCAGCGTTCTCGGCTATATGTGTATGAAAACCGGAATGGGCAGCTGAAATTCGTCACCGATTATTACATCAGTCAGGGAAAATACGGGATTAACAAGCTGAAAGAGGGAGACCAGAGAACCCCGGTCGGCGTCTATTACATTACGCAACGGGTGCCTGGCGCCAAACTTCCCGATTTTTACGGCCCGGGCGCGTTGCCAATCAACTATCCGAATGAGTGGGATAAGGTTAATGGCCGTGGCGGCTCTGGCATTTGGTTGCATGGCACACCATCCGATAGCTACAGTCGTCCGCCACTGTCATCGGATGGATGTGTCGTGCTGACCAATCCGGATTTGCAGCAATTGTATCAATCAGTGGAAGCTGGCAAGACCCCGGTTATCATCAGTGAGCGTATCGAGTTCGTCAGCAAGGCAAAATGGGAAAGCGAGCGCAACCTTGCCAACAGGCTGGTCAATGAATGGCGCCGTGATATCGAAAGTCGCGATCCAGCAAAGGTCATTGCAAATTATTCGCCCAAGTTCAAATCGGAGCGTGGTGAAAGCGTGAAAACCCTGCTAGCGAAATATCAGCGCCTTTTGGCGGGCGTGCAAAAGATTTCGATTCAAATAAAGGATGCCACGTTCTTCCTGTATCCAGGGCATGATAATTTAATTGTCGGAACATTCACGCAAGATTTGGTGATCGGCAAGAGTCGAAATTCAGTGCGCAAGCGGCAGTACTGGGCAAAAGAATCCGGTCAATGGAAAATCATTTCGGAAAACAATTTATAGCGTATCAAGCAGAAGTCGGCGCAAAACCGACATTCTCTAGCGTAAAACGGCTGCCGCAGGCAGCCGTTTTTTTCAGGGTTGATGTATTTTCAATTTCCTGTCGCCTCTGCACTCAGCAAATACCAGCTTTATGTTGCTGCAGGTCTCATCGTGATCGTAATATCTTTACAACTACAGAGTGGAAGCACAGCGTAGTGGTGCTTGTCGACGCTGATTTCCTTTCCTTTCTATAGATTCAAGACTATGCTTAAGTAAAATTCCAGCAGGGAATAAAGAGCATTATGGCTATTCAGGTCATTTTCAATAGTGCTGGCAGTGGGCCGCCGAGTGATACCAGTTTTTTCATGGTACGCCAGCCCATTCTCGATCGGCATCAAGAGCTGGTGGCGTTTGACTTATCCTTTCGGGAGGCGAGCGCATCCCGGCACACCGGCAATGCACAATCCACTACTGCATCCGTCCTTGCCCACTTCAACGAATTGAATATGTTGAAGGTGATCGGCGACATGCGCGGCTTTGTTAATGTCGATGCTGCTGCGCTGATGAGCGACGTGTTTCAACTGATTCCGCGCACTAAATTCATTGTAAGCCTGACTGAAAAAATCGATCCCACCGAACCGCTGCTGCAGCGTATCGCCCAATTGGCGGATAGCGGGTTTGTTTTTGCATTGGATGAATTATCGAATTCCGACAATGTACAAAAATTCCTGCCCCTGGTTACAGTCGTTCAGTGTAATTTACACAAGCTGTCTTTAGACGAGCTGGTGCAATTAACAGCGCAAATTCATTGCGCCAATAAGAAGTTGTTGGTCGAAAATGTTGAAAGTCTGGCGCAATTCGAGGCATGTCTGGCACTCGGTTTTGACTATTTCAAAGGCGATTATTTCACCAAGCCGGCAGTGAAAGCGTGTCAGAAACTGGCGCTATCGCAGTTGGCAGCCATCGACGTCATTACGCTGATCTCGGCGGATGCCGACAGTGCCGACTTGGAAGATTGCGTCAAGCGCGATGTTTCTCTTGGATTGAATTTGCTACGGTTGGTGAATACTGCCGCCGTCGGTGCGCATCAGATCGATTCGCTGCGGCAAGCGCTGATGGTTTTAGGGCGCAACCAATTGCTAAGCTGGATGCAAGTGGTGTTGTATGCACAGGCAAAAGAGAATATGCCCAATGTGAAGCCGTTGCTGATGCTTGCCACCACGCGCGGGAAGTTGCTGGAATTGATTGCGCAGCGGCACAGATTTGGTAATCGTAGCATTGCCGATACCGCTTTCACGGTAGGCATCATGTCGCTGATGGATGCCTTGTTCAGCCTGCCAATGGCGGAAATTCTGAAGCATATCCCAGTGGTGGAGGAAGTCAGCCATGCATTGTTGCTTCGCCAAGGCTATTACGGCGACTTGTTAAGTCTTGTTGAATGTACCGAACATGCCGATGCTGCAGGCAGGTTGCTACCGATGCTCAGCAAATTCCAGTTGAGCAGTCACGACCTGTATTTGATGCAGGCTGAAGCTTTCGAGTGGAGCAATAATGTTTCGCGGGCCATGCATTATTAATGCGAGACCGTGAATTGGTATGCCTTAAGGAATTTTTCGGCAGTAGCAATGCAATCAATTGTACCGGGCTGAAAATCAGGAATGCTTGGCCGGACTTGCAAGACAAAACAAAAGGGGTCTAGACTTGTGATCTAGACCCCCTGCTATTCGTGGTAGGCCGTGCGGGATTCGAACCTGCGACCAACGGATTAAAAGTCCGCTGCTCTACCAGCTGAGCTAACGACCCGAAAGACCAACATTATAATTAGTTTTCAGACACTCTGTCAAATGCATCATCGTATCTAAATGCATGATGGAAGATATGTCGTGAAAATAGTCGCTTTAATTTATTTCAATCCAGCCAAACGTTCCCTGGCGGTTTGCGCTGCTGCTGCTTCCGGATACTGAGCAATCAATGCTTCCAGTGTTTTTTTGGCGGCAGGCCGGTCTTTCAACTCAAGATAGCAAGTCGCGATGTTCAGCAGTGCATCGGGCGTTTTCGCACTGTCAGGGAAATTTTTGACCACCGCTTGTTGTGCTGCAATTGCATTGCGGTAGTCACGTTGCGCGTAGTAGCTATTCCCCAGCAAATACTGGGCATTGGCAGCATACCCGGATCGCGGATAACGCCGCAAAAAGTCAGCAAACGCAACGGATGCGGCCTTGTAATCGCCGCCCTTGAATGAGGCCAGAGCGGCGTCATAGGATTTTTGTTCGGATTGATCAATGCTGACTTCCTTGCCATCGATGGTCACTTGTTGCGGTTCCATCTTGCGCAAACGAGTATCCAGATCGACATAAAAATCTTTCTGGCGTTGCTGGGCATTCGCCAGTTCATTGGTCAGAACTTCAATCTGGCCACGCAATTTCGCGACTTCCTGGCGCAATTGCTCATTCTGGGTTGCCAGTTCGAGCACGCTTTTTTGATTTGCCTTGCCGTCAAGCTGGGCGGCGGACTCTTTCTGGAAAGCCTCGAACTTGCCCCGCAATTCCAACAGCGCACGGCGTGCTTCATCGTCACCAAACAGCGCATGCGCCGGCAGCGGCGCGAAAGAAGCCGCGACCATAAAGGCCGCAGCGATAGCGAAATTGACTGTTTTTGTCATCATTGATATACCAGGTCTGCCCGGCGATTTTCAGCCCAGGATGCCTCGTCGCTGCTCAGTGCCCGCGGTTTTTCTTTGCCAAAGGAGACCGCTTCCAGCTGTGTATCCGACACACCCAGCAGAGACAGGGATTTGCGTACTGCTTCGGCGCGTTTCTGGCCCAGCGCCAAATTATATTCACGGCCACCGCGTTCATCCGTATTTCCCTGGATGATGACCTTGCGCTGTTTGTTGGCAGTCAGGTATTTGGCATGCGCCGCGATTACCGGCTGCGCCTCCGGCTTGAGTACATAGCTGTCAAGGTCGAAGTAAAAGCTGCGCTGTGCCAGGACGCCTTTTGCATCCTGTAATGGATCGACCGATTGGGTGTCTACCGTGGCGACGGTGCGATTGCCGTCGTTTGCGGTCGATGCTGTGGCAGCCCGATCCTCGATGGGCACATTGTCATCCAGTTTGGTGGAAGAACAAGCGGCAAGTGCCAGCGCACTGCAAAGGATAAAGATGGATGATGTGGTATTGCGCATAAAATGCTCCTTGTTGAGGGGTGAATTATTTCATAAAAGGCCCCCAGGTGGGCTCACGGATATCGCCTGCCTGGGTAGTTAAACGGTACTTGCCTCGGCCGTCGACCGACACGACTTCCAAGGTGCCGCGCCGACCGGTTTCAGTGGCATACATGATGTATTTGCCATTCGGCGAAAAACTGGGCGACTCATCCTTGGCAGTGTCAGACAAACGCTGTTCCTGGCCATTGGACAAATCGAGCACATAGAGCTGGAAGCGTCCGTCGCGGCGCGAAATGTAAGCGAGCGTCTTGCCATCGGGTGACACGCGCGGGCTGATGTTATAGCTGCCGTTGAACGTTACACGCTGTGCGTCGCCGCCATTGGCGCCCATGCGGTAAATCTGAGGGCCGCCACTGCGATCGCTGGTGAAATAAATGCTCTGACCGTCGGCGGAAAACTGAGGTTCGGTATCAATGCCATTGGTATTGGTCAGACGGCGTAAGCCGGTCCCATTGGCATTGGTCACATATACCTGGGTCAAGCCATCGCGCGCCAATGCAATCGCCAGCTTGCTGCCGTCCGGCGACCAGGACGGTGCCGAATTGCTGCCCTTATAGTTAGCTATCACGGTGCGTTGTTTAGTCACCAGATCCTGCACATACACTACCGGCTTCTTGTTTTCAAAAGATACGTAGGCGACCTTGGTGCCATCGGGCGACCAGGCGGGTGAAATGATCGGTTCGTTAGACCTGAGGGCAACATGGGTTGCCTCGCCATCCGAGTCGGCAACTTCGAGCCGGTATTCATTGCCAGACTTGGTCACATAGGCAATGCGGGTTGCAAAAGCACCGCGCACGCCAAGCAATTTTTGATAAATATCGTCGGCAATCTTATGTGCAGCCAGGCGAGCGAATTGCGGCTGCACCGCCATTCCCAGTCCGGAAAGCTGGGAGGCGGCAAGCGTGTCGAGCAGCTTGTAACGTACATCGAAACGCCCGTCGGCCAGACGATGGACACTGCCCACCACCAGCGCATTGGCGCCGCGTGCCTTCCAGTCGCCAAAGTTGACTGGTGCTGTTTCCGAAATGGCGGTGCCGGTTTCGATTATCTTGAAATAACCGCTGCGGGCCAGATCAGCCTTGATAATCGCGCTGACCTGGTGCGGCGCGATCGATTCATCTGCGAAAGCGGCAATCGCAATCGGAATCTGATTGGCGCCGACACCGGCAATCTCAACCCGTAACTGGGCATGCGCTGCCGTGGCGACAAAGAGTCCAAGCACGGCGATAAGGCGGGAAAAATAGTTTTTCATCATGGATCACTGTTCTTTTGGTCGGTGGATGACAGGAAAGCCTGACGGCACGCTGCCTGACTTATCGGGCGGATAGGGTTGTGACAATTCAATTGCGCGCCGCACTGCTTCATCAAACCCCGGTATGCCCGAAGATTTGACTTTGCGCGGCGCGCCACGTAAGGAGCCGTCCGGAAATAGTTTTACATCATATTCCACATACGGATTGTCTTGCAGATCCGGTGGGACTGCAAAAATTGTATTCGACTTGATTTTTGCTGCAATTTTCCCCGCATAGCCGGCATCGCCGCGCATGCCCTGTGACTTGGGCGCTTCGCCGCTGCCGCCGCTGCCACCACTGATGCGGCGCATTTCCTCGTCGCGCACTTTTGCCAACTGTTGTGCTTCCGCGGCATCCTGTTGGCGTTTTTTCTCGGCTTCAGCTTTCTTTTTCTTGGCAAGCTGATCGGCCTTTTGCTGATCGAGAAGCGCTTGCTGCTTTTTCTGTTGCTCCAGCTTTTCCTGCTTCTTCAATTTTGCCAGTCGTTCTTTTTCTTCCGCTTCTTGCTTTGCTTTTGCCTTTTTCTTCTTTTCCTGTTCCAGTGCGATGTTGGGATTTTCAAGCGGGGGCGCTTTGACTATCGGCTTGGGCTCGGGTTTCTTTTCCGGCACGGGTTCCGGTTTAGGTTCCGGTTCAGGTGACGCAGGGGGCTGCTGGCGCGGCGCGGCGTCTTTCGTTTGCATATCCCAGATTTCCGCTTCCATGGTCACCGGCGTTTCGCTTTGCCAGCGAATGCCGACCCACAGAAACACGAACAGCGCGACATGGACGATAGCCGCCAGTGCAATCGCGCGCCAGGGTCCGGGTTCTTTCGGAACAAAGTAGGGAGATGTGTCGGTCATGGCACGGGTTTATCTGGTCGCCAGTCCGACACGGGAAATGCCTAGCTTTTTCGCTTCGGACAGCACCTGGATCACGTCGTCATACTTGATGTCCTTGGACGCGGCAATCATGACAGGCATGTCAGGGTTGGCAGTGTGCAAAGCGTCGAGCTTGCCGATCAAATCGTTGCGGCCGCTTGCCGTCACGGGCTTGGGCGCATGGCCTTTGACCCCGTTGACTTGCAGTGTCGCCGTGGCATCCTGTTTCAGGGAAATCTGGATGTATTCAGTCGGCGCTTGCGTGGATTTGCCGGCAGTCGGCAGATCAATGACGCTCGGATTGGTCAAGGGCGCGGCCACCATGAAGATGACCAGCAACACCAGCATCACGTCAATGTAGGGCACCACATTGATTTCAGACTTGAATTTACGAGTGCGCCCGCCGCGCATGGAGCCGGAAAAAGAAGAAGCCATTTACTTGCCTGTCATCTGATTTGCCGTTGCAGGATATTCGAAAACTCTTCAATAAAGCTCTCAAAACGAATCGCCAGCCTGTCAATGTCGTGCGAATAGCGGTTGTAGGCAACTACCGCAGGGATTGCGGCAAACAAGCCGATTGCGGTGGCGATCAGTGCTTCGGCGATCCCCGGTGCAACCGAAGCCAGGGTGGCCTGCTGCACATTGGCCAGTCCGCGAAACGCATTCATGATGCCCCACACTGTGCCAAACAGTCCGACGTACGGCGAAACCGATCCGACCGAAGCCAGGAAGGCCAGGTGGGATTCGAGCGCATCCATTTCACGCTGGTAAGCCGCACGCATCGCGCGTCGGGCACCGTCAACCAGGGTGTTGGCATCCAGTGCGCCTTTGTTGACGATGGATGCCTTGTTGAATTCGCCCATGCCGGATTCAAAAATGCGTTCCAGCGCGCCGGTTTGAACAGCGTTTCGGCGGCGGTTGGAAGCGGCATCCTCATACAGGGAATTCAGATTTCCTCCAGACCAGAAGTTGCGTTCGAATTCTTCAGTTTGCGTTTTGGCGCTGCGAATCGCAAACATTTTGCGGAAAATATAAGTCCAGCTCATCAGCGATACCACCGCCAGCAATAGCATTACCAACTGGACCAGCAATGAAGCTTGAGCTATCAGCGAAATAAATGAAAGGTCTTGTGTGACAGTCATGTGTACGGTGTATTCAGTAATTCGGTTGGCACAATTGTATGCGCAAAACCGATATGCTTTCTTGCCATGCCGCAGCTTTTACCTCGTTTCCACTTGAATGAGGAAGTGCAGGACAGGCAAACAAGCGGCTTCGGCCTCAAGCGGTCTTATTGTCAGCGTTGATTTTTAATAGAATGTCGTCCGGAATACTGAATGGACGAAAATCGGCGCTCCTCACGCAGGCAATCTTGACGCGCCCGGTCGTAAGCAGGATGGATTCATTCTCCCTGATACGCCATGCTTCTTGAATAAATTGCAAAGAAGCACGGCCTATGCGTTCGACCATAACTATTAATTTCAGTTCATCATCAAGTTTCGCGGGGGCATGATAATCGACCAGCGCGGTTTTAACGACGAATAGCACACCATGTGAAGTTGCCAATGTGTCCTGGCTGAGGCCTTTCATGCGCAGCCATTCAGTGCGTGCGCGTTCGAAGTATTTCAAATAATTTGCATAGAACACGATGCCACCAGCATCGGTGTCCTCATAATAAACCCGGATCGTCCAGCAAAAATCTGTAGGTGACATGCTTTATAAATGGTAATGGAATCAGGCGCTTGCAAATGATTGAAATTTATTTGGGAGCATGACGCTTGATTGCGAATGGAGAAAACCCCTGACATGTTGGCATCATTTCAATATGATTAATATTGACATGTGCAGGCAAGGTCGCGACCCAGTATGCCGCTTCGGCAATGTCGGCGGCATGTAACGGGATGGCATTTTCATATACTTTGGCGGCGGCAGCATCGTCACCCTTGAACCGGACATTCGAAAATTCCGTACCACCGGCCAAACCTGGAGCAATATTGGTCGCACGCACGCCGGTGCCCGCCAAATCGCCGCGCAAATTGCGCGTGAACTGATCAATGAAGGCTTTTGTGGCGCCATATACATTGCCACCTGGGTAAGGGTAGGTGCCGGCAATCGATCCGATATTGATAATGGTGCCACTGCCGCGCGCCACCATCTTTGGCAGTAGCAGACGGGTCATCGTTACCAGACCCTTGCAGTTAGTCTCGATCATGGTTTCCCAGTCTTCCAGGGACGACTGCTGTGCTGCTTCGATGCCCAGCGCAAGACCGGCATTATTGATCAAGACATCAATGGTTTGCCAGTCGGGCGGCAAGGCTGCCAGCGCATGGTTGATCGAAGCTTTATCGGTGACATCCATCACGATCGGTAACAGCGATTGACCGAGTTCTTTTGCCAAAATATCAAGACGTTGCTGGCGACGGCCGGTTGCGATTACTTTGTGACCATGTTTCGCAAATTTCCGGGCCATTTCGGCGCCGAAGCCAGAAGTCGCTCCGGTAATGAAGACAATCATCGAGATTCCTTGTGAAGTACTGTGACTGTGAGAGATATGCAAAATTGTAGCCGAAACACTAAAATGTCAGGCAAATCACTGATCAGTATCCCGTTAGGTAGCAGGGCAAACAGTCCTTTCAAGCTTGGGAAAAACACAGATAATCAGGGCGATCCTTGCTCAAATCCGGCCCATATCTTACAATTTGGGACCATTTCATCTCACGTGACTGGCGAAAACCCGGATTGCACATATCCGGCGACAAGGTGGGGCTCCACCGGGGAACGTGAGAATTCTTCCGCCGTTCGCCTGGGCAGCCCAAATGGAAAGCACGATTGAGGCTGCCTGTCATTTTCTATTGGCCCTCATTCGATTGAGGCAATGCCATTCTCAAAAGACCCTAATCGATTGGAGTAATTTCATGTTCGCAAAAGATCATACCCTTGCCAAAGTTGACCCGGAACTTTGGTCTGCAATTCAAAAAGAAAACGCCCGTCAGCAAGATCATATCGAGCTGATTGCGTCCGAAAACTATACGTCGCCGGCGGTCATGGAAGCTCAGGGTTCCCAATTGACCAATAAATATGCAGAAGGTTATCCCGGCAAGCGTTACTACGGTGGCTGCGAATATGTGGATGTGGCCGAGACCCTGGCAATCACTCGTTTAAAGGAATTGTTCGGCGCAGAAGCTGCTAATGTGCAGCCGAATTCTGGATCGCAAGCCAACCAGGGCGTATTTTTCGCCATGTTGAAGCCCGGCGATACCATTATGGGGATGTCGCTGGCTGAAGGCGGGCACTTAACCCATGGCATGGCGCTCAACATGTCTGGCAAATGGTTCAATGTCGTCTCTTACGGCTTGAATGACAAGGAAGAAATCGATTACGACGCCATGGAACGCCTGGCGCGCGAGAAAAAGCCGAAGCTGATCATCGCCGGCGCATCCGCATATGCATTGCGGATTGATTTTGAGCGTTTTGCCAAAGTGGCAAAAGAGGTTGGCGCCTATTTCATGGTTGACATGGCCCATTACGCCGGTTTGATTGCCGCAGGGGTCTACCCAAATCCGGTGCCGTTTGCCGACTTTGTCACATCAACCACCCACAAATCCCTGCGCGGCCCACGCGGCGGCTTCATCCTGATGAAGTCGGAACACGAAAAGGCAATCAATTCGGCGATTTTCCCAGGCATTCAGGGCGGCCCGCTGATGCACGTGATTGCCGGCAAGGCAGTTGCCTTTAAAGAAGCGCTGACGCCCGAATTCAAGGCTTATCAACAACAAGTCGTGAAAAATGCCGATGCGCTGGCCAAGGCCTTGATTGAGCGCGGCTTGCGCATAGTCTCCGGCCGTACCGAATCGCACGTCATGCTGGTTGATTTGCGCGCCAAGAAAATTACCGGCAAGGAAGCGGAGGCCATCCTCGGCTCGGCACACATGACTTGTAACAAGAACGCCATTCCAAACGATCCGGAAAAACCATTCGTGACCTCTGGCATCCGTCTGGGTAGCCCGGCCATGACCACGCGCGGCTTCACGGAAGCCGAAGCTACGAAAGTGGGCCATTTGATTGCCGATGTGCTGGATAATCCACACGATGTGGCAACCATTGACCGGGTAAAGGCAGAAGTCAAAAAGCTGACCGATGCCTTTCCGGTGTACGGCAAGTAATCTGGCGATGCAGTGCCGTTGTATTGATCTTTCTTGCAACGGCACCAGTCGGGGTTTGTAGGAAGTGGTTTCACTAAAATAAAAATTCGATAATGAAATGTCCCTTCTGCCACCACGAGGATACCCAAGTCCTCGATACCCGAGTCTCGGAAGAGGGGGATTCGATTCGCCGCCGCCGCCGTTGTGCTCATTGCGACAAGCGATTTACGACCTATGAGCGGATTGAGCTGGCCATGCCGGTCATTGTCAAAAAAAATGGCAGCCGAACCGAATTCGATCCAGCGAAGTTGCGTGCCAGTTTCATGCTGGCGCTGCGCAAGCGTCCGGTATCTGCTGAAGTTGTCGATGCCGCAATTCATAGCATTGAAGAAAAATTGCGCTCAAGTGGCGAGCGAGAGATTATTTCTGGTCATGTTGGCGAGCTCGTCATGCGGGAATTGAAGCGCATGGATAAAATTGCCTATATCCGATTTGCTTCTGTATATAAAAGCTTTGAAGATGTAACAGAATTCCAAGATGCTATTGCCGAAGTTCGTCAAGACCGTAAGCCTGCGCCAAAGTGAAACAGGCCGGTTAAATCATTTTCCAAATTTGGCATGACTTCCCCTTGGATATCACTGCCAGGCAGGACCGGCCAGCATAAACTGAGCGCCGAAAAAATAAGTAAAAAACCCGTCCGAAATGCTAGACGCAGCTACTAAAAAACTGCATAATTCGCCCCCTGCCGCTGACCGAAACAAATATATTTTAAGGACGTGGCAGTGATCAAGATATTTGATTGCGGGAGTTCGCTGATAACGTAAGCGTCGCCTCTTCGATAATAAATTCTTTCATTTTAGTTAATTAAATCGCAGAATTTTTTGATTAACGGCACGGCGAGCGCAAGCTGGCTGCCGAATGACAGAATTTGGTATCGAAGCTCTTTCTGAGAGTGGGGTTGATGGATGCATTGAAGCAGAAGAGAATAAAAAATCTCTTCAAAAAGTGTTGACGGTTAGATGTAGGTGCTGCATAATCTCATTTCTCTGCTGCTGACGAACAAAACGATTCGAAGCAAGGCTGCAAGGCCAGGCAGAAAAGATTAAAGAAGTTCTTTAACAATTAACAGCCGATAAGTGTGGGCGCTTGATGGAAATGCGCCGGTAACGCAAGTTGCCGGATGACTTTATATATATCAAGTGCTCGCAAA
>JAKFFK010000250.1:0-16948 GCA_036675285.1 Paucimonas sp. | reverse complement strand
CGCGTCTTGGCGCGTTTGGCGCGCATGCCGGTGATCGCAAAGCGGTGCGCCTCGTCGCGAATTTGCGCAATCAGCATCAGCGCAGCCGATTCCTTGCCCAGCTCCTGTGCTGCGCGGCCATCTGCAAAAATCAGGGTTTCCAGGCCGACCTTGCGCCCTTCTCCCTTGGCCACGCCGATAATCAGGCTGATATCCAGCCCCAGTTCGGTAAATACCTGGCGCGCCATTTCGACCTGGCCCTTGCCGCCATCAATCAGCACCACATCCGGCATCAGGCCATCGCCATTGGCGACTTTTTCATAACGACGCATCAGCACCTGGCGCATCGCGGCATAGTCGTCGCCCGGCGTAATGTCGTGGATATTGTAGCGGCGGTATTCGCCATTTTGCATCGCATGATGATGGAACACCACGCAGGATGCCTGGGTCGCCTCACCTTGCGTATGGCTAATGTCGAAGCATTCGATACGCAGCATCTCCAGGTCGACAAGCTCAATACCGAGCGCATCCACTAGCGCGCGCGTGCGCGATTGCTGCGACCCTTGCTCCGACAATAGTCGTGCCAGCGAAATCTCAGCGCCTTTTTGCGCCATCTCCAACCATTGGCGACGCTGTCCCTGCGGCTGAAATACCAGGTTGATGCGGTGCCCGCACTGTTCCATCAACGCCAGGATCAGTTCCGGCTCATTGAATTCGACATTGACGATGAAGGTGCCTGGGATGAAGGTATCGATATAATGCTGCGCTAGAAATGCCTTGAGCACTTCGGCATCGATCGCTTCTTCGCCGGTGACCAGCGCACCTTCGACATGGGTTGGGAAATAGGCTCGGTCGCCCAGATGCCGGCCGCCGCGCACCATCGCCAGATTGACGCAGGCTCGTCCACCTTGCACGATCACAGCAATGATGTCGATATCGGCGTCACCGCCGGTTTCCATGGTTTGCTGGTGCAACACGCGCGACAAGGCCGTGATCTGGTTGCGCACCACCGCTGCCTGCTCGAATTTCAGCTCGGCCGCATAAGCCTGCATCTTCTCCTGCAACGCTTCCAGCACTTCGCTCTGGCGGCCACGCAAGAACTTGGCCGCATGCTCGACATCGCTGTCGTACGCTTCCTTGCTGATGAAATTGACGCACGGTGCGCTGCAGCGCTGGATCTGGTGCAACAGGCATGGCCGGGTACGATTGGCAAACACGCTGTCTTCGCAAGTGCGCAGCAAAAAAATCTTTTGCAGAATCTGCATCGATTCCTTGACGGCCCAGGCGCTCGGGAACGGCCCGAAATACTGGCTTTTTTTGTCGACCGCGCCGCGATAGTAAGCCATGCGCGGATACTCGTGGCCGGAGAGTTTCAGATAGGGATAAGACTTGTCGTCCCTGAACAAAATGTTGTAGCGCGGCTGCAGCGTCTTGATCAGATTGTTTTCAAGCAGCAGCGCTTCGGCTTCGCTGCGGGTGACGGTAGTCTCCAGCCGCGCGATGCGGCCGACCATCATCGCGGTGCGCGGGCTGGCAATATTTTTTTGAAAATAACTTGAAACCCGCTTCTTTAAATCGCGCGCCTTGCCGACATACAGCAGGACATTGTCGGTATCAAAATAGCGGTAGACGCCCGGCAGATGTGGCAGCTTGGCGACAGTTTCCAGCACTACCGCACGCGGGTCCGGTACCAGCGGCTCATCCATGTCGGCCCTTGCTCAGCTGCGCTCTATGCACGTCGATTACAAGCTCTTCAAGCAACCAGCGAGTGCGCCAGCTTCCTGGCAGCTTTGAACTGCGCATCATGTTGCAGTGTCTCCCAGTTCATGGCTGCTGCGAGCGGTACCAGCGCCTTGATGCGTGCTGCTGACTGCTCGACTACGCTGCTGGCTGCCAGCGTCAGCCCTTCTAGTAATTGATCGGCCTTGTCCGGCGAATTACAAATCAAGACCATATCGCAACCGGCTGCCAATGCCGCCTGTGCG
Organism: Paucimonas sp.; assembly: GCA_036675285.1. Lineage (GTDB taxonomy): Bacteria > Pseudomonadota > Gammaproteobacteria > Burkholderiales > Burkholderiaceae_D > Paucimonas. The sequence continues at coordinate 14,984 of JAKFFK010000250.1, read as the reverse complement.
CCATCGATGACATTGCCGGCAACGCTGGCGCCTTCCATGCTCAGGTCGTCGCTGAAAATAACGCCTTGAAAGCCGAACTGCTTGCGCAGCATCGATAGCCATTTTTTAGAAAACCCGGCCGGATGCTTGTCCACTTTCGGATAGATCACATGCGCTGGCATAACCCCCGCCAGGCTCATGCCCAGCCAATCATACGGTGCAGCATCCTCTCCGATGATGTCGTCGAGCGCACGCTCGTCGACCGGAATCGCGATGTGTGAATCAGCCTTGACGAATCCATGCCCAGGGAAATGCTTGCCGCAATTGGCCATGCCTGCCAGCGCCAGGCCATGATTAAGGCTTTTCGCCAGCAGGGCCACTACCCGCGGATCCCGGTGAAAGGCACGGTCACCAATGATGCTGGACTCGCCGTAGTCGAGATCGAGCACCGGCGTGAAAGACAGATCGATCCCACAGGCACGCAATTCGGCCGCCAGCACAAAACCGACGGCGGTAGCGGCCTTGGTGGCCGCCAGTACGTCTTTGTCCCACAGCTCGCCCAGGCTGCGCATTGCCGGCAGCTTGGTAAAGCCGTCGGTCTTGAAACGTTGCACCCGGCCCCCCTCGTGATCGACGGCAATCAGCACGCCCGGCCTTGCCGCATGAATGGCGGCGGTCAGTTCGGTCAATTGCTGGCGATCCTGGTAATTGCGGGCAAACAGAATCACGCCACCAGTCAGCGGATGCTGGATGCGGCGGATATCTTCCGCCGAGAGCGACGTGCCGACCACGTCGAGCATGACCGGACCGAGTTGCATTGCTCTCTCTTGGACGTCATTTGTATTTACGTTTGGAACAATTGTCATTTTTTCTCCACAATCACGAAAGCGACGGCATAATCGGCTTCATCGGTAATCGAAACCTGTGCGGTCAATCCATTTTGAACCATAAATTCCTGCAAAGCTCCGCTGGCCACCGCAATCGGCTTGCCGCTCGGCGCATTCAGGGTTTGTAATGCACGCCAAGTCATCGGCATGTGAATGCCCAAGCCGATTGCCTTGGAAAATGCTTCCTTGGCCGCAAAGCGTGTCGCCAGAAAGCGCAGGCCGCGCGCACTCACCTTTGCCGTGCGGCGCCGGTATTTTTCCAGTTCTTCCGGGCCGAGGATTTTTTCAGCAAAACGCTCGCCATGCCGGGCCAGAGCCGCTTCAATCCGCGAAATCTGGATGATGTCGGTGCCGATGCCGTAAATCATTTCAAACCTTCGAGTCTGGCTTGCATCATGATTGCCTTCATGTCGGCAACCGCCTTATGCCAGCCGGTGAAGACTGCCTGCGACACGATAGCATGGCCGATATTCAACTCAGCGATGTCGGCAATCGCGGCAATTGCCTGCACATTCGTGTAGTGCAGGCCGTGGCCGGCATTGACTTTCAACCCGCGTTTGATGCCCTCGCGCACGCCGGCAGTCACCCTTGCCAGTTCCGCTTGCTGCTGTGCCGCTGTCTGCGCATCGGCATAACGCCCGGTATGCAGTTCGATCACCGGCGCACCGGCTTCGGCAGCAGCCTGAATCTGTTCAGCATCCGCATCGATGAACAGGCTCACGCGAATGCCTTCCTGCTGCAGTTGGGCAACTGCAGCCTTGATCTGGGAAAAATACCGAATCACATCCAGTCCACCCTCGGTGGTGATCTCGGCGCGGCGCTCCGGCACCAGACACGCATCATGCGGCTTGATGCTGCAGGCGAAATCGAGCATTTCCGGTGTGACTGCGGCTTCGAGATTCATCCGAGTAAGCAATTGCGGCCGGATGGCCCGCACATCGGCATCCCTGATGTGGCGCCGGTCTTCACGCAAATGCAGCGTGATTGCATCCGCACCGGCCTCTTCGGCCAGCAACGCAGCCTGCAGCGGATCGGGATAGCTGGTGCCGCGCGCATTGCGCAGGGTGGCGACATGGTCGATGTTGACGCCCAGATCGATGACCGGGCCGGCGGGATGAAGAAAACTCATATTATCGTTGGAAGTTATAGCTGCATCAAATCACGCAAAATCTGTCGGGTATTCAAGGACGTGCCACCCAGATGATGGGACAGCAGATAACGCATCAGGGATTTGCTCTGGGTTTGCGTACTGCTGTCCGAGTAATCTTCCTTTGCCATATCGAGCAGGGTTTTGCCTGCGACCAGCGGCCCGGTATCTGCAGGTCGACCCGGACGCGGGCCACGTTCCGGATCAACGACATACATATGGTCCGGCTGCACCGGCTCGCCGGTATCCGTGCAACGTGTGAAATCGCCGGAAAATCCGGTTTCCTTCAGCAGTACCCGCTCGAACTTGCGCAACACGATCGGCGCCGGTTCGCCATGCGCGAGCTGATTCAGGGTGGCGACGTAATGCTTGAACAAAGCTGTGTGCGGATCATCCTTGGCCAGGAACTTGACCAGCAACTCATTCAGATAAAAGCCGCACAACAGTGCGTCTTTTTCCAATGGCAAAAGGCCACCGACCCATTCGGCTGCAGTCAATGTTCGCATTTCGGATTTGCCGCTCCAGTTCAAGGCCAGTGGCTGAAAAGTTTGCAGCACGCCGCGCAACTTGGAATGCGGACGCTTGGCACCCTTGGCAACCAGCGCGATGCGTCCATGGTCACGCGTAAACACATCGATAATCAGGCTGGTCTCTTTGTATGGAAAACTGTGCAGCACAAAGCCCGGTTGATGCACAACACGATGATTTTTTTCCGAGGGTGCCGAACGCGGTTCAGCAGCAATCAAGTCCATTGCAGATTGGCTTATTCATATCCGTACGCACGCAAGCCGGCTTCATTGTCAGCCCAGCCGGATTTGACCTTGATCCACACTTCCAGATAAACCGGCCCGCCAAACAGTTTTTCCATGTCGAGCCGTGCCTGCGTCGAGATCTCCTTGAGTTTCGCGCCTTTCTGGCCGATCACCATCGCCTTGTGCATGTCGCGCTCGACCAGGATTGCGGTAAAAATACGGCGCAAATTGCCTTCCTGTTCAAATTTTTCGATCACCACCGTACTGGTATAGGGCAACTCATCGCCAACCAGCCGGAAAACTTTTTCCCGCACGATTTCTGCCGCCAGGAATTTTTCGCTGCGATCGGTAATATCATCTTCGGCAAAGATTGGGGGATTTTCCGGCAACAATTTGCGGATTTCTTCCTGCAGACTATCCAGCTGAAAATTTTGCCTGGCCGACACCGGCACCACGGAGGCGAATGCATGCCGTGCGGCCACCTGCTGGGCAAATGGCATCAGTACCGCCTTATCCTTGATATGGTCGGATTTATTGATCACCAGGATGCACGGCACATTATCGGGAATCAACTCGAGCACCTGGGCATCGGCCGGGCCGAACGTGCCCGCTTCCACCACGAACAGGATCACATCGGCAGAGGTCAGCGTATTGGTGACGGTCTTGTTCAGTGTTTTGTTCAACGCATTCGCATGCCGCGTCTGGAAACCAGGCGTATCGACATAGATGAATTGGGTATTGTCTATGGTCTGGATGCCGGTGATGCGGTGCCGGGTGGTTTGTGCCTTGCGCGAGGTAATGCTGACCTTGGCGCCGACCAGCATGTTCATCAGCGTCGATTTGCCGACATTCGGACGGCCGATGATGGCGATATAGCCGCAGCGGAATTCAGCAGATGCAGCAGTGGGTGTCATGCGGTTTTTGAGTGTGTGGTGGACTTGAGAGGTTCGGTTGCCGCCGTGTTTTCAGCTTTTCCGGCATCCTTGCCTTCTGATTGCAATACCGCCCGGGCGTCGCTTTTCGCATCGCCTTTTTCGGCGGCCTTCGACGCTTCTTTGGACTCTTTTACGACCGGCTTGGCTTCTGCTTTGGGTTCGCTCTTCGGGTCTGCCTTGCTTACCTGCTTGGCTGCAGGTAAAGCTTCTTCAGTGGGCGCATCCGGTTGAATCGTCGCAATACCAGCCAGTTTCAGTTGCGATGCGCGTGGCTTGGTTTTGCGCGTGGCCGATGGCGTCTTGACGAATGCAGCCTGTACTGCTTCCAGCGCCAGTTTGGCAGCAGCCTGCTCACCGGCGCGGCGACTGCCGCCGGTACCGAACACCTGGATCTCAAGTTTCGGCACCAGGCATTCAATTTCAAATTCCTGGCTATGAGCGGCGCCATGCGTGGCCACCACATTGTATTGCGGCAGTGCGATTTTTTTCCCTTGCAAAAATTCCTGCAACAGGGTCTTGGCATCCTTGCCCAGGGTTTTGGGATCGACCGTATCCAGAATCGGAATATACAAGGCACGAATCACCTTGCGCGCCGCATCAAATCCTGCATCCAGAAAAATGGCGCCGAACAGCGCTTCGAGCGTATCCGCCAGAATCGACGGACGGCGAAATCCGCCGGATTTCAGTTCGCCCTCGCCCAGTCGCAAGAACTGCGACAGCTCCAGTCGCTGCGCAATCTCATACAACGACTGTTGTTTGACCAGGTTGGCGCGCAAGCGCGACAAATCGCCTTCATCAATCTTGCTGTATCGATCAAACAAAAGTGACGCCACCACGCAATTCAGGATGGAATCGCCCAAGAACTCCAGGCGCTCGTTATGCAAACTGCTGTGGCTGCGATGCGTCAAGGCCTGCTGCAGCAATGCAGCATCCTTGAATGTATGGCCCAGCCGTTTTTGCAATAACATCAAATCCATCTTAATTCGCTACTTTCAGGCTTATGCACCGCCATCGCGACTTGGCTGCTGTTTTTTTTCTGTCGAGCCGGCATATTCGATCAACAGGCTGGCCGGACCGGCCAATGGAATTTTCTTGTCATAGGCGAAGCTGATTTCGGTGCCATTGTCACTTTTGAAAATCTCCAGGTCCTTGCCGGTAATCGCAGTGATGTAAGCCACATTAGCCTGTTTATCAAAACTATTGCGAATCTCGACGGGCGTGCTGCCATCACTCTTTGCCTTTGCAATCGCATTCTTGATCGCACTGTATTCCGTCACGGTAGGAACGATTTTCAAGCCTAATATCCCTACAGCCGCTAATATTCCCAGCACGAAAATCAGGCCTACCAATGAAACACCTTGCTGCTTATGCTTGTATGGTTGCTGCATTTGTCTCCCCCTTGATTAATTATTGAAAACTGCCGATCTGGCTGAAATTACTAAAATTCATCCAGACAAAAAACGCCTTGCCGACAATATTCTGATCAGGCACAAAGCCCCAATAACGACTATCCAGACTATTGTCCCGATTATCGCCCATCATGAAATAGTGCCCTTGCGGAACCGTACAGGCAAAATCTCCGCCGTTAAATGTGCACAATTCATGCTGTGGAAAGTTGCGCTCATCCGGTGCAAAGGAAGCTGCGCGCTCATCATTCAGTATTTTATGCTCGACCCCATTTATTTTTTCTACAAACTGCTTTGAATACGTCAATGCCTTTTGTTCTGAATAAGGCGTCTCTGTTTCATGCAGATAATCGGGCAACGGAATATAAGAAAGCTCCTTATCATTAATCGTTAACCGCTTGTTTCTATAGACTATTTTATCACCCGGAACGCCCACGACACGCTTAATATAATCGAACGATGGATCTTTCGGGTATTTGAACACCATGACATCGCCACGTTGCGGATCATTTACTTGAATGATCTTTTTATTAATGATTGGTAATCTGATGCCGTAAGTGAATTTATTGACCAGAATAAGATCGCCAACCAGTAGCGTCGGCTCCATTGAACTCGAAGGGATCTTGAACGGTTCATACAGGAAGGACCGCAGAACGAAAACCAGCGCGATCACAGGGAAAAAACTGCCGGAATATTCTATCCAGGTCGGTTGCCGCAAGAATTCCGTTTCCAAAGCTGCCCGACCTATTATGTCGGGCTTGACGCCGCCAGCGGCAAGCTTGGCATTGCGAGCATCATATTCTGCCAAGGCTGCATCCGCCCTGGCCCGGCGCTGTTTGGCCATATAAAAAACATCCAGAAACCAGATAACCCCGGTCACCACCGTTAAAACGAACAGAATTAAGGCGAAATTCCCTAAAATTGACTGAAAACTCATTTCTCATCCACTTGTAATATGGCCAGGAACGCCTCTTGCGGGATCTCGACCGAGCCGACCTGCTTCATGCGTTTTTTACCCGCCTTTTGTTTTTCCAATAACTTGCGCTTGCGGCTGATATCGCCGCCATAGCACTTTGCCAATACATTCTTGCGCAGTGCTTTGACGTTTTCACGCGAAATGATATTGGCTCCGATTGCTGCCTGGATTGCCACATCGAACATCTGGCGCGGAATCAATTCGCGCATTTTGGCCGCCACTGCGCGGCCGCGATATTGGCTGTTGGCGCGGTGCACGATGATCGCCAGTGCATCGACTTTTTCACTGTTGATCAGCATGTCGACCTTGACCACGTCGGCGGCGCGGTATTCCTTGAACTCATAATCCATCGATGCATAACCGCGCGACGTCGACTTGAGCTTGTCGAAAAAGTCGAGCACGATTTCGGCCATCGGGATTTCATAAGTCAGCTTGACCTGCTTGCCATGGTAGCTCATGTCCAGCTGGACGCCGCGTTTTTGCGTGCACAGCGTGATCACCGAGCCGACATATTCCTGTGGCATGTACAGGTTGACGGTGACGATCGGCTCCCGAATTTCCTCGATCTTCGACGGGTCCGGCATCTTGGAGGGATTATCCACCATCAGGATGCTGCCATCGCGCAGCACGACTTCATAAATCACCGTGGGCGCGGTAGTGATCAAGTCCATGTCGAACTCGCGCTCCAGCCGCTCCTGCACGATTTCCATGTGCAGCAGTCCTAAAAAACCGCAACGGAAACCGAATCCGAGCGCTTGCGAGACTTCCGGCTCGTACTGCAACGCGGCGTCATTCAATTTCAGTTTTTCCAGCGAATCGCGCAAGGCATCGTACTGGTTGGCCTCGACCGGGAACAAGCCGGCGAATACCTGCGGCTGCACCTCCTGGAAACCGGGCAAAGGTGTGGCGGCAGGCCGGGCTGCCAGGGTCACGGTATCGCCTACCTTGGCCGCCTTGAGTTCCTTGATGCCGGCAATGATGAAGCCGACCTGGCCAGCCGACAGCGTTTCCCGCACCACCGATTTTGGTGTAAATACGCCGACGCTTTCGACCTGATGCTGGGACTCGGTCGCCATCAGCAGGATCTTGTCCTTGGCCCGCAGCGTGCCGTTGATAATGCGCACCAACATGACCACGCCGACATAATTGTCAAACCAGGAATCGACAATCAGCGCCTGCAGCGGCGCATCCCGGTCGCCCTTGGGCGGCGGCACCTTGACAATCAGGGATTCCAGCACGTCCTGCACGCCCAGCCCGGTCTTGGCCGAGCAATGCACGGCATCGCCTGCCTCGATCCCGATCACTTCCTCGATCTCGGCAATCGCGTTGTCCGGATCGGCCGACGGCAAATCGATCTTGTTCAATACCGGCACCACTTCGACGCCCAGCTCGATGGCTGTGTAGCAATTGGCCACGGTCTGCGCTTCCACCCCCTGCGACGCATCCACCACCAGCAAGGCACCCTCGCAGGCCGACAGCGAGCGGCTGACTTCATAGCTGAAGTCGACATGGCCCGGTGTATCGATCAGGTTCAGGTTATACACCTGGCCATCACGCGCCTTGTAACTGAGTGCTGCCGTCTGCGCCTTGATAGTGATGCCGCGCTCGCGCTCCAAATCCATCGAATCGAGCACTTGCGCTTCCATTTGCCGGTCTGACAGGCCGCCGCAGAGTTGGATGATGCGGTCAGCCAGCGTAGACTTGCCATGATCGATGTGCGCGATGATGGAGAAATTGCGAATATTATTCATAAATTTGTTGGAGACAGCATTTCGCTGCCCTTAACCCGATCCCACATTCCAATCAGTTGAGGACAGAGTACCGCCACGCCTCGGCGGCCTCGCTTAACTCTGTCCCGCAACACTGTATAAAGACATAAAAAAGGCGCTCAGTGCAGGGATCGATTCCCCGTGCGAGCGCCATATAGCAAAAATATTTCCATGAAACGGCCGGCTGCGCCATTTTACCGGATTTCACAGTGAAAAACCGGGAAAACCGGGTGTATCCGGCCTCAGTCGAAAAACGGCGTTCAGACGAACTTACGGTTATCTGGTAAAGATTTCGTCCAAAAATGACCTGACCCGGGTTTCATCGAAAAAATAATGACAGAGATGAGCTTCCTTATCCGCCTTTTTACCCACCAGCACCGGTACCAGTTCGTCATAACGTTCCAGCAGAACCGGATCTGCATCGACATCCTCGACCCTGATGCTGAATGAATACTCAGTTTTCAGCGCCTCCAGCGCCGCCAATAAATCATCGCACAGGTGGCAATAAGTCCGGGAGTACAGAATAAACTCGATCAAGGTTTCGGCCCCTTAACACACGACGCAACAGGAGGAAAAGACAAGAAAAAAGCTGCATGCCTGATGACATGCAGCCTCAAATAACATGCAGCGATTACTGGCCGTTCGGCTTGATCGGCACAAACTGTGATGAATCACCGCGGCGCACCAGCAGAACCGTCATTTTCTTCGGCTCGAGCTTGCTGACCAGCGCATTGAATTGATTGGCATCCTTGATGTCAGTGTTATTCAAACGCAGAATCACATCGCCTGGGCGCAAACCAGCACGAGCTGCGGCACCTTCCACGGCTTCAACCACGACGCCCATTTCCGTATTCAGCTCTTTTCTCTGCGCCTCGGTCAAATTCGCCACTGACAACCCAAGCGCATTGACCGGCCGTGCCGATTTTGGCTTGGTGTCGTCTTTTTTCGCGATTTTTTCGGCTTCCATTTCCGCGATCGTCAGCGTCAGATCGCGCGTTGCACCTTTACGCCAGACAGAGATGGTCGAACGCGTACCAGGCTTGGTACTGCCCACCAGGCGCGGCAAGTCACTGGAGCGCTCAATCGCCACGCCGTTGTACTTGAGAATGATGTCACCGACTTCCACGCCGCCCTTTTCGGCCGGCGATGCGGGTTCAACTCTTTGTACCAATGCGCCTTGCGCCTTGGGCATGCCCAGCGATTCAGCCACGTCCTTGGTGACCTCACCGATTTGCACCCCGATACGGCCGCGCGTAACCTTGCCATTGACTTTTAACTGTTCAGCTACACGCATCGCTTCATCGATCGGCACGGCAAATGAAATGCCCATGTAGCCGCCCGAGCGGCTGTAAATCTGAGAATTGATGCCGACCACCTCGCCGCGCATATTGATCAGAGGACCGCCGGAATTACCCGGATTGACTGCCACATCGGTCTGAATCAATTGCAGATAATCGCCGGTATCACGCGCCTTGGCAGACACAATGCCGGCTGTGACGGTATTGTCCAGCCCAAACGGTGAACCAATGGCAATTACCCATTCGCCGGCGCGCAATTTGCTGGAATCGCCAATCGGCAGGCGCGGCAGATTACCGCCTTCAATTTTGACCAGCGCCACGTCGGTGCGCTTGTCGGCGCCGATTAGCTTGGCTTTGTATTCGCGCTTGTCAGTCAGCGTCACATACACATCATCGGCGCCATCAATGACATGCGCATTGGTCATCACATAGCCGTCGGCGGAAACAATGAAGCCGGAACCAACGCCGCGCGGCACATCTTCTTCCGGCGACGGCTGCTTGCCGTTGCTACGCGGCGCCCGTTCGGGCTGCTGCGGCATCGGGATACCGAAAAACCGCCGGAAAAACTCTTGCATTTCCTCATCGTCCGGACTCGGCATGCCACCTTGCCCGGAGCGCATTTTCGCCGTGGTACGGATATTCACGACAGCCGGCCCGGTTTTCTCGACCATGTCGGTAAAATCCGGCAATCCGGCAACCGAGGGGGCCGCAACTGCAGGAGTTGCAGCCACCAATCCTGATGCAAAAAAAGCGCTTGCGGCGCCTAAGAGTATTGTCGAAAGAAATTTATGAAGAGAAAATTCTGTTTTCATAGAATCCTTATCTGGAAGTGAATTCAATTGAGTTGGCAACCTGCTTGATTGCTACAGTAGGTACTTCACCAACTATAGTAAGCCAAAATTCACCTTGGCGCTTGCCTGCAATATTCATTGCACCCTGCTGCATGTATCCCTCGGTACGATTTGCAATTCCAGGCTCAATGAAAATGGAGATGGCAGCCAGGCCATCCGAAAAAACAATTTGCGAAACCTCGCGCACTTTGGCTATTGCATTGCTTGCCAACGTAGGCGTGTCTGACACCAGCCGTTTGACTTCACGAATTTTCTTAAATCCAGCTGGCATTGATTTGACAGTCCATCTCGACAAATTTACCTGTTGCATCGTTGCCTTCTCAACATGCCATCCGCGTGTATTGACAAAAGTAGGTTTCACGCGATTGCGATGGATTTTGCCAATTTGAATTTGAGTAAAGGAAATTTGTTCAACGATTTCGCTTCTCTCATTGACAGTCTGCGCCCTTAGCAACAAGCCACTGGATTTTTCCGCCCAGAGCTTGTATCCATAGCGTAGATTGTCTCTGGGTTCCAATATGATGGATTGGCTCTGGTAGCCGGCTATCCGTCCTGTACCACCTTTTCTGACATGGTAATGATCAGTCAGCTTTACCGGATTCGCGTTTAACAGTGCCGGGAAAACATCCTGGGTCACCCTTTTTTCGACCAGCAGAGTTTTCGTGTCAGGCAAATAGCAAATAATCTCATCGTTATTGCGAATGTACTCGCGCGGCTTGCCGTCAAGGACCTCCAGCTTTTCGATTTCATTTTTCCCGATGCGTATATGTGTGATACGAGAAGTCCGCACCAGGTTAGCCTGCTGGTAGACAAAAGTGCCTGAGTAGTTGAGCTTCTTCGGCGCAGTCTGGATTTTTTTCAACCACGCCTGCGCTTCGCGTTTGTCAGCAACCGAGTCCTTGTTTTGCGCATGGACTGGAAATGCAATCAGACTAGAAACAAGAACGACAACCTTAATCAAATTCTGGGTTTGCCGCATAAATTTCATTTACCCGAATCGGTAGCAAACGTGGCTGAACGGGCATACTGGGCGGTGCTGAACACCGATGGCGAAAACCGTTGATGCGCCATCAAATATTCATCAATGCGCGGGTCACGCAATACCTCGCCATCCTGCTGATTGAGTGTGACAAGTTTTGCTTCAGATTCAGCATCCACCTCGGGCAGCGCTGGAGCAAGAATCACGGCGCTTGTTGGCGCCGGGTTGGCGACCATGACAATTGCTGCGCCGGGCGTAGTCGTCACTTCTTTTTCAGCCACCAGCATGTGCGGGGCAGTGACGAATACTGCAGTGGCCACCGCGGCAGCTGCCATTCCTGGCATGGCAAAGCGCCTCAACAGCCCTGCTGGTGCTGCATTCACGGCAGCGCCAATCTGCTGCGGCATTTGCGGGGCTCGCGCAACCGACGGTGCAACAATGCTTGGCTCTGCTTCCAGACGGGCCGCCATGCGGGCGGCAAAATTCTCGCTGAGCGAAAAAGCCATGTCATCCGAACGCAGCACATCGCCAATCTGATGGTAGATATCCCAGTCGGCACGATGGCCCGCATTGCGTAAAGCAGCCAAGACAGGCTCTATCTGATTATCCGTCAGTTCGCCATCTGCCAAGGCTGAAATTTGATCCTGCGTTCTTTCTTTCGTATCCATAAGTTACCTCGCAAAGCTCGGCCGCGTCTTTCTTAAAAGTGTCATGATTTTCTGTTACCACCGCTTGTCAATTGCAGTTCCCAACAACGGCCTCAGCTTTTCTGCGATTGCTTCCCGCGCCCTGAATATACGGCTACGTACGGTGCCTATCGGGCACCCCATTGCTTCCGCAATTTCATCGTAGCTCAATCCTTCAATTTCACGCAAGGTGATCGCCATGCGTAATTCCTCCGGCAGCGCGTTCATTGCCACGTTCACGGTTTCAGCGATCTGCTTGGTAGCCAGCATCGATTCAGGCGTATTGATATCTCTTAGGTGCTCGCCATCGTCAAAAGTTTCTGCCTCTTCAGCATCTGCATCCGTGGACGTCGGCGCCCGCCGGCCTTGCGTCACCAGGTAGTTTTTCGCCGTATTGATACCAATCCTATACAACCAGGTATAAAACGCCGAATCACCGCGAAACTGTGGCAGAGCGCGATAAGCTTTAATAAAAGCCTCCTGCACCACATCCTCAGCTTCTGCCTGGTCACGAACAAGCCGCGACACCAGTCGCATCAATTTTCGTTGGTATTTGATCACCAACAGTTCGAACGCCCTTTTGTCACCACGTTGGACGCGTTCGACAAGCAGTTGATCAATATCGCGTTCTGTCGTCAACACCAAATTCCTTGTTTTTTCACAACATGTACGCGATCAAGTTATTGACTGGTGGAAATACAAAAAGTTCAATAACTGTTCTGTCATGTCACAAAATTTAACGTTCCGCACGATCATTGTGCGCGGCTATCCAGCGGCATGCAACAGACAATGCGCGGAAGCTGCTTGCACTCATGCAATCCCGCAAAACCAGAATTGTTCGGATCTTGCGGTCCTCAGCTTGAAGTCTTAACAGCAGCAAATGCGGCCATATGGTTGAATTTGGCATCAGCTTGACCACTTCACTGCCGCCCCTCTCCTGCTGCAGACAATTTTTCCGAGGTTCGATAGCTAATGTCCTATCTTCTTCTACCTTTATTTGTCCGTTCTCGGAAATATCAATATGCAGCGATTTTCTGCGCCAAATTAAGCGTGAGCTTGCTAAAACTGGAATGACAGCCAAGGCCAAGGCAATGACCGGGCGCCATGATGGCAGAAAATTGCCCGCATATCCAAAACCGATCAAGCCAGCGGTACCGGCAGTGCCAAGACACAGGCCGCTGCTCAGCAATGTTAGCCACTCGGAGGGTTTGAGCACGGTGGATACCGCGATGGACATAAGAAAGGAGATTAAAATCGCGCGGCTGTCACTTCCCCAAAGGGAGGTGACAGCTGATTGGATCAAACTTTACCGAATACTAGGGTGCCGTTGGTGCCGCCAAAGCCAAACGAATTCTTAACAGCGACATTGATCGTCATTGGACGAGCGGCATTGGCGCAATAATCCAGATCGCACGCAGGATCTTGATTGAAAATATTGATGGTTGGTGGCGACAACTGTTGATGCACTGCCAGTACCGTGAACACCGCTTCCAGGCCACCTGCACCACCAAGCAAATGGCCAGTCATCGATTTGGTCGAATTGACGACAATGTTTTTTGCATGATCGCCCAATGCGCGCTTGATGGCAACCGTTTCGGCCAAATCACCCAGCGGCGTCGAAGTGCCATGCGCATTCACATAATCGACTTGCGTCGCATTGATGCCGGCATTCTTCATGGCCGAAATCATGCAGCGGCGTGCACCATCACCATCGTCCAGCGGCGCCGTCATGTGATGAGCATCGGCACTCATACCAAACCCCAGCAGTTCCGCATAGATTTTGGCGCCGCGTGCTTTCGCATGCTCATACTCTTCCAGCACCATCACACCGGCGCCTTCGCCAAGTACGAAGCCATCCCGATCCTTGTCCCATGGACGGGATGCGGTGGACGGGTCATCGTTGCGCGAAGACAATGCGCGGGCTGAGGCAAAACCGCCCAAGCCCAGTGGCGATATCGTCGACTCCGCACCACCGGCAATCATTACATCGGCATCACCGTACTCAATCAGTCGGCCGGCCTCACCGATACTGTGCAGCCCCGTCGTACAAGCAGTCACAATAGCCAGATTCGGCCCTTTCAATCCATACTTAATGGAAAGATTGCCGGAAATCATGTTAATGATCGAGGCGGGAACGAAAAAGGGTGAAATACGACGCGGACCACGGTTCGTCAACTCGGCATGAGTTTCCTCGATCAACGGCAAACCGCCGATACCGGAGCCGATGATGACACCGATACGCTCGGCATTAGCGTCGGTCACTTCCAAGCCGCTATCCTTGATCGCCTGGATACCGGCTGCCATGCCAAAATGGATAAAAGTATCCATATGGCGAGCTTCCTTGCCCGGAATGTAATCCTCAATATTGAAGCCCTTTACTTCTCCCGCAAAATTTGTGGAAAAAGCAGTGGCATCAAACTTGGTAATGGTCGCGATGCCGGACTGGCCTTCAATCAGGGCAGCCCATGCCTCAGTGACAGTGTTGCCGATCGGCGAAACACAACCAAGGCCGGTAATAACGACACGACGACGTTGACGAAAGCTGGTCAAACGGTTCTCCTTGCAATGCGCAACACGGATTAAGCTTTGACGTGAGCCTTGGCGTAATCAATCGCCTGCTGCACTGTCGTGATTTTTTCGGCTTGTTCGTCTGGAATTTCCATTTCGAATTCGTCTTCGAGCGCCATCACGAGTTCTACTGTGTCGAGCGAATCGGCACCGAGGTCATCCACGAAAGAGGATTCGATTTTGATGTCGGCTTCAGCAACGCCCAGTTGTTCAGCGACGATTTTTTTAACGCGTTGTTCGATATCAGACATGTTATGGCTCCAGAGAGTGGTTACAGAAAGTGCGCGCATTTTATCAGGTTTGCGCAATGAAAATTCACTTTTAGCTTTGTTTCTCGATAATGCGGGAATTTCGGCTAAAAACATTCAATATTTTATCAACTCATATACATGCCACCATTGACATGCAAAGTTGCTCCAGTGATATAGCCTGCTTGCGCCGACGCCAGGAAAGCCACTGCTGCGGCGATATCGTCCGGCGTGCCGAAGCGGCCCAATGGGATCTGCTGCTGCAACGCAGCGATTTGCGGCTCAGTCAAAGCTTTGGTCATGTCGGTATCAATAAAACCCGGCGCAATACAGTTGACCGTAATATTCCGGCTGCCGATCTCGCGTGCCAGTGCACGGCTCATGCCGGCAACGCCGGCTTTCGCTGCAGCATAGTTCATTTGCCCCGGATTGCCGGCCGAACCGACGACCGAAGTGATGTTGACGATACGGCCTTGCTTGGCTTTCATCATGCCACGCAACAC
>JAKFFK010000284.1:0-17077 GCA_036675285.1 Paucimonas sp. | reverse complement strand
TTAACGGGTCACCGGCTTGTAGCGCACCCGTTTCGGTTTTGCGCCTTCCTCGCCCAGGCGCTTCCGCTTGTCGGCTTCATACTCTTGATAATTGCCGTCAAAGAAAGAGACTTGCGAATTGCCTTCGAATGCCAGGATATGCGTGGCAATCCGGTCCAGAAACCAGCGGTCATGCGAGATTACCATGACACTGCCGGCAAATTCCAGCAATGCATCTTCGAGCGCACGCAGGGTTTCCACATCCAGGTCGTTGGATGGTTCATCCAGCAGCAGCACGTTGCCGCCCATGAGCAAGGTTTTCGCCAGATGCAAGCGGCCGCGTTCGCCGCCCGACAGATTGCCGACGATCTTTTGCTGGTCGCCGCCCTTGAAGTTGAAGCGGCCCAGATAGGCGCGCGACGGCATTTCGAAGCGGCCCACGGTCAGGATGTCGGCGCCGCCGGTGACGTCTTCAAACACGGTCTTGCTGTTTTCCAGTGATTCGCGCGACTGATCGACGATCGATACGCGCGCGGTGCTGCCGATGACGACTTCGCCGCTGTCGGGTTTTTCGACGCCGGTGATCATCCGGAACAACGTCGACTTGCCGGCGCCGTTCGGACCGATGATGCCGACGATGGCGCCGGGCGGGATCTTGAAGCTCAGGTCGTCGATCAGCAGCCGGTCGCCGAATGCCTTGGAGACATTCTTGAACTCGATGACTTCATTGCCCAGGCGTTCGGCCACCGGAATGAAAATTTCCTGGGTCTCGTTGCGTTTCTGGTATTCGTGTTCGGACAGTTCATTGAAGCGCGCCAGACGCGCCTTGCTTTTGGCTTGCCGGCCTTTCGGATTTTGCCGCACCCATTCGAGTTCCTTGGCAATGGTTTTCTGGCGCGATGATTCGCTCGCTTCTTCCTGCTTCAGGCGCGCGCCCTTTTGTTCGAGCCAGGAACTGTAGTTGCCCTTCCACGGGATGCCGTGGCCGCGGTCGAGTTCCAGAATCCATTCGGCGGCGTTGTCCAGGAAGTAGCGGTCATGGGTGATGCCGACCACGGTGCCGGGAAAGCGCAGCAGGAATTGCTCGAGCCAGTCGACCGATTCGGCATCCAGATGGTTGGTCGGCTCATCCAGCAGCAGCATGTCGGGTTTCGACAAGAGCAACCGGCACAGCGCGACGCGACGCTTTTCGCCGCCCGACAGCACGCCGATCTTGGCATCCCATGGCGGCAGGCGCAAGGCATCGGCAGCCATTTCCAGCTGCTGCTCCGGATTGTCACCGGCCGCTGTTGAGATGATCGCCTCGAGACGCCCCTGTTCGGCGGCCAGCGCGTCGAAGTCGGCATCCGGTTCGGCATACGCGGCATACACTGCGTCCAGCTTGGCGCGGGCTTCGAACACTTCGCCCAGCCCGCCTTCGACCGCCTGGCGCACCGTTTGTTCGGGATCGAGTTGCGGTTCCTGCGGCAGGTAACCGATGTTCAGGCCCGGCATCGGCACCGCTTCGCCCTGGATATCGGTGTCGATGCCGGCCATGATCTTCAACAGCGTCGATTTGCCGGAGCCGTTCAGGCCGAGTACGCCGATCTTGGCTCCGGGAAAAAATGACAGGGAAATATCTTTTAAAATCTGGCGCTTCGGCGGAACGATCTTGCCGACGCGGTTCATGGTGTAGACGTAATTGGCCATTGGCTTGAATCTCGATGCAATAAAAAGAATGAAATAGGATACGACAGAATCGGCAGCCCGCGCCTATACCGGTGGCATCGGTTTGGCAAGCAACACACGCCACAAGCCCTCCAGCGAGTATACCGCCAATCCGCTCCAGATCAGCACAAAGCCGACCAGGCGGGCGCCGCTGAAGGGTTCGTGGTAGAGCCAGACCGCCAGCAGCAATTGCAGCGACGGCGTAATGTACTGCATCAAGCCCAGCGCCGACAGCGGGATGCGGCGGGCGCCGGCGGTAAACATCAGCAGCGGGATCGCGGTGATCGGGCCGGCCGCCAGCAGCAGCCATTGGGTGCCGGTGGACGCGGCGAGAAAATTGTTATTGCCGGTCGCCGCCAGCCAGGCCAGATAACCAAAGGCGACCGGAAACATGATGGCGGTTTCCAGCGACAGGCCTTCCAGTGCGCCCAGCGCCGCGGTCTTGCGCAGCAAGCCATAGGTGCCGAAAGTCGCCGCCAGCAGCAGGCTGACCCAGGGCAGGCTGCCGCTTTGCCAGGTCAGCCAGGCCACGCCCAGCGCCGCCAAGCCGACTGCGCACCACTGCACCGGTCGCATGCGTTCGCGCAGCAGCATAAAACCGAGCAAGACATTGACCAGCGGCGTGATGAAGTAACCCAGGCTGGCATCGGCCACGCGCCCCTGGTTGACGGCCCAGATATACAAGAACCAGTTGGCTGCCAGCAGCACTGCACTGAGCGTAAAGCCGGCCAGTACTTTCGGCTGGCGCAGGACTGCGGCAATCCATCCCCATTGGCGCCGCACGGCCAGCACGATGATCAGGAACAGCAGCGACCAGACCCCACGGTGCATCAGGATTTCCAGCGGCGCAATCGTTTGCAGCGCCTTGAAATACATCGGGAACATGCCCCAGGTAATATAGGCTGCAGCGGCGTAGAGGATGCCAGATTTCATGATGGGGCAATCGGGAGAGGCGACGCCGGCAGAAGTGCAGCGCTGGTGCGCACTGCGGTTCAATGGCGGGATCAAGGACTGTCATTATCGCAGTTATCCGCAATTTCGGCGCGCGCCGGCATGACCTGCATGTTATGTGCCGGCCTTGTCCGTCTCATGCATTTGCGTGATTTTCCTCACGAGTTAGATGTTTTAAGGTGCTTGGGTAAGCGGCGCTTACAGATAAAGCCGGCAATTCTGGCAATCTAACTCAGGAGACAAAATGAAACTCAAGCACAGATATCAGGCCCTGCTTTCGATGGCGCTAGCCATACTCATTGCCGGCTGCGGCGGCGGCACATCAGTGCCGATCGAGACGACCGGCACCACAAGCACAGTGGCGACCACCACTACCACCACCAATACCGTCGTTACGCTGGGCGAAGGGTCGGTCATCATCGACGGCCTGCTGCCTTCCGACCCGAAGGAAAGCATCTATGTGCGCAAGGTCGGCAATGGACCGCACACGATTGTCCTGGTGCCGGGCAACAATACATCCGGCGCCACTTTCGAAGGCATGCTTGGGGTTTTCCGGTCGGTCGATGCATTGAATGACGCCTACACCGTGTATACCTTCGACTATCGCGGCAGCGGCAAATCCAGCTATAACCGGAAAATCACATCGCTGCGCGATTTCGCGCTGGATTTTGAAAAGGTCATGAATCAGATCAAGGATTTTCCGACGTCCGGCGTGACCTTGGTCGGTTACTCGCTGGGGTTTGGCGTCGGCCTGGAAATGGCGATTGCCAATCCGAACCGTTATGCAAAGCTGGTCAGTCTGGCCGGAATCGGCACCCGCGGCGTGCGCGTCAGTTTCAACGCAGGGCAGGCCGGCACCGATGCGGCGGGCCAGACTTGGGTCAACGGTGACTGGGTGACGGTATCGAATGATACCAACGGCACCATCGCCACCGAGTTCCAGCAGCGTTCCTGGCAAGGTGACCAGAGGACTTTCACCAACGTCAAAAATATTTGGGACTTGCTGGTGTATAACGATGTCTTGAAGTACGACATCACCCAAGCATTTACAGCGGGCGCGATCACCGATCCAACTTTTCTATCTTCGCCCAACTATACCAATTCGCTAATCGATGGTTTTAATATCCAGTACATGCCGGAGTCCCTGTACTACGCGCACAAGTTCAATGTGTCTAACGCCACCGTCACCAAGCCGGCGCCCAATGCCAACGGCGCACCGGTGGTTATTGCCGCCGATGGCCGGCTCGCTACTCTGCTGGGCGGCAAGCAAGCCTTGCTGGTCAAGGCCGGCACCGATTTCGGGGCATGGCGCGGCGACCAGGTGATCTACGATAATTACACTGCCACTTCCAAATATGATTTGAAGCAGGCAGGCGCCACGGTGACTGCCGTGATGATCGATCCGAACCAGGGTTTTGATCATGGCTTCCCGGTTGCCAAGCCGCTGGAAACAGTGCGCATGATCGATACCTTTATCAAGGGCAATCTGTCTGCAGCCAGTGCCGCCACTGCCTTGAGCAGTGCGACGCTGACATATTACCCGCATGCCGAGACGGCCTGGGAAACCAATACCTTTACCGGATTTTGATGGGAAAGCGGCGCCAAACTTCGGCTGACAAATCGCAGGATTAATCTCCGCCCTGCCTCCTCCGCGACAGGGATTGCAGCCCACTCGACGAGTGGGCTTTTTTTGGGTGCTACTGATTCGGCGCCTGGATGATGCGCTTAACTACCGGCTGATGCCGGCACCGCTCGCCTAGCGCACAGTCATCAGCCGTTGCGCCAGCGCTGCCTTGTCATGCACTTCAAGCTTGCTGTAGGCAGCGCTCAACTGACTGCGCACTGTATGCGGCGACACCCCCAGTTCGCGAGCGATTTCCTTGTTGCTGAGGCCCGCTGCAAAGCGGCGCGCCACGGCAAATTCGCCTGGCGTCAACAGCGACAGTTGGTCAACGGTGCGTGCCACGCACACCAGATAGGCATCCAGCCGGCGCAGCGTGACTTCGATATGGCGGCCGCGATAGGCCAGTCCTTTTTCGGCGCAATCGATCAATGCCTGCGGCAAGTTCTTGCACGAACAGGATGGCCATTCGCGTTCCAGGAGTGCATGAAAATGCGGGTCGGCCGCCGCGATCGTGCCGCGCAGTGTGGCCAGGGCAGAGGCGCGCTGCGCATGCTGCGGGTCTTGCAGGTTCAGCGCAGTGGCGCGGTTGATGTCGACTGCGCGCGAGACATGAAACCAGGCGGCATGCAGGTAGTCTGCCTCGATCGCCTGGAAAACCGTGTTGTCGCTGCGGTACAGCACCATCCAGCGCCCGGCGCGCCCGACTGTCGGCGCATCGCCATACAACATCAAATGGCGCATCTGGTGCTTGTGCGTGAAGACTGCCATGCCATCGAGCCGGCGTTGGCGATACAGCGCCTGGCAATCGACCGGCATCGGGCTGGTTAAGCCGGCCAGATAGGCACCGGTGACCGGGTCGGTGGCCGAGACGGCTGCATAGTCAGTCAGCAGCGAAGCATCACGGTTGTGGATATGGGCTTGCACGATGTGCAGGTTGGCGTCCGCCTCGGCCTGGCTTTCGCCCATGCCGAATACGGCACCATCAAAACCGATCCACGGCTGCAACAGGCGCAGGACTTCTTCGGGAAAACCTTGCAGGGACGTGTTTTCCGCGACATGGTAGAGGTCGATCAGGGTGCGCGAGAATGCCTGCATTCAAAGCTCCTTTCCTATCGACACATGGGCTGCTGCACTCTCCGCCGGTTGTCGAACCTGCTACTTGGGAGCGTTGGGCAGGCGGCCGGGCCTCAAAAGAATTCGACGGTATCGTTCGATACTTCGGATTGCAGCAAGCCGGCGCTGACCAGCTCGTTGTAGTAGCAGACCTGGTTCCTGCCGTGGCTCTTGGCGTAGTACAGCGCCTGGTCGGCGTGGCCCAGGATCACCACCGGTGTTTCTACCGAAATGCTGACAAAGCCGAGGCTGACGGTGACCTGGCCGACTTGCGGAAACTGGTATTGCTCGACACTGCTGCGAAAGCGTTCGAAAATCCTGCGCGCATCGTCGAGTGTGGTCGAACGCAGCAGAATCACGAATTCTTCGCCACCGAAGCGGAAGATCCGGTCTTGCGAACGGAACGATGCGCGCAGCAGGTTGGCCACCAGGATCAGCACTTCATCGCCATACAAGTGGCCGAAGGTATCGTTGACCCGCTTGAAATGATCGATGTCGACCACCGCCAGCCACTGTTCCTTTGGCTCGTCGTTATTGCGGCGTTCCTCTTCTTCCTGGATGGCGGTTTCCGCCGGCAGGGTAAAGGCCGCCATCTTCGAAAATTTTTCATCGAAAGTTTTGCGGTTCAGCAGGCCGGTCAGCGAATCGCGTTCACTGTAATCGAGCAGGTTCTGGAAATTGCGATACACGTTCAGGATGCCGCTCATCATATCCATGGTTTGCGGCGTATAGGGGACAGCATTGACAATCTGCAGGCAAGTGGTGACCTTGTCATTGAGCCAAACCGGGATCCACAATACGTATTGGTGATCAGCGGTAATTTCCTCGGCAGAGTTGTGGCGCTGCTCGATGCAGCTTACCAATGCCGGGAAATGGGAAATCGGCTCGCCGGTCGGGTCGCCATCGCCGTTTTCTTCCATCGAGACCACCTGGCCGGCTTTCATCCATGCGCGCGGCCGCACAAACAATTCATCGCGCACCCGGAAAATTTCGAGCACGCGCGCCTGAGTCGCGCCCACCAGATCGTTGAGCGCCGAAATGACTGAAATATCCAGCAGGTTGTGATCACGGTGGCCTGTGATTTCTACCAGATGTTTTAGGAGGTTTTCCATGCTCAGTATTTGGGGCGCATAGGCGCGGTCAGGCTGCCGGAATTTTTGCTGCTATGGCTGAAAATGTCCAAATCGATCAACAATATTCGGGAATATTCGCGGGGCGGTTCAACCCGTCAATCGCATGCGCCAGAACGAATCAATGATCGGCAGGCAACAACCTTTTATTTTATCTGACTTTATTAAAAAGAATGGTTTTGTTGATTAGCGGCAATGTTTGTGTGGTTTATCATGCACCTATTAGCGAGGCTTATACGTATATAAAATTTTCTTATGAAAATCCTTTTTACTTCAGTGCGATCTTAAATAGTTCTCATGAGAAATTAAATCGATTTTTCTGTGTTTTTGTTAAATCTAATTAAATTAAAAATCACATTTTTTAACAAAATAAAAATGGCGGGAAAAATTCTGATGACGATTGACGCTGCCAAATGCGCTGCCACAGGATGGCCGATCATTTTCCAGCAGAGGCATGGCATTCTGGCATGGCAATCGATGCGCTTCGCTTTACATCATGCAGTGTCGCGCAAGCCGGTCGGCAGTTGCTAATAAACAGGGGTTGTGGGTTAATGTCCATCCTTCCGTATGCAGGTCGTAACGACAGGCATGCCCATAGCAGGCGCTGCAGCACGCCTGCTATTTTTTGATAACTTTTATTTTCTGGAACATTCCGATGCCTGAGCGCCAAGCAGGAACCGGGCAGGCGGTGCACGCGCCGCATGCCCCGCTGACCGAGTATTACCGCAATGAAGAAGAGCGCTCCGGATGGGTGCGCTCGATCTTCAACCGTACCGCAGCCGACTATGACCGGATTGAGAACATCCTCGGGCTGGGAACCGGTTCATGGTACCGCCGGCAGGCATTGCTGCGGGCCGGATTGCAGCCTGGCATGCAAACGGTGGATGTGGGTGTGGGCACCGGATTGGTGGCAAAGCAGGCGGCGCTGATTCTGGGCGAACCCACCATGGTGACCGGTGTCGACCCTTGCAGCGGCATGCTGGATCATGCGCAAGTGCCGGCCGGGGTCAAGCTGGTCGAGGGCAGCGCCGAGCATTTGCCCTTCCCAGATAATAGTTTTGATTTTCTGAGCATGGGCTATGCGTTGCGGCACATCAGCGATCTGTCTGAGGCGGTTGCCGAATTTTATCGGGTGTTGAAGCCTGGTGCTCGTTTCTGCATCCTGGAAATCACGCATCCAGAAACCCGCTTGCAAACCATCCTGGTCAAAGCCTATGTGCGCGGCGTGGTGCCGGCCCTGGCCCGGCTGGCTTCGAGCAGCAAGGATACCTCGCTGCTGTGGCGTTATTACTGGGACACGATTGAAGCGTGTGCGCCACCGGCAAGTGTTGTCAGCACGCTGCAACAGGCCGGATTCGTCAATGTCGATCGCCACCTGGAACTCGGCATTTTTTCTGAATACCGCGGCGTCAAGCCGGTGTGACCGGCGCCGCTGCCAGGGCCGGGAAGGGCGGCAGCAAGTCGATATTTGTCAACCTGACCATGCCGTTTTGCCACACTGTGGCCGAGCGGCGCAAAAATATTGAACGCCCTTTGAGTGCGCTGGTAACATACCGGTCTTCTGTGCGCAATGGGTTTTCCCGGGCTTGCCTGACATGCAAAAGCCGCCTGTTGTCGTTATTAGCCAGCTTAACATCATGAATACTGAAAACAGCGTGACCGGACCTGCCTTGCAACGCGAGGTCGCGGAGCTGATTGTGCAGGCATTGAACCTGGACGTGGCCGCCGCCGATATCAATCCGGACGATTCGCTTTACGGCGATGGTCTGGGATTGGATTCGATCGACATTCTGGAGGTGGCGCTGGTGGTCTCCAAGCGTTACGGTTTTCAATTGCGCGCCGACAGCGAAGACAATCACCGGATCTTCAAGTCCTTGCGCACCCTGACCGACTACATCGGCGCCCAGAAGGCATCCTGATGTCTGTCGTGCTGCAGTTCGGGCGATGGCTGTTGATCATCGGACTGGTGCTGGGCTATGCATTTCTTGCCCACTATACCAATACTGCTACCGGACCGAAAACCGCGGGCCTCGGCTTGCTGGTGGCGTTGACGCCGATCATGCTGGTGGCACTGTCAATGGCGTGGCATGCAAGGCGCCGCGCGGCGATGCTCGCGCTGTTTTGTCTGGCATGCGTGGGCCTGTTTGCGGCATGGGGCAGCTTGCGGCAGCATTTCGGACTGATCTACTGGCTTGAACATGCCGGCTCTCAACTGATCCTGGCGCTGGCATTCGCCCGCACCTTGCGCGCCGGCCGGGAACCGATGTGCAGCTACTTTGCGCGCATGGTGCATGGCGCGCTGGTGCCTGCGATGGAACACTATACCCGGCAGCTCACCGCAGCCTGGGTGGTTTTCTTTGGCACGATGGCGGCAGTGTCGACACTCCTGTTCGTGGTGGCGCCGATCCAGGCCTGGTCGCTGTTTGCCAATTTTTTCACCGGGCCTTTGATCTGCACCATGTTTGTCGCCGAATATGCGGTGCGCAGACGGCTGCTGCCGAACATCGACCATGCGCATATCCTGGATGGGATAAAAGCCTTTTGGAAACAGCCTGCACGCTGAATACCTGCATTGCAGCCTGGAGACACCGATCATGCCCCTGCTTCCCCTGATTACCCATGAACGCGCCGACAGCGTGATTGCGTGGCGCAATCGCATGCCGATTGGCGCCGGCCAGTTCCTGTCGGATGTCGCGACCCTGTGCCGGATGCTGCCTGCCGGCGCGCACATGCTCAATGCCTGCAGTGACCGTTACCGGTTTACCGTCGGCCTGGCAGCAGCGCTGGTGAGCAACAAGGTCAGCCTGCTGCCATCGACGCAAACCCCGGAAATGATCCGGCAAATGCTGCAGTTTGCGCCGGACGTGTTTTGCCTGACCGATGCCAGGGATTGTCCAATTGCCCTGCCGCTGCTGCAGTTTCCAGAACTTGCCGTTGCCGCTGCTGATGACGCTTTTGTGGTGCCGCACATCGACAGCCGGCAGCTGGCGGCGTATGTGTTTACTTCCGGCTCGACCGGCACGCCGCTGCCGCACCGCAAAACCTGGGGCGCGCTGGTCGCCAACGTGCGCGCGGAAGCGCAATTGTGCGGGCTCGACGATGGTCGCCGGCATGTGGTGATCGGCACCGTGCCGCCGCAGCACATGTACGGGTTCGAGTCGACCGTCTTGATCGTGATGCAAAGCGCGAATGCGATGTTTGCCGGCCAGTCGTTTTATCCCGCCGATATTTGCGCTGCGATCGATTCAGTGCCGCAGCCACGCATGCTGGTGTCGACCCCGGTGCACATGAAGTCGGTATTGGGCGCCGGGCTGGAGATTGCGCCGGTCGATCTGATCGTCTCGGCCACCGCGCCATTGTCGGCGGCCTTGGCGGTCGAACTGGAAGCGCGTCTTGCAGCGCCGCTGCTGGAAATCTACGGCAGTACCGAAACCGGCCAGATTGCCATGCGCAATTCGGCCCGCACCCAGGAGTGGCAACTGTTTGCCGGCATGCGCCTGGACAACCGGGATGGCGTGACCTGGGTTTCCGGAGGCCACATTGAACAAGCCACGCCGATGAACGATGTGATTGAAATCGTCGGCGCGCAGCGCTTTTTGCTGCATGGCCGGATGGCCGACCTGATCAATATTGCCGGCAAGCGCAATTCGCTGGCTTACCTGAACCTGCAGCTGCAGGCGATTCCCGGCGTGCTCGATGGCGCATTCTACATGCCCGACGACAGCGCTGACGATGGCGTGACCCGCCTGTGCGCATTTGTGGTGGCGCCGCAGCTGGCTGCGGCCAGCCTGACGGCGGCGCTGCGCGAACGGATGGATCCGGTGTTTCTGCCGCGTCCGCTGGTGTTTGTCGATGCCTTGCCGCGCAATCCGACCGGCAAGCTGCCGCGCGACGCCTTGAGTGCGCTGGCGCTGGCCCACGCCCGGCGGCCCGGCGGGAGTCCGGCATGATGTCCGGCTGCATTGCCTTGCCGATTGCGGCCGATCATCCAGCCTTTGCCGGCCATTTTCCCGGCGCGCCGATTGTGCCGGGCGTGGTGTTGCTGGACCTGGCGCTGCAGGCGATCGGCAGCGCCGTCGGCGCCGATCTGGCGGCGTGCCGGATCAGCTCGGTCAAATTCCTGAGTCCGGTCGGGCCCGGCGAACCGATCGGTGTGCAGTATGAATTGCAAGCCAGTGGCGCCATCCGCTTCGACATCGTCAGCGCAGCGCGCAAGATAGCCAGCGGGTCGATCCGCCCGCTGGAAACGGATGCACCGGCATGACGGCCGCCAAGACCCGCAGCGCCGAGTGGGTGCGCAATCCGGAGCGCAGCAACATGCTGATGCTGCGCCTGATGAGCTGGATTTCACTGCGTCTGGGGCGTCGCATCAGCCGTCTGGTGCTGCGCGGGATCGCCGTTTATTTTCTACTGTTTGCGCCAGGCAGCCGCGCCGCTTCGCGCGACTACCTGCAGCGTGTCTTGCAGCGGCAGGTCGGCTGGCGCGACATCTACCGGCATTTTTTCTGCTTTGCTTCGACCATCCACGACCGCGTGTATCTGATCAACCAGCGCTTCGACCTGTACGACATTCAGGTGTATGGCGAAGAAATGGTGCAGGCGCTGCGCGCCGATGGCCAGGGCGTGCTGCTGCTCGGCGCCCACATGGGCAGTTTTGAAGCGATCCGCGCGCTCGGGCGCCAGCGCACCGGATTGACGGTGGCGATGGCCATGTACAAGGAAAACGCCCGCAAGATCAACCAGATGCTGGCGGCTATCAATCCGACGGCGCAGCAGGATGTGATCGGACTCGGCCAGCTCGATTCGATGTTGCAAATTAAGGAATGCATCGGGCAGGGGACCACGGTCGGGATCCTGGCCGACCGCATGCTGGGCGACGACGATACGCAGCCGGTGGCGCTGCTGGGCGGCGTGGTGCAATTGCCGACCGGCCCGTTTCGCATGGCAGCGATCCTGCGTCGTCCGGTGATTTTCATGGTCGGTCTGTACATGGGCGGCAACCGGTATGAAATCCATTTCGAGCAATTGGCGGATTTTTCGACCGTGCCGGCCGGCCAGCGGCAGCAGGAAATGCAGCGCACAATGGTGCGCTATGCCGCATTGCTGGAAAAATATTGCGCGCGCGCGCCCTATAACTGGTTTAACTTTTTCAATCTCTGGCAAGCTGTGCCGGATGCCGCACGCAAGGATCAGGAATGAATGCTGGAGCAGTCAAGAAAGCCTTATATCGTGCCGCGGCCAGCGCCGTCTTGGCGCTGGCCGCGTTGCCGCCGGCACTGGCGACAGCGCAATGGGATGTCGACCAGCTGATGCAAGTGCTGGCCAAGACGCCAAGCGGTCGCGCAAGCTTTGTGGAAAAAAAATACATCGCGGTGCTGGAACGTCCGGTCGAATCGTCCGGCGAACTGTCTTACAGTGCGCCCAGCCGGCTGGAAAAGAAAACCCTCAAACCGAAAGCGGAAACCCTGCTGGTCGACGGCGACCTGCTGGTCATCGAGCGCGGCCAGAAAAAGCATCGGCTGCAGCTGCAAGACTATCCGGAAATGGCTGGTTTCATCGACAGCATTCGCGGCACGCTGACCGGGGACCGCAAGGCGCTCGAGCGTAGCTTCAAGCTCACGCTCAGCGGTGACATGCAGCACTGGACGCTGGTTCTGGCGCCGCATGACGCCACCGTGGCGCAGGCGGTGCAGCAGGTCAAGATTGCCGGCAGCCGCGACAATGTGCGCAGCATCGATATCCTGCAAACCGATGGCGACCGTTCGTCGATGACCATCGAGCAGATGGCGCCGCAATGACGCGCCCGATTTTTCAGCGGCGCTGGCTGGTGCTGCTGGCCTGGCTGATCGGCGCGCTGCTGTGCGCCATCGTGATCGCGCGCACCACGTTTACCACCGATCTGTCGGCCTTCCTGCCAACCTCGCCGACCAAGGAACAGCAAGTCTTGCTGGACCAGCTGCAATCCGGGGTGGTGTCGCGCCTGATCTTGATCGGCATCGAAGGCGCCGATGCGCCGATGCGCGCCGCGCTGTCGAAAGAGACTGCAAAGCGCCTGCGCACCGATCCGGCGTTTGTCATCATCAATAATGGCGAGCCGGTGCACAACCAGCAAGACCAGGCATTCCTGTTCAATCATCGCTACCTGCTGAGTCCGGCGGTAAGCCCGGAGCGGTTTACCGTGGCCGGCTTGCATGCGGCGCTGACCGAGACCATCGATCTGATCGCTTCGCCTGCCGGCATGCTGGTCAAGTCGCTGCTGCCGCGCGACCCGACCGGCGAAATGGTGCAGCTATTCGAACAGATGAGCGGCGGCAACCGCCCGCGCCAGCAGCATGGCGCCTGGGCTTCGCGCGACGGCGAGCGCGCGATTTTGCTGGCACAAACCCGCGCCGCTGGATTCGATACCGACGGCCAGCAACAGGCGATGGCGCAGATCCGGCAGGCATTCGACGCCGCCGTGCAGCAGCACAAGCTGCCGGGGGCATCGGTCAAGCTGGTGATGACCGGGCCCGGCGTGTTTTCGGTGCTGTCGCGCCAGACCATCGAGAGCGAAGTCACGCGCTTGGCGATCGTCAGCACATTGATCATCGTCTGTTTGCTATTGGTGGTGTACCGTTCGCTGACCGCGCTGGCGCTGGGCTTGCTGCCGGTAGTGTCCGGCGCGCTGGTCGGGATCGTCGCGGTCAGCCTCGGCTTTGGCCTGATTCACGGCATCACGCTCGGATTCGGCACTACGCTGATTGGCGAATCGGTCGATTATTCGATCTACCTGTTCGTCCAGTCACGCCAGGCCTCTGCAGGTAATGCCGACCAGGCGCCCGACTGGGTCACCGAATTCTGGCCGACCATCCGGCTTGGCGTGTTGACTTCGATTACCGGCTTTGCCAGCCTGTTGCTATCGGATTTTCCGGGGCTGGCCCAGCTCGGCCTGTACTCGATTGCCGGCTTGATTACCGCCGCCATGGTCACGCGCTATGTGCTGCCGCATCTATTGCCGGTCAATTTTCGCATCCGCGACGTGTCGGCGATCGGCGCGCGGTTGACCACCATGGTCCGGTATGCGGCGCTGTTGCGCCTGCCCTTGATCTTCCTGACGCTGGCGGCGTGCGTGGTGGTGTTCCAGCATCGCGCCACGCTGTGGAATGCCGAACTGTCATCGCTCAGCCCGGTGTCCACCGCCGACCAGAAGATCGATGAGCGGTTGCGCGCCGACATGGGCGCGCCCGACGTGCGTTACATGGTGGTGGTATCCGGCACGGAACGCGAAGCGGTGCTGGTGTCGGCCGAGAAAGTCTCGCAACAGCTGGCGCCGCTGGTTGAGCAAGGCGTGCTGGCGGCGTTTGAAAGCCCGACCCGCTATCTGCCCAGCATCGCCACTCAAAAGGCACGCCAGGCCAGCCTGCCTGCCGACGGCCTGCAACAATCACTGCAGCAGGCGGCAGCCGGCTTGCCGGTGCGCCCGGAACTCTTCGCGCCGTTCGTCGCCGATGTGGCCGCCGCCAGGCAGCGGGGGCTGTTGACGCGCGCCGATCTGGATGGCACCTCGCTGGCGCTGGCAGTCGATTCGCTACTGTTTCAGCGCGACGCCACCTGGAATGCGGTCCTGCCGCTGACAGCGCCGGCCGGCAGCGCCGACGGTATTGCTGTCGCGCCGATCCGCGCCGCGCTGGCTGCGGCCGGCCAGCAAAATGCCTTGTTCGTCGATCTGATGGTCGAGTCTAATCAACTGTATGCCGGCTATCTGCGTGAAGCCACCATCATGTCGCTCGGCGGCCTGGCCGGCATCGTGCTGCTGCTGCTGTGGACACTGCGTTCGCCGCGTCGGGTGCTGCGGGTATTGTTGCCGCTGGCCGCGGCGGTGGTGCTGGTAGTGGCGATCCTGGTGCTGTGCGGCCAGCGCCTGACCATCCTGCATCTGGTCGGCTTGCTGCTGGTGGTCGCGGTCGGTTCCAACTATGCGCTGTTTTTTGGCGGCGCTGATCCCGAGCACCAGTCTGACGGCGCCATCTCGCCGCAAACCCTGACCTCGCTGGTGTTTGCCAACCTGACCACGGTGGCCGGCTTCGGCGTGCTCGGATTTTCGCAGGTGCCGGTGCTGCAGGCAATCGGCACCACCGTCGGCCCGGGCGCAGTGCTGGCGCTGTTATTGTCGGCAGCATTTTCTGCGCCGGGATTGCGCCGCGCAAATCACATGCGGGCAGCTTGAGCGATGCGCGTGCTGCACGATTTTGCGGTTCCCGGCCAGCGTGCGCCGGCGCTGGCAATCCTGTTGCCGGGCGCACTGCAGCAGCCGGAACAGCTGGCGCAGGCCGGCTTCGTGGCCGCAGTGCGGGCGCGCGGCCTGGCGCTGGATCTGGCCCTGGTCGACCTGGAGCTGGGTTTTATCGGCGAAGTCACCGATGGCACGGCGCTGCAGCGCCTGCATGACGGCTTGCTGCGGCAACTGCCCGGCTATGCGCAAGTCTGGCTGGCCGGCATCTCGATCGGCGGTTTTTTGGCGATGGCCTATGCGCAGACCCATCCCGGCCGGATCAGCGGACTGTGCCTGCTGGCGCCGTATCCGGGCAACCGCATGCTGACCGGCGAAATCCGGCAAGCCGGCGGCCTCCATCTGTGGACTGCGCAATGCGCTGCCGACGATCTCGAATGCCGCGTCTGGCAATGGCTGCAACAGCGCAGCGCCGCGGTTGCGCCGCAGATCCATCTCGGCTTCGGCTTGCAGGACCGCTTCGCAGCCGGCCAGCAGTTGCTGGCCGGCGCTTTGGCGGCGCAGCAGGTTGACACGGTCACCGGCATACATGACTGGCCGGCATGGCTGCAATTGTGGAATAATTTTCTCGATCGGCATTTCCCGATCGCCAGCCAAGCCGGGCGCGCCTGATGAACCAGACTGAAATGATGCAAAACCGAATCGCGCACAATCCACCACTGCCCTGGCGCATCGCGCCGCTGCTTGGCATCAGCCTGCTGCTGCATGCAGCGCTGCTGGCAGCGCTGCTGGTCGCGCCGCACACCTGGCCCTGGCTGCTGGCGGCGCTGCTGGCCAACCATCTGCTGCTGGCGCTGACCGGCCTGTGGCCGCGCAGCAGCTGGCTCGGCCCGAACTGGACGGCGCTGCCGACTGCGGCAGCCGAGCGCAATCAGATTGCCTTGACGATCGATGACGGACCGGACCCGCAAGTCACGCCGCAGGTGCTCGATATCCTGGATGCGTATGGCGTCAAGGCGACCTTCTTTTGCATCGGCGCGCGTGCCGCGCGCCATCCGGCGCTGTGCCGGCAGATCGTCGAGCGCGGTCATGCGGTGGAAAACCACAGCCAGCATCATCGGCACCACTTTTCGCTGATGAGCATGGCTGGCCAAGCTCGTGAAATCGAGGCGGCGCAAGAAACGCTGGCAGCCATCACTGGACGCCGGCCGCAATTTTTCCGGGCGCCGGCGGGCTTGCGCAATCCATTGCTCGACCCGGTGCTGGCCAGGCATGGCCTGCGTCTGGCCAGCTGGACCCGGCGCGGTTTCGATACCCGCACCACCGACCCGGCGCAAGTCGCCAGGCGCTTGTTGCGCGATCTGCAGCCGGGCGCGATTTTGCTGCTGCATGACGGCAACTGCGCGCATACTGCCGCCGGCTTGCCGGTGATCGTCGCCGTATTGCCGCAACTGCTGGAGGCCGCCGCCGCCGCCGGCCTTGATTTCGTCACTTTACCGAACGCTCTTCCTACTTCTTAGCCATGACTGCCCAGTTCATTCAACAATTACTCGACCAAGCCACCGATCCTTACCGTCCCGCCGGCCGCTTTGCCTGGCATTTTGCCCGCGGCAAGCTGGGCGGCGATCCGGTGTTTGTCGGTTTGCTGGAACGCGGATTGATCCCGCACCAGGCGCGTATCCTCGATATCGGTTGCGGTCAGGGTTTGCTGGCATCCTGGCTGCTGGCCGCGCAGGCGCTGCACCAGGCTGGCAACTGGCCGGCCGGCTGGCCGGCGGCGCCCGGCCCGGCATCGATCCACGGCATTGAATTGATGCCGCGCGATGTCGAGCGGGCCCAGCGCGCGCTCGGCAATGCCGCCCGGTTTACCGTCGGTGACATGTGCCGGGTCGATTTTGGCCAAGCCGATGCGGTGGTGATCCTGGATGTCTTGCATTATGTGAACATCGCCGCGCAAAACGATGTGTTGCGGCGGGTGCGCGATGCGCTGGCGCCTGGCGGCAGGCTGCTGCTGCGGGTCGGCGATGCCGGCGGCGGCCTGCCATTCAAAATGAGCGTCTGGGTCGATCAGGTGGTGACCTTTGCGCGTGGCCATCGCAACAGCCGCATGTATTGTCGCAGCTTGTCTGAATGGAAAGCCGCTTTAGCCGATCTCGGCTTCCAGGTTGACAGTATTCCAATGAACAAGGGCACGCCGTTTGCCAATATCCTGCTGGTTGCGAAACTTGCTCCCAATACAACCATGTCTGCGGCTTAGTTTGTTAAAATCGGCCGGCTGAAATCACTCTTTTGCCCACCCAGACTTGAAACCGCTTCTTCTCTCGCATTTCACCGCCACCAGCTGCATCGGCCGCGGCCTGTCCC
>JAKFFK010000047.1:0-17119 GCA_036675285.1 Paucimonas sp. | reverse complement strand
ATCGCTCAATTCGACTTCCGCAATGACCAATCCACGATTTTCGCCCAGGAATTCATCGATTTCCCAGTGAAGCGTGCGATACACGAGCGTGTATCGGATTTTTTCTATCAGGGGTTTCAGGCACAATGCATCCAGCATTTCGTTAGCATCACCCACAGGAATTTCATACTCGAATTCAGCGCGCGCAATCCCGACGGTCGGTCCCTTGACAGTCATGAAACCCCGCTCACCGGCAACTCTGACACGCACGGTCCGGTCCTTGTCGATCGACAGATATCCTTGGCGGTAAACAATTCCCTGGACAGATTGTTTCCAGCGGTCGCCAATGACGAGAAATTTGCGTTCTATTTCGATGGACATGCAACATCCCGGACAGTAAATATTGGAGGCGCCCTTAAGCAATTGACTGGTTCAATGTACAGAAAGCGGCGCAAATTTTAACATCCGCTGGTCGTTAAGCGATTGATCTGCATATTTCAAATATGCAGTTGCTTACACAAATCACAGATTTACCGCTTATCCATAAAAAAATGGCAGCCCGAAGGCTGCCATTTTTCCGTACAAATACTGCTTGAATTTAAGCTTTTTTACGCTTGGCAAACATCAAGCCAAACAGGCCCAAGCCAAACAGTGCCAAAGCACCTGGCTCAGGAACCGGGTTGCTGCCTGAGAAAGTGCCGGCTTCGATGAACACGCCCGAATCCAAGCTGGAATCGCCCAGATCCTTGATCAGGAATTCAAACGAATTGGTTCCAGTAATGCCGGTTGCGAACGCAACCAGTACTGTTGTCAAGCCGTCGTACTGTGTATCCAGTAATGGTGAAACAGTATTGTTAATAAAATATGCTGAATTGCTTCCGCTATTGACATTGTTGATGGAAACAACACCAGCGCCACCAGGCAATTGTGCAATGTTCACACCATTCAAGAGCAATTCAAACTGGTCATTAAATGCAGAACCGACCCATTCGTTATATTCTTCAGACGCAAATACATATTTGAAATAAACATCACCGGTATCGCTGGTGAAATCGAATTTCAGTGAAGTAGTCGTACCGCCACCAGAACAAGCTGTTTGGTTGTTAGGACCTGCTGCACAGTTAACCGTGCCGGTCGTCAGCAAGACGCCCTTGTCAAAGCCAATTGCACTCGCGCCGCCTGTAAAGGTGCCGGCCGCAGTTGGTGTGGCAGTCGACAGTACGGCATTGCTGATCGTAACACCGGAACCGCCCAATGCATTTGCCAATGCAGATGCGTCAGTGCTGGCAGTTGCCACTAATGCGCTTGCCGAACTGGCAGCTACTGACAGCAATGTAGCCACCAGGAAAGAACTGAGTTTTGAAATCTTCATCATCGTATTCCTTAAATTTTTATTACTATTATTTAATAATGAAATCAAAAATTGATTACCGGATCACTTGCATGCGAGAATTATGCCAGCTTGAAAATTTTAATAAAATCAAATGCTTAGCCGCTTTACTCTTCATTGCCAAATAAAAATGTAAAAAAAATCGACGGGGCTTTAACAATCTCACGAAGGTCATTTCTCTTGAGCAATGAATTTATCTATCTAGTTTCTATGCAGCTTATTTTGCCTACGCAAAGCGTAATAGCTCAAACCGCAAACCAGCCCTCGCCTTCGTTAAGGTATTATTCCCGCAGGGTAAGGGCTCTACCCGCTTTGCCGGATACGCAACACATGCTTTCTGAAGCACTTGTAAATGAAGGCTGTTCCCAGCCTCCACCTGCTGATGGCGCTGCAAACTGCCTTTGCCAATAACCACTAGACGTCCCCTTGGCGGAATAAATATGCATTCGATGGAAGAAGTAAAAAACATACTGGCCGACACACTCAATCTGGGCGCACGAAAAGCAAATCTGACTGCAAATACACCCTTGCTTGGCAATCTGCCTGAACTCGATTCCATGGCTGTCATCCATGTGTTGACGGCGCTCGAAGAGCATTTTGGCATCGTCGTGGACGATGACGACATCAGCGCCGATACCTTTGCATCCGTCGCCAGCCTGAGTGCCTTCGTCGACGGCAAATTGGCGAAATGAGCCTTCGTCAGGAGCAGCCACCAGCCCATGCATTCTTCCTGGATGCGGCGCCTGGCAAGCGGTTCTGTCTTTATCATGCGCCCCACTCTTCACGCGATTGCCAGGGAGCGTTCATTTATCTCCATTCATTTGCCGAGGAAATGAACAAGAGCCGGCGCATGGCAGCGTTGCAGTCCCGAGCGCTTGCCGCCATGGGTTATGCGGTGCTGCAAATCGATCTGTTCGGTTGCGGCGACAGCAGTGGCGACTTTGCCGATGCTCGCTGGGAAATCTGGAAGCAGGATATAGCCGCTGCATGCACTTGGCTACAGCAGCAAACAAACGCGCCGATCAGCCTGTGGGGTCTGCGGCTGGGGGCCTTGCTGGCCCTGGACTTTTCCGGCCGCAGCCAATTCCCGATCGAGAATCTGGTCCTGTGGCAGCCGGTTACACGCGGTGAATTGTTCATCACACAGTTTTTGCGGCTCAGGCTGGCGACAGCAGCACTTGCTGGACAAGCTGACACCGGCAACGGAACCCGCACGCTGCGCAATGCATTAGCCTCTGGCGAAACGCTTGAAATCGCCGGGTATGCGCTGGCGCCAGCGCTGGCCGAAGCAATCGATGCGCTGGATGCGGCGCAACTGGCGCCAACTTCAAGCACAGTACATTGGCTCGAACTGGTGGCCGAACCGGGCAGGCCCCGTTCACCCGAGACCACCCGCGTTGCAGCTACCTGGTTGCACAAAAATCTCGACCTGCATTTGCAACAGGTGCAGTGTCCGCCCTTCTGGCTGAGTCAGGAAATTGTCGAGTGCCCGGCTTTATTGTCGGCCACATGCGACGACTTGCGCGGTGAGCTGCGATGAATTTTGAAGAACAAGCTCTTACCTTCAACTGCATGGGCGACTGGCTTTACGGCGTGCTCAGCCTGCCCGAGCAAGCCATCTCGCGCGGCGTCCTGATTGTCGTCGGCGGACCGCAATACCGGGCGGGGAGCCATCGGCAATTTACCCTGCTGGCCCGACACCTCGCCTCGCATGGCATACCGGCCATGCGTTTCGACAACCGCGGGATGGGCGACAGCACTGGCGCCGTCAGGACGTTCGAAGATATTGGCGATGATTTGCGCGCGGCGATTGACCAGTTCATGACGGCTGCACCCGGCCTGACCGAAGTAGTCATCTGGGGCCTGTGCGATGCCGCAAGTGCAGCACTGTTTTATGCGCATCAGGATCGGCGCGTCGCCGGGCTGGTGCTGGTGAATCCATGGGTCAGAACAGAGCTCGGTGCCGCCAAAGCGTATTTGAAACACTATTACCTGCGCCGCGCGATCGATCCAGAGCTATGGAAAAAAATCATCCAGGGCCGTTTTGATTATGCCGGCGCAAGCCGCTCTCTTGTCACCATGGTGGGTACAAGCCTTCATTCCCTGAAGCAGCCGCGTGGCGCGCAAGCATCTGCATCAGACACCGGCCATAGCACATCGTCTTTGCCGGACCAAATGTACGAAGGACTCAGCCGCTTCAACGGCAAAATCCTTCTGGCCTTAAGCGGCAAGGATTTGACGGCCCAGGAATTTTCCGCGCTAGCATCAGGTTCGCGACAATGGCGACAACTGCTGGCCAGCCGTGAAGTAAAAAGAGTGGATTTTCCAGAGGCTAACCATACTTTTTCCCGACAGGACTGGCGTGACCAATTGGCCTGTCGGACACAGGAGTGGCTTAAATCCTGGTAACGAGCATACAGTGCATGTATAAATGGCATGCAAGAAGTATGGAATGATGATTTCCTGAAGCGCACCGTCTCAACCTACTATGCTCTCGGGCCTCATTCTGCTAATGCGCCTAAATGATTGATTTCAGTCGCATCGCCTAAATGGTGCGCGTGCAATCAAGGCTCATAAATTTCGCTATATCCTGAAGTTGGCCAAACAATTCTGATACCAGCCCAATTCGACTTTTCTTACATTTATTCATAATAAAAAAATAATTGGAACACTCCATCATCTGCAGAATTTATAAAGCCTTGATTCATAGCGTATAATTTCTTAAAGTAAAGAAGTGGAATGTATTTTGCTTAAAAAGGCAGATAAATAAATTATTTGCAAAATAAGCAGCTGAATATAATTACTAGCAAGCAAAAACTTACAGGATGGCTTCACTTATGGGTATGAAAACAAATCAGGATCAAACCCCTGAAAGCACCCAAATCTCCAATGAGACACTCAGCCAAATCAATTCTGATCATTTTTCGCGGCGAAATTTTGCGAAACTGAGCCTGGGGGCTTCGGGCGTTTTACTTACTCTCGCAAGTCGCCCGGTATTAGGAGCCGTTGCATGTAAATCGCCATCAGGATTTTTATCCGGCAATGCCAGCACCCACGGAGCGCAACCGGTTTGCCAAGGGCGTTCCCCAGGTTACTGGAAAAATCATGTGAGCAGTTGGCCCTCGTCCCTCCCGCCTGAAACCAAATTTAGCAGCGTCTTTATTACCAGCCCTTCTTCTGTATATGCTAAATATACATTTCTTCAATTACTGACACATCAAGACGACGACCGGCACAATCTTGGCATGCATCTGGTTGCGGCCTATCTCAATGCAATCAGCGGATGGACGCCGTTCCTGACAATAGAAACCATCAGGGCCATGTTTACAGAGTGGCAGTCAACCGGTGCTTTCTCGCCGACTGCAACGGTACAGTGGGGCGCCCCGGATATTGTCTACTATTTGAAAGCAACCCAGGCTTGAGCAGATGGCATTGAAACTCAACTCATCTGTAATTGCCAGCTGGCTGAGTTCGATATGATGTGGCGAACGAGTTCCGACCAAGTGCTTCACTACCGCGCTTGGGAAGACGAGGTTATTGTCTACAATGCCCTTTCCGGCGATACGCATTTACTCGGTTTGGCTGCAGCGCAAACCCTATCCACCTTGCAGAAGTTGCCGGTGAATATTCAAGACCTCGTGCAAAAACTTGCCAGCCTTTGGCAGGCAGAACCGGATGAACAGATGCAACAAGAAGTTGCAGAAATCCTTGCCGACCTCACCAGCCTCTCCTTGATTACCCCTTCTGAGCTTTGAAAGTCTCCGCATTAAATCAGGAGGAACTGCAACATGTGTTGCATGACACCGGGCTCTACATCCAGACCGGTGCATTCATCACTCGCATACAAACGTCGATCGCCGGCGTCGCGGAAGGGATTCACCTGCTCTACGCAGATTATCCGTTGGCCGAAGGCAAACACTTCGCAGATTTCCATATCCGGCTGGCGCTGCCAAACAATTTCAGGCGTTGGTTCAAGCCTCAGGTACTGTTCCTGTTTGATGGCTCCTCTACCTTCAAGCCCTTGCCAGCCGACCAGGCATTCCCAATGCTCGAATGGGGCCTGAACTGGTGCATTTCCAGCCATGCTCACAGCTATTTGATCATCCATGCAGCCGTCGTCGAAAAAAACGGCTGCGCCGCCGTATTGCCGGCCCCTCCCGGTTCGGGCAAAAGTACCTTGTGTGCAGCATTGGTCAACCGCGGCTGGCGCTTGCTATCCGACGAGCTTGCACTGGTGCGCGTAAGCGATGGAAAAATTATTCCGCTGCCGCGCCCGGTAAGCCTGAAAAATGCCTCGATCGACATCATCCAGCATTACGAGCCGGCTACCATTTTCAGCCGCAAAGTGGCCGACACCATGAAAGGCACGGTGGCGCATATGAAGCCGCCTGCCGACAGCATTGATCGCGCCCTCGAACAGGCTCGCCCCGGCTGGGTAATTTTCCCCAAATATGAAGCAGGCGTCGCCACCAAGCTGACACGGCTGTCACAAGCACGCGCCTTCATGCGGGTGGCCGACAATGCCTTCAACTACAGCACGCTCGGCGTGTCCGGCTTCGAAACATTGTCGGGCCTGATCGATGCGTCGCTATGCTATGATTTTACCTACAGCGTGCTTGATGAAGCCATCGACGTATTCAACCAACTCAAGCCTCCGGCCGCCCTGATGTGACAGCTCCCCCTCTGGTATTGCAAGCGTTCCGGCACCCGGACACCATCACCTCTTTGAGTCTGGCCGAATGGGATATCCTGGTGCGCCAGGCGCGCACGGCCAACCTGCTGGCCAGCCTTTACGCGGCATTGCATGAGCACGGCCTGACCGATAAAATTCCGCCGCAAGCACGCGAACACCTTGCATGGTCGCATGCCGTTGCAGAACGTCACCTGCAAGCAGTCCAGTGGGAAGTTGAACAGATCAGAAAAGCACTGGTAAAAACCGGCGTGCCGATCCTCCTGCTAAAAGGAGCCGCCTACGTCATGGCCAGGCTGCCGTCCTGCCGAGGACGCCTTTTTTCCGATATCGATATCTTGGTGCCCAAGGAACAGTTGGACGCCGTCGAAGCGGCACTGATGCTGCATGGATGGGCGTCAACTCACCATGATCCGTATGACCAGCGCTATTACCGGACATGGATGCATGAATTGCCGCCGATGCAGCACATCAAGCGTATGACCGTCATCGATGTGCATCATGCGATTGTCCCCGAGACGGCGCCCATTCATCCTGATCCGGTCCGGCTGCGCGCAGCCGCGCATTGCATTGCCGGCGAGTCTAATTTACAGGTGCTGTCGCCTCCCGACATGGTTTTGCATAGCGCTGTGCATTTATTTCACGATGGCGAACTGGATAATGGCTTGCGCGACTTGGTCGACCTGCATAAGTTGCTGCAGCATTTTGGCGAGACTGCGTCATTCTGGCCTTTGCTTGTCGAGCGTGCCGTTACACTTGAATTGACCCGGCCGCTGTTCTACGCATTGCGTTACACGACAAAGATGCTGCACACCAGCGTCCCGCACAAGGCGCTCGAAGCGGCACAAATTGGCTGTCCGGACGGGCTCACCCTGGCGCTGATGGATGCCCTGCTCTTGCGCGCGCTTCTACCTGATCACACCAGTTGTTCCGACTGGCTGACTGGCATAGCGCGCAAAATCCTGTTTGTACGGGCAAACTGGCTGCGCATGCCGCCCTTTCTCCTGGCGCGGCATCTGTTTCACAAAGCGTTCATTTCGCCGAAAACTGATTAACGGCCGCATAGTTAGGTGGGAATTGCAGGATACGCAAGCGTCACCGGCAAAACCCATGCCAGGCACCGCCATTGAAAAGAACCGCGAACCCGGCAGCCGAATGGAATTCTTCAAGCTTCTACATCCAAGCTTCTACAATCCTACGTCTGTCTGGATGTTTGCCGACATTGCCCAGTGGAAATTGCAGCTGCATTAGATTTAGGAGGATTACCATGCGATCAGAGCAGTTAATGCCGCCGCTATTGGCCAATGCAATTAATGTCGAATTCCTTTACATAAATTAAATTAAATTCACGCAAGTCATTGATTTTAAAGACTGGCACACTATCTGCTTTATCCTTGTCGGAATGCAAATTTTTGAATGCTTACCGAAATTAGGGATAAATAATATGAAAACTATCAAGTCATTGGTTGCAGGCATCGCACTTGTTGCTTCGACAGCCGCATTTGCTACGCCGGTTACGTTGAACGGGGAAGCTCCCGATCTTCAAACCATCATCAATAATCTGTACGCCGAAGCAGGGACATCCCTGCTTCAAGCTCCTGATGTCAACCTGAATCAAGCGAATGAAGATGGCCTGTTTCAGATCGAAGCTTCAGGTGGTTCTGTCTCCACCATGATCATTGAAGTCGCCGGCAATGCAAACACCAATACCTTCGGCATCTACGACATAAGCAATCCATCGAACTACCTGCAGCTTTTCTCGGGTGCCGCAGCCGCCGGTGGGCAGGCTCTCTTGAGTGTCACGGACACGTTCCTGTTCTCAGTGAACTTTGGTACCGGCGTCCAGTTTTCCAGCCAGTTGTTTGGTTATTATATGGGCACCGCGAATGGCCCGACATACTATTCCCAAGCCAGCCTGAATGGCGGCAATGATCAGATGGTTGCGCTTCAAGGCGATGGCGATACGATCAAATTGCCGACCAAACCAGCCGGTGTATGGGGCTCATCAAGCTTCATCCTGGCATGGGAAGA
Source organism: Paucimonas sp. (assembly GCA_036675285.1). GTDB lineage: Bacteria > Pseudomonadota > Gammaproteobacteria > Burkholderiales > Burkholderiaceae_D > Paucimonas. Next base: position 9,029 of record JAKFFK010000047.1, on the reverse strand, counting down.
CCAGCCGGTGCCAGGCTCAGACAAGGACTATAACGATATGGTGCTCTATGTCGAGTCAGTGACTGTTCCTGAGCCAGGCTCGATGGCTTTGCTGGGCCTTGGCTTGGCCGGCCTTGCAGGATTTGCACGGCGTAAGCAACGCGCCTGAGCATGATTTGATCCTGTGAAAAAGGCGTGGCGTAAGCCACGCCAGACTTCAGAAAAAAACCGCTTCCCCGAAAGCGGTTTTTTTACGTCCAGTGAAGTGCCCGTTGCGCTCATGTTAACAAGGCAGAAAAATCGAGCGATTCAGTTTGTTTTGTTAAGGAAGTATATTAAATAAAGCAGGTCAATCACCAGACCGCCAATAGATTTCCACATGGAAATGTGTGGCGACAATAATAAAAATAATGCCGTAGTACTACCCTGTTTCTGGGAAAGATCATGAAAATATAGTAACCTTTTCAATTCATCAAGGTTTTAAAATTTCAATTGTTTTGTATTTCCAGGGGAACCGATGTTACGGATATCCAATCATCATGTATCCAAAATAATCTCCGTATTGTTTCTCGTAGAAGTATTTATTTTGGTTGTGTCTGTATACGTCGGGATCAGCATTCGCTTCCTTGACAACAACTACTCTTTTACGACTAAGTTCGACCAGTTTTTCCTGTCAGCCTGCGCCTTTACCCTGACGATGATTTTCAGCATGAGCGCACTCGGTATGTATCAGCTCAATTATCGGGAAGGCTTTCGCAATACATTGTTGCGCCTGATGCCTGCATTTGCCTTGGGGTTCGGCATTTTGACGCTGGTTTTCTATTTGCTGCCGGATCTGTATTTCGGGCGCGGCATTTTAAGCCTGATCATCTTGATTTCCGCCATGGGTATTTTACTGGCGCGGGTGTTGATTTTTAAATCGTCCGAATTCGGCTTGCTCGAATCGCGCATTATTTTTTTGGGCAGCGGTGCGTTGGCGAAAGAATGCGGCGAATTGGCACGCCACAATATTGCCTATCATAAATACCATATTGTCGGTTATGTGCCTACAACCGAGGAAGAAACCTGTGTAGCGGCTTCAGCATTGTTGCCCGCAGAAGAATCGCTGGCATCCATGGTGGATAAATATAATGCAGGAGAAATCGTCGTCTCGGTGCAAAACAGACGCGGTGGAAACCTACCGATCAAGGAACTGCTTGATTGCAAATTGAATGGCATCAAAGTCACCGATGCCGCCGCATTTTTTGAGCGGGAAGCATGCCAGATCAGGGTTGATTCACTTCAGCCAAGCTGGCTGGTTTTCGGCAACGGATTTGACCAAAGCTTTCTACGTGCTTTTTGCAAACGCTCGTTCGATTTGCTCATCAGTCTCATTATCTTTACTGTCTCGATCCCGGCCATGCTGATTACGGCTCTATCCATTTTTCTGGAGGACAGAGGCCCCATCTTCTACAAACAGGAACGGGTTGGCAAGGATGGGCGCCCTTATATGGTGTTGAAATTCCGTAGCATGCGCAACAATGCCGAGCAGGCGGGAAATCCCCAATGGGCCAAATCCAATGACCCGCGAACGACAAGAGTAGGCAGTATCATCCGCAAGCTGCGGATTGACGAACTACCGCAAATCCTGAACGTATTGAAAGGCGAAATGAGCTTCGTTGGACCGCGGCCGGAACGGCCTTATTTCGTCCAGCAACTCTGCGAACAGGTCCCCTTTTATAACATCCGGCACAGCATTAAACCAGGTATTACCGGCATGGCGCAAGTGCGCTATCAGTATGGCGCCTCGGTGGAAGATTCGGTTCAAAAGCTGCAATACGATTTGTACTATGTAAAGAACAATAGCCTGTTTCTCGATTTTCTCATCCTGATTGATACCCTTCAGGTCGTATTGCTCGGCAAGGGCGCAAGATAATGAGAATGCATTAAATGCTAGCCAGTATCGCAACGCTGAGCTATGCGATTGCTGCTCTCGGGTTTCTTTTTTTAACTGCCCTGTTATTGACCAGCTGGCGCAGCCGTCTGCATGGCATGGCGGTGACGCTGGCCAGCCTATTGACCGCCTTGTGGGCTGCCATACTTTCCTGGCAAGCTTCATCGGACAGCCCGCTTTCGGTTCTTTCGCATATCCTGGAACTCCTGCGCAGTGCCGGATGGTGCATATTCCTGTTATTGCTGCTAAAGCCCGATCGTACCGCCAGCATTCTTGCTTTTATTAAAAGTAGGTCGCTTGTCACCATCCTTGCCCTTACATCACTGATCCTAGTGCTTGCGGGATTATTCTTTTCAAAACCTGGCTTCCTGTACGCGATCATTGGCCTGGCTGTCGGTCCCGCAGGACGCGTCACTCTTGCAGTGATCGGCATGCTGCTGGTGGAGCAGTTACTCAGGAATACGCCCAGTCGGAAACGCTGGGGAATCAAATTTGCCTGTCTCGGAATCGGCGGGCTGTTCGCCTACGATTTCTATTTATACAGCGATGCAATGCTGTTCCGGCATATCGACCCCGAGATTTGGGCGGCACGCGGCATAGTCAATGCCCTGGCGGTGCCGCTAATCGCCATCTCTGCGGCACGCAACCCTCAATGGTCGCTCGACATTTCGGTATCGCGTCGGGTCCTGTTTCATTCAGCCGCATTGTTTGGCTCTGCCATTTACCTGCTGGCCATGGCAGCCGCCGGCTATTACCTGCGTTTTTTTGGCGGCAGCTGGGGTTCGGTCATGCAGGTAGTGTTCCTGTGCGGCGCTCTGGTCTTGCTGATGACCGTGCTGTTTTCCGGGACATTCCGGTCCTGGCTTCGGGTATTCATTAGCAAGCATTTTTACAGCTACAACTACGATTATCGGGAAGAATGGATTCGTTTTACCCGTACCCTGTCGAAACAAGGGCCTGAATTGGGGGAACGTACCATTCAGGCAGTCGCCGACCTGGTGGAAAGCCCGGGAGGTGCGCTATATATCGGCCGCGAATCCGGCAACTGCGAACCGGCAGCACATTGGAACCTGCACTTGCCCGCTGAAGCGGTGCCGGTCGACGGCGACTTTTGCCGATTCCTGGAAAACAAGGCATGGGTGGTGGATCTGCAGGAAATCCAGGAAAGTCCGGACAAGTATGGCGAGATCGTCCTTCCTACCTGGCTCGGAAACTTCGCCGCCGCATGGCTGGTGGTGCCGCTGATATTACAGGGAAAATTGTTCGGTTTCATGGTGCTGGCCCAGCCGCGCAGCAAGATCAAGCTGAATTGGGAAGTGCTGGATTTATTAAAAATCGCAGGCAGTCAGGCGGCGAGTTATTTGGCGCAGCAGGAATCGACCAATGAACTGATGGTGGCGCGCCAGTTCGAGTCGTTCAACCGCATGTCCACCTTCATGGTGCATGACTTGAAAAATCTGGTGTTTCAATTGTCGCTGCTGCTGACCAATGCGGAAAAGCACAAGCATAATCCTGCCTTTCAAAAGGACATGCTGGAAACCGTCGATCATTCTGTGCAAAAGATGAAATTGCTGCTGCAGAAACTGAGCCGGGGAATCTCGGCAGAATTGCCTGCCGCGCTGGCAATCGACCAATTGCTGCAGGAGGCGATTGCCATCAAATCCACTGCCGAACCCAGGCCGACGCTTGAAGTCATGCAGGAAAACCTGACGGTTTTCGCCAACTGGTCGCGCCTGGAACGAGTGATTGGCCACTTAGTCCAGAATGCTATCGAAGCCACGCCCAGGAATGGTAAAGTAAGCATCCGGCTCGAAAAACAGGGTGATTCGGCAATCATCTCCATTGAAGATACCGGCCATGGCATGAGCGACGATTTTGTGCGCGAACGGCTGTTCAAACCCTTTGAATCAACCAAGGCCGCCGGCATGGGAATTGGGGCTTTTGAAAGCCGGGAATACATCCAGGAACTGGGCGGCCAGCTTGAAGTATGCAGTCAAGAAGCTGCAGGCACGACTTTTCGTGTGATATTGCCGCTCTTGAAGGACGATGACCAGGCGATCGACATCGCCGCATGAGGCAATTAGGGCAAGGGAAATCACGTGAGCCAAAACAAGAAAAAACTGCTGATCATTGAAGATGACCTGGGTCTGCAAAAGCAATTGCGCTGGAGCTTCGATGCCTATGAAGTGCTGGTAGCGGGCGATCGCGACAGCGCGCTGGCAGAAGTGCGGCGCCATGAGCCTGCGGTGATCACCATGGATCTCGGCTTGCCGCCCGATCCCGATGGCGCATCCGAAGGATTGGCCACTTTGCAGCAGATTCTGGCGCTGACGCCCGATGCCAAAATTATTGTCCTGTCGGGAAACCAGGATCGCGCCAATGCGGTGAAAGCGATTGGTCTGGGCGCCTATGACTTTCATCAAAAACCGTTTGAACCGGAAATGCTGGGCCTGGTAGTGGAACGCGCCTTTTACCTGCATGCGCTACAGCAGGAAAATCGCAAGCTGTTGCAAACCCAAAACGATTCACCGATGGCAGGCATCATCAGTCGCGACCCGGGCATGCTGAAAGTATGTCGCAACGTGGAAAAGGTAGCACCCTCCTCTGCCACCGTGATGCTTCTCGGAGAAAGCGGCACCGGCAAGGAGTTGCTGGCAAAGGCCGTGCATCAGCTGAGCCCGCGCCGCGACAAGCGCTTCATGGCCATCAACTGCGCAGCCATTCCGGAAAATTTGCTCGAGAGCGAATTATTCGGCTATGAAAAAGGCGCCTTTACGGGGGCAGTTAAACAGACTGTCGGCAAGATAGAACTGGCCAATGAAGGCACCTTCTTTCTCGATGAAGTCGGCGACCTGCCGATGCCGCTGCAAGCCAAATTGCTGCGCTTCCTGCAGGAACGGGTGATCGAAAGGATCGGCGGCCACAAGGAAATACCGGTCGATGTCCGGATCGTCTGCGCCACCCATCAAAAACTCAAGGAACTGACTGCTGCCGGCAAGTTCCGCGAAGATCTGTACTACCGATTAAGTGAAATCGTGGTCACGATTCCGCCGATGCGGGACCGTGTTGGCGATGCAGCGTTGCTGGCCCATCATTTTAAAAACAAGTTCAGCGATACAGAAGGGCGCTCCAGACTGAACTTCAGTGCAGAAGCGCTGGCCTTGATCGAGAGCCATCCGTGGCCTGGCAATGTGCGCGAAATGGAAAACTGCATCAAGCGCGCGGTCATCATGACTGATGGCCCGCAAATCACTGCGGACGATCTGGGACTGTCGGATGCACGCGTGGAAGAAGAACCGATCAATCTGCGCCAGATACGCGATGAAGCCGAATACAAAGCCTTGGTAAAGGCAATGGCACGCGTCGATGGCAATATCGTCAAGGCAGCTGAACTGCTGGGCGTAAGCCGTCCAACCATTTATGATTTGATGAGCCGGCACGGCATCAAATAGACTTCTATGTAAAGTATCGATGTTGTTTCAGATCAAACAGCATTCTTGACCTCACCTTGACCTTCATTGCAAGCAATCCAAATGCCTGATCTTGTACATGAGTTGATTCTCCGGCATGCAATGCGAACACCTGACGCGCCGGCTTTGTCCTGCACGATCGGGCGATGCTCATATGCCGCATTGTCTTCCACAGTGGAGTCAGTTGCGCGAGGCTTGCTTGCCGCAGACCTTGCCCGGCATGACAGGGTCGCCGTTTATCTTGAAAAGCGCCTGGAAGCCGTGGCGGCCATGTTCGGCACTGCAGCGGCAGGCGGCGTCTTCGTGCCGGTCAATCCGCTGCTCAAGGCGGAGCAGGTAGCCTATATTCTGCGTGACTGCAATGTCAGGATACTGATCAGCTCAGCCGAGCGGCTGCACCTGCTGGCTCCGGTGTTAGAGAACTGCAGCGATTTGCATACGGTGGTGGTGGTTGGGCCGACCGACAATCTGCCGCGGCTGACCAAGGCCAGCATCGTATCCTGGGATAGCCTGCTTTCTGCCAGAGGTGGTGCAAGCGTTCATCGCAATATTGACAGCGACATGGCGGCGATCCTGTATACCTCCGGCAGCACTGGCCAGCCGAAGGGTGTTGTGCTGTCGCACCGTAACATCGTGGCAGGCGCCAAAAGTGTTGCGGCTTACCTGGAAAATACATGCGGTGACCGGATTTTAGCGGTGCTGCCGCTGAGTTTCGATTACGGCTTGAATCAGCTGGCCAGCGCCTTCCATGCTGGAGCATCGGTCGTGTTGATGAATTATCTGTTCCCCAAAGATATTCTGACGGCGATTGAAACACAACAGATTACCGGACTAGCCGCCGTGCCGGCGCTGTGGATGCAATTGGCGCAGCAAAAATGGCCGCTCCATTCCAGCCTGCGCTACATGACCAATTCCGGCGGCGCCATGCCGCAAGCAACGCTTGGTCTGTTGCGCAAGGCACTGCCACACACCAAGGTGTTCCTGATGTATGGCTTGACCGAGGCATTTCGATCCACCTATCTGCCACCCGACGAACTGGACCGGCGCCCTGGATCGATCGGACGCGCCATACCAAATGCTGAAATCATGGTCGTGCGCAGCGATGGAACCAAGTGCGACGCCAATGAAGCGGGTGAGCTGGTGCATCGCGGCGCACTGGTGTCGCTTGGTTACTGGAATGACCCAATCAGGACCGCGGAACGCTTTCGCCCATTGCCGCAACATGTCGGCGGCCTGCCACTGTCGGAAATCGCCGTGTGGTCAGGCGACACGGTACGGATGGATGACGAAGGATTTCTCTATTTCGTCGGACGCATGGATGACATGATCAAGGTGTCCGGCTACCGGGTCAGCCCGACTGAAGTTGAAGAAATCATTGTCGGCACTGGTAAGGTAACCGAAGCCGCTGCCTTTGGCATTTTTCATCCCACGCTGGGCCAGGCGATTGTAGTTGCGGCAAAGTGCAGCGACAACGATGTCACTGCGCATCAGTTGATCGAAGCCTGTCGACGCTGCCTGCCTGCATATATGGTGCCGTCGCACATCGAACTTGGCACACAGGACCTGCCGCGCAATCCCAACGGAAAAATCGACCGCAAGGCGTTACAGGCAGCGTTTGCGGATTTATTTGAAACAGAGAAAAAACATGAGCAGCACTAAATCCATGCATGCGCCGCAACTGCAGTTCCCGGTGATTGACGGCTGCCTGCAAATTGGCGGCATCGCCTTGCCACGGCTGGCACAACGCGTCGGCAGCACGCCATTCTATGCATATGATCGCCAGATGGTAAGCAAGCGGATTCACGACTTGCGCACGATGCTTCCTGCCGGAATTCGCCTGCATTACTCGATCAAGGCCAATCCCATGCCGGCGCTAGTGCAGCATTTGTCCGGCCTGGTCGACGGGTTTGACGTGGCTTCCGGCGGTGAGCTCGGAATCGCTCTCGACACAACAACCAAGCCCGTAAACATCAGCTTTGCAGGCCCAGGGAAAAGCGAAGCCGAACTCACACAAGCGATTGCTGCCGGCGTCAAGATTCATCTGGAGTCCGAACGGGAACTGGAAAACATCGCACGTATCGGCGCCGCACTCGGCATTCGGCCCGCTGTGGTCATACGGGTCAATCCGGATTTCGAGCTGAAGTCGTCAGGCATGAAAATGGGCGGTGGGCCCAAACCGTTCGGCATCGATGCAGAACGCATCCCTCAAGTGCTGGCCCGCATCGCGTCGCTGGGCCTCGACTTCATCGGGCTGCATATTTTCAGCGGGTCGCAAAGCCTACGGGCCGAAGCGATCATCGAAGCCCAGAACAGCACCTTTGCGCTGGCACTGCGGCTTACCGAGCAGGCGCCGCAATCATTGCAGCTTCTGAATATTGGCGGCGGCTTCGGCATTCCCTATTTTCCAGGAGAGCATGCGCTGGATGTGCACGCCATAGCGGACAACCTGCATCAATGGCTGCCGCGCATGCAAGCTGCACGCCCAGGTGCGGAAATCGTGATCGAACTGGGCCGCTACCTTGTCGGCGAGGCAGGCATCTACGTCACGCGCGTTGTCGACCGCAAGCTTTCGCGCGGCCAGGTGTTCATTGTCACCGACGGTGGCATGAACCACAATCTGGCCGCATCCGGCAATCTCGGGCAGGTAATCCGCAAGAATTACCCGGTCGCAGTGGGCAACCGGATGTCAAATGAAACACAGGAAGTGGTCTCGGTGGTAGGGCCGCTTTGCACGCCACTAGATCTGCTCGCTGACCAGATGGCCCTGCCGATTGCCGAAGTGGGTGATTTGATCGTGGTATTCCAGTCGGGGGCGTATGGATGCAGCGCCAGTCCATCCGCTTTTCTCAGTCACCCCCGACCGGCTGAAGTGCTGGTCTAGTTGGTCCGGCTGAATTGAATAGAGCCGGACCAACTAGTCTTGTATCGGCACTACACCAAACTCAAAAAAAGCTCTCGGGGATAACGAGAATGTCGCCCGGGCGCATCGGCACATTCGCCGAAATATCGCCATCCCGAATCAAATCGCTCAAGCGAACTGCCAGTTGCTGCTGCTTGCCATCCACGGTACGAATAATATTAGCGCGGTTGCCGGCGGCAAATTCGGTGATGCCGCCGACAGCAATTAGTACATCCATCAATGACATACCGTTCCGGTAAGCGAGCGCCTGCGGCTTGGCAGCCTGCCCAATCACACGGACTTGTTCGCTATAAGGGCCGCCAAAGGAGGTGACGATGACGGTCACCACCGGCTGCTGAATAAACTTTGACAAGGCCTTTTCTATGTCACGTGCCAATTCGGTTGGCGTCTTGCCACTGGCGGTCAAGTCTTCAACCAGCGGTGTCGTTATCTTGCCATCAGGTCGAACCGACACAGTCATCGACACTTCAGGATTGCGCCAGACAGTCACATTGACGCTGTCGCCCGGGCCGATTAAATAATCACGCACAGAAACTGGGTCGCCTGCAGAAGGGGCAGGCGCTCGCGCAGACGCTGCACACCCGATCGAAACAACAATAAACAGGCTCGCAAACAAATAGCCTAGTGGTTTGATTAAGCGCTTAAGAAGCAATGTCACTTTGAGTTCCCTATTTTTAATGAAGTGAGTTGTCTTGAATGAATGACTCAGGTCAATTTCTTAACATTA
>JAKFFK010000173.1:0-69578 GCA_036675285.1 Paucimonas sp. | reverse complement strand
TTTGATACGGATAAACCTGTGTCGCGCCAGCATGAAACCGAATTTCACCACCATTACGGCTTCCCTTTTTACTGGAATGAGGCATTGGCCGGTGCGCCGATGGTGTTTCCGACTGTTATTGAGATACCCGCCAGTGAAAGATCGAGTGAAGATGTGAAAGTGCGCAAGGAACATGAGTTGACCAAGGCAGACCAGCATTTGCGCAGCGCCAAAGATGTCGAAGGCTATGCGATTCAGGTGCGTGACGATGTGATCGGCCATGTCGAAGATTTTTTATTCGATACCAACAATTGGACGATTCAATTGATCGTCATCGATCCGCGCGACTGGTGGCCTGGCAAGCATGTGCTGGTGTCGCCGCAACGCGTCGAGGCAGTCAGCTGGGCCGAGAGGAAGCTGTTTATCAGTCTCTCGCGCGAAGAGCTTGAACAGTCTCCGGAGTACGATCCCGGCAATCCGCCATCGGGGCAACAGACGGGCAGCTTATACCGGCATGCCAACCAGCCGCCGCCCCGCGTCTGGTGAATATATTGTGCAACCAGGAAAAGCTGATCCAATCGCTGATTGCTGTACTGGCGCAAGATGCAGCTTCGGTCCAGATATTTGAAACGCATATCTCCTGGGTACTGGTAACAGAAAATTTCGCTTATAAATTCAAGAAGGCAGCCCGTTTCGATTTTCTGGATTTTTCCACTCTGGAAGCCCGGCATTTCTTCTGTCAGGAAGAGTTGCGCTTGAATCGACCTCTGGCGCCCGAGTTGTATCTTGACGTTCTGGCTATTACAGGCGACCTGACGCATCCGGTAATCAACGGGACTGGCGCACCGATCGAGTATGTGGTCAAGATGCGGGCTTTTTCACAGCAGGCGCTGTGGAGTTATCGGATTGGAAAGGGCGAGCTATCTACTGGCGAAATCGATGATCTGGCAAGAAAATTGGCGAAGCTCCACCAGGATGCCGCTATTGCCCCGATCGAGAGCCGGTGGGGCGTGCATGATGCATTGGTAAAGACCGCCGATGAAAATCTTGCCGAACTCGCTGCATTGACAGCGCATGGCAAGGAAAAAAGCAATATTGACGCTATCAGGCTATGGCAAATTGCCGCGCATCAGCGGCTGAATAACATCTTCGACAATAGAAAATTGCAAGGCTTTGTCAGGCAATGCCACGGCGATCTGCATAGCGCCAACATTCTTACGCTCAAAGGCCAGGTGACGCTATTCGACTGCATCGAGTTCAGCGAGCGCTTGCGCTGGATCGACTTAATGAACGATCTGGCATTCATTTGCATGGAGCTGCAATGTCATGGCTTGCCAGCGTTTGCGACGCGGCTGCTCAACGGCTATCTGGAACGGACCGGCGATTACGCAGGCGTCGCCGTGCTGCCTTATTTTCAGGTCCAGCGCGCCCTGGTGCGATGCAAAGTCAGCTTGCTGCGTGGCCGTCAACTGGTGGCGGATGAGCGGGCCGCAGCTGTCTGTGAACAGCAGGCAGCGAAGTATCTGGCATACGCGCTGCAAGCCATCAATCCGCGGCAAGCGGCAATCATCATCATGCATGGCTATTCCGGCAGCGGCAAATCGGTTATTTCCGGGCGCCTGCTTGAACAGGCCGGCGCGGTCCGGATCCGGTCTGATGTCGAACGAAAAAGGATGCTGGGACCAGACGCAAGCGCCCCGGCTTGCGTCAACGTTGGCGCGGGATTGTACGATCTGGAGGCGACCGAAGCTACTTATGGCCGACTGCATCGCTTGGCTTTAGCGATCATGGAAGCGGGCATGCCGGTGATAGTCGACGCCACCTTTTTGAAACTGGCGCACCGCAATCGGTTTCAAAACCTCGCATCCGGGCTTGGTGTGCCTTTTTTTATCATCGATATCCATGCCGGCGAAGCCCTGCTGCGCGCGCGGATTATCCAGCGTGCGCAACTGGGCAACGATCCTTCGGATGCCGGACTTGAGGTATTGGACCATCAGCTTGCGCAGCATGATGCCTTGACCGACGATGAAAGAAAGCACGCGCTGTGTATCGATAGTGAAGCCGGAATCAGCCCGGACCAGGTTCGCCAGGCATGCGCGCCAGTCCTGGCTGCACTGCGCATACCTTCAACTAATGGTTGAGTTCGAGGCCGTAGTGGGGGACGGATGAAGCTGTGTGCAGTTGCAATATGGCCTTGCATCGCATTCCCTACGCGGCAATCCGTACCTGTATCACCTGGGCAACTACAATGCTGGCGACCAAGCCTGGTATCAGATGGGGCAGGGGATAGCCGCCATAGCGATTCCGGTTTGCATTTTAAGCCAATGTTCGATATTTCAAATAATATTGAAATATATGAATAGTTCGATTATCATTGAAATATCATGGAAACTAAAAATGCAATCATGGCGCTGGCTGCGCTGGCGCAGGAGTCCCGTTTGGCGGTCTTCCGGCTTTTGGTAGAAACAGGGCCCGAGGGACTGGCTGCCAGCAAAATCGCCCATGCTCTGGATATTGCGCCGTCGTCCTTGTCGTTCCATCTCAAGGAACTGATGCACGCGAACATGGTGTCGCAAACCAAAAACGGGCGATCCCTGATCTATTGCGTGAATTTTGACACGATGAATGGCTTATTGGGATTTCTGACGGACAACTGCTGTGGCGGCAATGTCTGCTCGCCTGTCTCCATTTCCCATTGCGTCAAGCAGGAGACTTGTTAATGCGGTATTTACGCCTGCAAATTTTGAAGAGAATTTTGGCGAAGCGCTGCAAGTTCAAGCCGGCATGGCTGAGTGCCGACAGTATCCATGTCGGGCCATGCCAAACATACCGGGTTACCAATCAAGAAACATTGCCATGACTGAAAAAATTTATAATGTATTGTTCCTGTGTACCGGCAATTCGGCGCGCAGCATCATGGCCGAAGCGCTGGTCACAACCATGGGCAGAGGCCGATTCAGGGGATATAGCGCCGGCAGCAAGCCAGGTGGCAAGGTGAACCCTTTTGCCATCGAGAAGGTGAAGGATGCCGGCTATCCGGTGGAAGGACTGCGCAGTAAAAGCTGGGAAGAATTTGCTGGTCCGGATGCACCGCTGATGGATTTCATCATCACCGTCTGCGACAACGCCGCAGGCGAAATCTGCCCGGTCTGGCCGGGACATCCGGCCACGACGCATTGGTCATTTGAAGACCCGGCGGCGGTTGAAGGCAGCGACGAACAAAAGCGTGCTGCGTTCAATAAAATCTTTCGGCAAATCGTCGCCAGGATGAATACCTTTGTCAGTCTGCCGATCCACTTGCTGGACAAGAACGCAATTCAGCACGCAATCAAGAAGATCGGTGACACGCCGGTGGCATCGGCATAGACGCGCAGGCGCAAGCCCGGATCAGACTGGCAGGTGCTCTGGCGCTGGTCTGGACAATTCGATTTTTATACGGATCATTTTTCAATGACTATATCCCATACCACAGCAGTTGCCGGCGGTGCAGCGCCCGCCATCGGTTTTTTCGAGCGTTATCTGACGATCTGGGTAACGCTTTGCATCCTCATCGGCATCCTGTTGGGGCGGGCATTCCCCGGCGCTTTCCAAGCCATCGCCCAGCTTGAAGTGGCGCAGGTGAATATTCCGGTCGGCACCCTGATCTGGGTGATGATCATACCGATGCTCATCAAGATCGATTTTGGTGCGCTGACCCAGGTCAAGAGCCAGTGGCGCGGCATCGGCGTGACTTTGTTCATCAACTGGCTAGTCAAGCCGTTTTCAATGGCTTTTTTGGGCTGGCTGTTTATCCGCCACCTGTTTGCCGACTTGCTGCCTGCCGACCAGCTCGACAGCTACATTGCCGGCCTGATCCTGCTGGCCGCTGCGCCTTGCACGGCAATGGTGTTCGTATGGAGTCAGCTGTGCAAGGGTGACCCGTATTTCACGCTATCCCAGGTGGCACTGAATGACGCCATCATGATCGTGGCATTCGCACCGATCGTCGCCTTGTTGCTGGGTCTGGCGTCGATCACGGTTCCCTGGGAAACGCTGATCACCTCTGTCGGCCTGTACATTATTGTGCCGGTGATCCTTGCGCAATTAATCCGCCGTGCGCTGCTGGCCAGGGGGCAGCGTGTGCTGGAGCGCGCCGTATTGCAGCTTGGCCCCTATTCAATTTCCGCGCTGCTGCTAACGCTGGTGCTACTGTTCGCCTTCCAGGGCGAAGCAATTACCCGCCAGCCTTTGATCATCGCATTGCTGGCGGTACCGATCCTGATCCAGGTATTTTTCAATTCCGGTCTGGCATATCTGCTGAACCGCAAACTGAAGGTGCCGCATTGCGTGGCTGGCCCCTCCAGTCTGATTGGCGCCTCCAATTTTTTCGAACTGGCGGTAGCGACCGCAATCAGCCTGTTCGGTTTCCAGTCCGGCGCTGCGCTGGCCACCGTGGTCGGGGTATTGATCGAGGTGCCGGTGATGCTGGTCGTGGTTGGCATCGTCAACCGCTCACAACAATGGTATGAAGCAAAGGCCTAGAACACTATGGATATCAAGATTTATCACAACCCTCAATGCGGCACTTCCCGCAATACGCTCGCATTGATTCGCAATGCCGGCGTGGAGCCTGTCGTCATCGATTACCTCAGCAATCCGCCCAGCCGCGACGAGCTCAAGCGATTGATCGCCGGGGCCGGCCTGACGGTACGCCAGGCGATACGGGAGAAAGGCACGCTTTACGCAGAACTCGGCCTGGACCAGCCCGGGCTTGGCGATGATGCATTGCTGGATGCAATGCTGGCCCATCCAATCCTGATCAACCGGCCGTTCGTGGTCACGCCTGAGGGCGTAAGGCTGTGCCGGCCGTCCGAGTTGGTGCTCGACATTCTGTCCTTGCCGCAGCCGGGCCCGTTTGCCAAGGAAGATGGCGAGCTCGTGATCGATGCGCAAGGGCGCAGGGTGAGGTCCCATGGATAAGATGGGCACGCTGACGGAGTTGCCGAACCTCAGCGGACCGCACCTGGATTTACCGACGCAGGAAAAACTTGAGCCAGGGAAGCGGTCATCCCATCCCCCGCGGATCCTGTTGTTGTACGGTTCCTTGCGGGAGAAATCCTATAGTCGTCTATTAATACTCGAAGCCGAACGTCTGCTGCAGCACTTCGGCGCAGACACGCGCGTTTTTGACCCGCATGGGCTGCCAATGGTCGACAGCGTGGCGCCGGATCATCCAAAGGTCCAGGAATTGCGTGAGCTTTCGGCGTGGTCCGAAGGCCAGGTCTGGTGCAGTCCCGAACGGCATGGCACCCTGACCGGCGTGTTCAAGTCGCAAATCGATTGGCTACCACTGGAAATCGGTAGCCTGCGTCCCACCCAGGGACGTACGCTTGCCGTCATGCAGGTATCAGGCGGCAGCCAGTCATTCAACGCCGTCAATGCACTGCGAATTCTCGGCAGGTGGATGCGAATGGTGACGATTCCCAATCAATCCTCGGTCGCCAAGGCTTACCAGGAATTCGATGACAATGGCCGCATGAAAGCTTCCGCCTACTATGATCGTCTGGTGGATGTAATGGAAGAACTGTACAAGTTCACCTTGCTGGTTCGAGACCGATCCGACTATCTGACCACTCGCTACAGTGAACGCAAGGAAGCGCTGCCGGAACTGGCGACAACGCTGGCTGCTGCAGCCATGAATCATGAAGCGGCACAAGATGCGACGCAGGCGGCGGAGTTGGAATAGCGTCAAATTGTAGGTCAGTGGCTGACAGGCAACCTATCCACTGGATCAGATTGCCGACATCATTGAACTCGCCATTACCAAATGCGCTCTAATTTTTTTGAAATGCTCAGTCATATTTGGAGGGATTGCTTTTCCATGCGTGTTTCTGCAAACGGAACTAGGCACTTCATAGGTGTCTGACCAGATCCATTATCATCGCAAACTTGTTTCCAGAAAGCTTCATTTTTCTGAAGGAGGATGAGATATGCCAACAGGTGCCAACCAGAAACGCGAGCACGAGTATCGGGAATTGCAACAGCGTTTCAAGCAGGAACATCGCTATCCCGGCAGGGAAGAAGAAGTGGCAGCGCGCATCGTCAACAAGCAACGCGCGCAATACGGGGAAACAAAGCTGGAAAAGCAAAAGGATAAAGAAGGCAAGTCGCCTGACCGTGGTTTGCCTCTGCAGGATTATCAACGGATGACCATCCCGCAAATTGCTGCGCAACTCAACTCACTGTCTGCAGCTGACATTAAAAAAATCCAGGCTTACGAACGACGTCACAAGAATCGCAAAGGCTTGCTTGAGAAGCTGGCGCGGCGCCTGTTCCATTCCTGACGCTGCCATATATCAGGCAAAGCGGCAGCATGAATGTGGAGAAAATAATTGCTGCGCAATGCTCAGGCCCAAGCGTCATGCAATCAATGTAATGATGCCCACGTAATTTTTGCCTGTGTTGACAAGAATTACGGCCCTGCAAGTTCTTGAAAAAACACCTTGTTCCTCTAGTGCTTCCATGTACTGTCCCGCTTGCTCTTTTGGTTCAAGGGAAGGAAATTAATTGAAATTCAGGTGGCTCGGGATATTCTTATTCTGTGCGCTAGCTTGTTGATAAATAAATATTTACTTCGTCTTGCCGGATCGCCATAAATCCACTTTCATCGTGACATGCATCGCGACACCAAAAATCCAAACCAGTGACAAATGCCGCATTGAATCTGCCGTGTAACGTGACAAGGGCGACTTTGACACGTGTGAATCGGTGCTTGCTGCGCTTGCTGCGCTTGCTGTTTGCCGCGTTGATTTTGTCCGGCAGCGCCACCGGGTTCGCCCAGGTAGCGAAGCCCTTGACGCCTGCGCCAGCCGCTGCGGCTCCAGCCACATCAGCCGAAGTGCTGCTGGAGCCGCAGGCAATTCCAGTCGCAGACATCGCAGTCAAAGCGGAAGCTGCTTTGACTGAAGTGCGTCAGCTTCAAAAAAAAACCGAGATTGATGAATTGCTTGAAGCCTCAGCAGATCGCCTTGCTGTTTTGGATAAGGATGCTTCTTTCCGTATGCGTGAAATGCGGCAGTTGAAATTAAGGACAACTTCACTCGACAACATTCGCCACCAGGAAGAAGAGTGGCGCAGCATCGCATTGCGCGCCTCGGCAATCACTCGCGATCTGACGCGTGGCGCATTGCAGTTGGACCGTGATCTACAGCAATTGGATGCCTTGGCGGCACTATGGGATGTGACGGCCCAAGCGGCGACAGCAGCAGCGGCGCCGCCGGAAGTGCTTGAACGCGCACAAGATCTTCGCGCAAACATCAAGGCAGCAAAAAAGAGTGTTCTCGAAGACCGCGCCAAAGTGCTTGCACTGCAGGGTCGCTCGACCGACATAGGGGTGAGTGCTGCTGAAGCGCGCCAGCAACTGGTCGCGGCGACCGAGCGTGCCGTGACGCGATTGTTGTACCGGGACAGCCCGGCACTTTGGGTTGCAAAATTCTGGTCGACATCGATTCATGAGGTATCCAGCGAAGCCAGCGCAAGCCTGATGGCGCAAATTTCTGCGATGCTCAACTACGCGCGTGAACATGCAAAAAATATGGTTTTTCATGGGGCGTTGCTGCTTGCGCTGATAACCCTGCTTTCAGGTGCGCGTTCGAGCATCGAATCGCTGAGCGAAAACGACGAGAACTTGCGGCACAGGAAAGAAATTTTCGATATGCCGATTGTCAGTGCCATGCTGATCGCCATGTTCTTCAGCACATGGTTTTATCCGAATCCGCCAAAGGCGCTTTGGATCATGATCGGCATCCTGGTTGCCGTCCCCTTGATGATCTTTGCGCGGCGCGTGGTTGATAGCCGGTTTTATCCATTTCTTTATGCCGGCGTCGGGTTTTACCTGGCTGACCGGGTGCGCGCGCTATTTTCTCCTTTGCCGGGCGTTTCCAGAATCATGCTGCTGATAGAAGCGCTCGCGGTCATGCTGTTCATTCTGGTGTCGCTTCGCCGATCAGGACGTGCGCTTGATCAGGCGCCGTCGGAGCAGGGATTCGCATTGCATGTGCTCCGTTTTGGAAGCCGGGCGGTTCTGTACTTCACCATCATCGCGCTGGCGTCGAATATCGGCGGCTATGCAAAATTGGCGGACCTTGTCATGAGGACGACGCTGTCCAGCGTCTATGCAGCGGTCGTACTGTACGTGCTGACGCGAGTAGGAGAGGGCGTCATCCAGGGCTTGCTTTACGTGCCGCCGATTTCGATGTTGACTACGGTGCAAAGGCACAGGGTGCTGTTTTCCCGGCACATCAATGGCTGGCTGAAATGGATTGCATTTTTGTACTGGATCTGGCTGAGCTTGCAGGCGCTCGGCCTGTTGCCGGCAGCGATCGAGCTGGCCAGGTCGTTCTGGGCAGCCTCGACCAATCTCGGCTCGATTACCTTGTCGGTCAGGGACATCATCCTCTTTATCTTTATTGTCTGGGCAGCCTTTACCATATCGCGGCTAGTGCGTTTTATCCTGGAAGAGGAGGTGTTTTCCAGGGTACGGCTTGATCGCGGATTGCCGTATGCGATATCGATGATGGTGCATTACATTATATTGTTGTCCGGTATGGTCATTGCGCTTGCTGCGATTGGCGTCGATATGACCAAATTCACCATCGTTGCGGGAGCGCTCACCGTCGGCATCGGTTTCGGCTTGCAAAATATTGTCAACAATTTCGTCTCCGGACTGATCGTGCTGTTCGAGCGGCCGATCAAGGTTGGCGACACGATCCAGATGGATGATATGGTCGGGCGGGTACAGCATATTGGCATCAGGGCGACCATTGTCCACAGCACGGCAGGCGCAGAAGTCATCGTCCCTAACGGTAAACTGATCTCGGATAGAGTAACCAACTGGACCTTGTCGAGCATGTTGCGGCAGATCGCCGTCCCGGTGATCACCAAACCGGGGATTGACGTTGCAGAACTAAAAGCCTTGCTGCTAGATACTGCGCACCTTCACAAGAAGGTGCTGGCTACGCCATCGCCTGAAATACTGTTCAATAAACGTGGCATCGATTCGCTGGAATTTGAACTGCGGGTTTGGATCGATGATCTGGACGCCTGGCTGCAAGTGCGCAGCGATTTGACCACCGATATCAATGAAGTGCTGCGGAAAAATGAAATTGCGGCACAGGCACCGCCGCCCTGACTTTTTTCATGGCAGTCATGTAATTTCACAATGGCACACAGACACAGACACGAACAGTGTTGAATTCAATATTGTCCGAAACGTCTTCGGCTCAAAGCTGGTTGTTGCAGCGTCTCTATTGCCCATAGAGGCAGTTCTGGCGACCACACGCCAGGTCATTCTGCGCGCGTGGTCGCATTTGGTGGCGGTTAATCTTGCCGGTGGATCTTACCTGGTTATTTTTTCCCAGCCATACCGCACTGCGTCCTTGGCTTTTTCCCAAGGGCTGCCAGTATGCTGCGCTTCCCAATCCTTGCGCAGCCGGGGTTCAGCATCATCCCATCGGTAGCCTTGATATTTTTCGTCGCTGGCAAGCGTCGATCCATAGCGATAGGCATCGGCATAATCTTCATAGCGGCTGCCCGACGTGCCGTAGGCAACTTGCCAGTGCTTGCGGAAATCTGCATCGTCCCCTGTGGCACCTGACCGGA
The DNA here is from genome assembly GCA_036675285.1 of Paucimonas sp. Classification (GTDB taxonomy): domain Bacteria; phylum Pseudomonadota; class Gammaproteobacteria; order Burkholderiales; family Burkholderiaceae_D; genus Paucimonas. The sequence continues at coordinate 59,960 of JAKFFK010000173.1, read as the reverse complement.
TAGCATTTTCACCAGCACCGAGCTGTTCGACCTCAACCTCGGTACGCCGGACAGTGTCGCTGATTTTTTCGGCGCGCTCGGATACTTCCTTGCCGACCACTACTTCTTCGACCACGCGCGCCGATTTGTTTACCACTGCTTCTTCTGCGGTTTCACGCAATTCGATCGTGCCTTCCTTGAATGCAGCCATGTCGGCTTGCGTGGCAGGTTGATCAACAGGACGGCGTTCGACATGGACATGCTCTTCGCGCAATTGGACCGATTCATCTACCGGCTGTTCGGTGACATGTTGAAATACCCGTACGCCTCCGCGTTGCACTTCGCGTTTGCCGACCTTGAGTTCTTCCTGAATCACCGGAATTTTTTGTGACTGCGCCTCTGCACTGGCCTGGGATGGTGCCCATCCCTCGTTTCGCCAATTGGCAGCTTGTTCATCGACATCAACAGGATTGTGGCGATTTAATATTTCAGTGGCACGGTCCATTTGCTCTTCGCTGTTGGCACGGATGGTAAGAACTGCATTGCCGCGGCGGACCGCTTCGGCATAGGTGTCTGCCTGGGAGGCATCGGCATGCTGGCCAAAGATATCACTAAAAAAAGACCGGGCTTTTGCGCCGAATGATTGATCATCGTTATTGCGGCTGGCCTTGGTGCCCGGCGATGATGCGGACGATGACTGCTGTGTGGCGTTGACATAAATTTCGTCATGCGCAAATCCGGCGGCGACCAAATCGTTCAAGGCTTCCTTGGCTTGAGTTTCGTTATTGAAAACGGCAACTAAAGAATGTTCCATGAAAAGCTCCTTTCATTTCAAATGAAAGACGCTTGCATGCAATCTTCGCGCCACATCGGCATGTCATGAAAACCTCGCATCCGGCAAGAAAAAGAGGTGTTCATGGGGTGAATTCATATAGCAGGACGCTGGCTTGCTTCTACGTTGTGACGCATGATTCTGTTACGGTCGCCCGCTCCAGATGACTCAACCCTTACTGATAGTTTTGTTCATGCCATGAGCTTCCTGCCTATTATTGAAAAATTCAGGAAAAACGCCGTATCGCGTGTGTTTTTTCTTTTCAGCTTCGCTAAGCTGGACATTGAAGAATTTACAGCAGAAGCCACAGATTGGTACAGATTGGCGGCAATAGATGCTCCGTGGAAATACTGTTGCCGGGTCACACAGTTTTTCTTCAAGCTCATGAGGAAAAGCATAGTTTTAAGCAATAATATGCAAATTCATCCTTCCTCTTTCGAGAAATTGCCTCCTGTATGGACGTCAACACCGAAAATTCCCTGGAATCTGCTCACAGGTTCAATGCACGTCTTGGGAAAATGTATGCCGCACTGAGTGCATCGAATGAAGCGATTTTGCGTGCCAAAACGCGCGATGAACTTTTCAGGCTGGTGTGCGATGCGGCAGTACATGGCAGCAAATTTTCAAATGCCAGTATTTTGTTGGTCGATTCCGGGAGTAAGTGGGTCAAAGCCGTCGCGACTACCGGATTGTCCGCCAAAATCGTTCGGGAAAACCGTATCTCGGTGGATGAAAACCTTCCTGAGGGGCAGGGAACGGTGGGCACGGCTTTTCGCAGCCAAAAACCTTGCATCACCAATGATTTCCTGAATGATGAACGGCTGCGCCCATGGCATGACGTCGCACGCAATGCCGGCTGGAATTCGGCAGGTGTCTTTCCCCTGATTCAAAAGGGCCGCAGCGTCGGCTTGTTGGCCTTTAACTCTTTCGACAAGAATGAGTTCGACGATGAAATGGTGGGCTTGCTGCAGCGTGTCGCTGAGAACGTGTCATTTGCGCTCGATAACTTTCAGCGTGAAGACGAGCGCCGCGAAGCCGAAAAACAATTGCGGGAGAGTGAAGCGCGATTTCGCAGCCTGACCGAACTCTCATCGGACTGGTATTGGGAGCAGGATGCAGAATTCCGGTTTACCCGCCTGGAAGGACGGTCTGTCGTTAATGGCGAGAATACTGCGCCGGAAAGCTTTCTTGGCCTGACCCGCTGGAATTGCGGCCTGGAGGCAGAGGGCGGATGGGAATTGCATCGAGCGCTGCTGTTTGCGCACCAGCCTTTCCGCGAGACGGTCATGCACCGCACACTTCCAGATGGCACACGGCGCTACATTTCCGTGAGCGGCGAGCCGATGTATGAGGCCGGCCGGTTCATCGGCTATCGTGGTATCGGGCGCGACATCACCGCTCAGAAATGCAATGAAGAACGGATTCAATATCTTGCCAATCATGATGGCTTGACCGGTTTGCCGAATCGCCTCATGTTCAGTCATCTTTTGAACATGGCCATTCATACGGCGCGTCGTTACGACCGAAAATTTGCCGTGATGTTCTTTGACCTGGACCGTTTCAAGATCATCAACGATACGCTGGGACACGAGGAGGGCGACAAGCTTTTGCAAATTGTCGGCAGCCGTCTGACGCAGGAATTGCGCGCCAGCGACACGGTGGCGCGCCTTGGCGGTGACGAGTTTGTGATACTCGCACAAGAAGTGGCAGAGACCGACCAGATTATGGCAGTCGCACGCAAAATCCTCGCCGCCGTGAGCAAGCCGGTCAGCTTACTGGGCCAGGAGTGCCGGGTTACCGCCAGTATCGGCATATGCATGTATCCGGAAAACGGGCAGGATGAACAGACCTTGATGAAAAATGCCGACATGGCAATGTATCTGGCAAAGGAACAGGGTAAGAATAATTTCCAGTTTTACTCGGAAAGTATCAAATCTTCATCGCTGGAGCGGCTTACCCTGGAAGCCAGTCTGCGTCTGGCGCTCGAGCGGCGCGAATTTTTTCTCGAGTATCAGCCGAAACTTGATTTAAATACCGGCATGATTACCGGCGTCGAAGCACTGTTGCGGTGGCAGCATCCGGAGCTTGGCATCGTGATGCCGACGCAGTTTATTCCATTGGCTGAAGAAACCGGACTGATTCTTGGGATTGGCCGCTGGGTTCTGGAAGAGGCATGCCGGCAAAACGCCGCCTGGCAAATGGAAGGATTACCGCCGCTGTGCATGGCCGTCAACTTGTCTGCGCGACAGTTTTTCGATGATCGCCTGTTATCGGATATTGCCGGCGCACTTCAGCAGAGCGGCATAGAACCGGCCTTGCTGGAGCTGGAAATTACCGAAGGCATGGCAATGCAAAATATCGACAATGCCACAAAGATGTTGAGGGCAATGAAAGAGATGGGCGTGCGAATTGCGCTGGACGATTTCGGCACCGGCTATTCTTCGCTATCGCAGATAAAGCGTTTTCCGATCGATACGCTCAAGGTGGACCGGTCGTTCATACGTGACTTGACCAACAATCCGGAAGACCGCGCAATTACGGATGCCATCATTGCCATGGGCAGGACATTAAGCCTGACGATCGTGGCAGAAGGCGTCGAGACCAAGGCACAAGAAAATTACCTGCGTGAAAACAATTGTCATGAATCGCAAGGCTATTTCTTCAGTCGCCCAACCAGCGCGGTGAAATTAGGCGAGTTCCTGCGTGCGCACATTCCCTCACCAAGGGTGATTAAGTAATTTGATAGCAGTAAAGACTGCAATCAAGCAGTTAAAATCACATCAGCATGCCAGAAGCTTGGCAATACAGCTCCAAGCCCGGTACTGACGGTTTTTGACCATCAATACCGGGAAAGCGGTTCATCAATAGCGCGGATCGCTAGATGGCTTATTTATCGCTGGTAGAACTTTCCGATGGCATACTCGACGCGCCACTACTGCCAGAAGCTGGCTGACCGGCGGAAGAACTGCCGGCAGTGCCGCTGCTGGAGGTCTTTGTCTGTGATTGCTTCTTGGCCTGGGCCATGGTTGAGTCCCGCATTGCCTTGGCTTCCTGCTGGCAGGCATTTTTGGCATCACCGACCTGATCATCACAGCGCTCCTTGGCTACCTCATACTGCGCTTCAGCTTTTGCTTCTTCCAGCTCAAGACGATTCTTTGGCGTATCGCGCTGTGCCACCTTGGCTTCAGCTTCCGCAATTTCTTTCTGACCATCTGCCTCGGCTTTGCAAATGTCTTTGGCATTGTCGTTCATGGCGTCGCAATTTTTCATCGCCGTTTTGTGCTGTTGCTCAATTTGCTGCTTGGGAGATGGCTGTGCCGCGCTGGTGCCGGACTGTTGCGATTGCGCGCCTTCGCTGGATGAGCCCATTGTGGCAGTCGATGATTGCGCATAAGCACCAGCTGCGAAAGTGAATGCAAACGATGCAACGATGACATTAAGTTTGGTGGTCACGGGAATGCTCCTTTGAATGTTGAATTACTGGGTATTCCTAGCAAGCTTCGCACCATGTCCAGCCTGTCGCTTTAGAAAACAGCGGGAAGCCGCCGCAGATGCATTTAAAAGATAATTGTCGGAATCGGAATTTGTCTTTGCACTCAACCAGCCTGGATGTCATGAGTGAATTTGCAAATGCAGATATTACAAAGCAATATTATGAAATGGGGAACGTATGTTTATGTCGGGAATGAGAGCTGGCAAATCTGCGCATTCTCATTAATATGCCGTGTAGTTATTTCTATTTTCTTTTTGCCAATTGTTTTATTCTCTCCCTACTGTTTGGGATGCCGCATATCTGAATAATTCAGAATGAGTGCCATTCGGCATGCATGGCATGTACCAACAGAAATGACAAGATGCCTTTGGCGGAGTTGCGGTGCTTTGTCGTACACTTTTCACTTATGCAGCGCCGCGCCAAGCCAAACACCGCTACCCTGACGTTCCCGCAATTTTTTAGTCACTCTTAACAGCTACTAATGAAAACCAAGACACTGTATCCGGCCAAATCCGGCGCAAAACTGCCGCCTTTTATGGTCAAGACATCCAAAGTGCATGGCAAAGGCGTTTTTGCGCGTCGAAAAATAGCGCCCGGAGAATGCATCGTGGAGTACCAGGGCGAGCGGATCGCATGGGCATTGGCGCAACAGCGCGCGGCAGCGGCTGGCGGGCCGGTCAACCATACTTTTTTCTTTAGCCTGGCTGACGGCCGCGTCATTGACGGCGCCAGCGGCGGTAATGATGCGCGTTTCATCAACCATTCATGCGAACCGAATTGCGAGCCCCTGGAACATGAGGACGGGCGCGTTTATCTCTATTCACTGATGGACATCGGACGCGGTGAAGAATTGACCTATTACTATGCGCTGATCTATGAAGGGCGGCATACCGCGGCAATCAAGCGCGCTTTCCCTTGCCAGTGCGGTTCCCCGGCATGCACGGGGACCATGCTCGCGCCCAAAAGCCGTAAAAACTGATTTGCCGGCTGCCTTGCTTGATGTTTATTCAGCATGCTGCGCCGCATGGCCTGTAAAATCCAGGCAAGGTAGATTGATCTCGTCGCCTGATGGTTGTATGCCATGGCTTGATCTGGATATGGTCGGCGGCACGCTCAGCATGCTGACAATGTTCATCATCATCGAATGGCAGGTTTAATCGCCTCCCTGGCAATCCAGGCTGGTCCCGAAAGGAATGAATTGACTACGAAAAAATTGACTAAAAAAGTTTTGACCGTGGCAGCGCTTCTGCTAGTTACGGCAAGCCTGCACGCCGAACCGATCGGCGAAGTCGATACCGTCTTCAAGCTGATCGGGCCTGACCACAAGATTGTGGTGGAAGCCTTTGATGATCCCAAGGTGAGTGGCGTCAGCTGCTATCTTTCACGCTCCAAGACCGGCGGCATCAAGGGCGCGCTGGGTGTGGCCGAGGATCGGGCGGAAGCATCGGTTGCATGCCGCCAGGTAGGCGCAATCCGGTTCGGCGGCCCGATTCCCAAACAGGAAGAAGTCTTTTCGGAAAAGACATCGCTTTTGTTCAAGAGTATCCAAGTCGTCAGGATGGTCGATTCGAAGCGCAACGCACTGGTCTATCTGGTTTATTCCGACCGGGTGATCGAAGGCAGCCCGCAAAACAGCATTACGGCGGTAGCGATGCCGTCGGGGCAAACCATCCCTCTCAAGTAGGCAGCTTGAAAAGCTTGCTCCGCTGATGCGAGAAAGTCATTCCATCCAGTCTGATCGTCGCGACCTGTCCACCGGCTTGAAATGAAGCACTGCTTGCCGCGCTGTGCGTATGCTCGGCAATCCATGCACGCTGTGTCGCGATGCGGCGTGCACGTGCATCAAATGGCGTATGCCGCGCATGCCTGGCTGTCATATGCGCGCTTGCCGCAATCACGCCGAACTTGGTAGTGTGAGACACTATCGGTATATATATTTTCATAGTTTTATAACTTTCATTACCGATGCCATTTACCAAACTACGTAGCCGCCATATCCCGGCGATGCACGCCGTAGTACAAGAATACGAAGACACGCAGTCCGGCGCACGCCATATTCACTTGGCAACCGATGATCCGGAACTGGTTTTTTTGGTCGGGTTCCCGACCGTACCGGATAGCAGTGACGGGCGCGCCCATATTCTGGAACACCTGGCACTGTGCGGCAGCGCCAGATATCCGGTGCGCGACCCGTTTTTTTCCATGCTGCGACGGTCTACTGCGCATTTCATGAATGCGATGACTTATGCGGATAAAACTGTCTATCCATTTGCCAGCACCGACAAGACCGATTTTTTCAATTTGCTCGACGTGTATCTGGATGCGGCATTCTTTCCGACGCTGGATTACCTCGACTTCTTGCAGGAAGGCTGGCGCCTGGCGCTGGACGGCGACAAGCTGGCCTATCACGGTGTGGTCTTCAACGAGATGAAAGGTGCATTTTCCGATCCGGTGCGGGAATTGAGCAGCGGCATCTGCGCCACGTTACTGAAAGGTACCACCTATGAAGTCGAGTCGGGTGGCGATCCGCTCGATATTCCGTCGCTGTCGCATGCAGCGCTGAAAGAGTTTCATGCAACCCATTACCATCCGTCGCAAGCCGTATTCATGACCGCCGGTCGGATCGATCCGCTTGAAGTGCAAGCCGTGATTGAGGATCGTGTATTGTCGAAACTGCCCGATCGTACAGCGGACATGCTGCGCATACTGCCGCAACTGGCGCCCAGCTGGCCGGCGCCCAAAGCCGTCACGATCGCTATCCCCGCACAGGAGCATGGCGTGCAGCTTTCCTGGCTGATGGGCGAGACGGTTATCCCGGAATCGTATTATTACGCGCAGCTACTGGAAGCCGGCTTGCTGAGCAATGCTTCCGCGCCGCTTGCGCACGCGATGGAATCGGCCGGCTTCGGGCGACCCTCCGCGATGAACGGGGCAGACACGGACGGACGCCAGATTGTTTTTCATCTCGGCATGGAAGGCTTGACGAAAAAGCAGGTCGGTGATGCCCGCAAGCGCATCTGGTCGGCTCTGGAAAAGACCGCCGACGCCGGCGTGCCGCATTCGGTGCTGCAAGCCACGCTACGCGACATCCGCTTCGGCCAGCGCGAAATCAGCGGCGGTAGTACGCCCCATGCATTGAAGCGGCTGCTACGTGCCATGCCCCATGCGATGTATGGCGGCGATATCATGAACGGCTTCGATGGAGAAGAAATCCTCGAACAGTTAAAAGAAAGAATTGCCGACCCGGCTTTTTTCAAAGGTCTGGTGCAGGGACTGCTCGATTCCCCGACCCGGCTCGACGTCACTGTCATCCCGGACGCGGACTACTTCAACAAGCGCACGGCCATCGAGGAACAGCGACTGGCGAGCTTGCATGGGTCAATGTCGGCCACGCAAAAGGATAAGCTGTGCGCGGAGTCAGCAGCGCTGCTCGAGCGCCAACGCCAGCCGGTCAATAACGATGTGCTGCCCCGCATCCGCCCGGCAGATGTCAGCCGGCTGCCGCGCCCGGCTTTCGCGCTGCCTGAAGCGAACCATGGCGTGCTTGTCGCTGCCATTCCATCCAACGGCATTTCTTATGCGCGGGTGATGTACGATGTATCCGGCATCGAACAGGCCGCATGGCCCTGGCTGCAACTGTATGTCGATGTTTTGCCGGAACTCGGCTTGGGGCAGCAATCCTATGAAGAAGCGGATGCATGGCGACATGATCGCGTGCCGTTTTTCGATCTCAATCTGTATGTCTTGCAAACGCAGGACATGGATCAGTCGCTGCGTATTCATGTCGATTTCTATGCCAAAGGATTGCGCGAAGAAAATCAGGCGGTCGCCGAAGTACTGTCAAAATCGGTGCGCGCCGCGCGCTTTGACGAGCATGAACGGCTGGCTTTCCTGATCGACAGCATGGTGCAGGATATGCGCAATGAACTGGCGGAAGAGGGCGACAACTACGCCAGGTTGAGGGCGACTGCGCCCCTGTCGCCGAGCCGATGCTTCGAGGATCAGATCAAGGGGGCGACATCCCTGACGTTCTATCGTCGTCTGCATGAAATGTCGCAAACCGGCGCAGGCCTGGAAGAAATATCGCGTCAATTGACGACGCTGCACCAGCGCATCGTCGGCAGTACGCCGATGGTGATTGTCGCTGGCATGGAACAGGACGCAGCCGCACTGGCTGCCATGCTTGATTTGCCCGCAGCAGCGGCCAGCATTCCGGCACTACCCACAGCAGTGCATGCGCCAGCTTTCAGCAATGAGGCATTGCATGCTCCTGCGCAGGTCAATCACTGCTTTGCCGCCTGGGCGGCACCTGGGCTGGACCATGCCGACGCACCGGCGATGGCGGTGCTGGGTGAAATATTGACCAACCTGGTATTGCATCAGGCATTGCGGGAAGAGGGCGGCGCCTATGGCGGGCAAGCCGGATATAACCCGACAAACGGCGCCTTTGTGATGATGTCGTTCCGCGACCCGCGTCTTGCCGCGACCTATCAAGACTTTGCGCAGGCAATATCCTGGGTGATCGATGCCGAGTTAAATCAGGAAAACATCGAGGAAGCGATCATCTGCGTGATCCAGGACCTGGACAAGCCGCGCACGCCGTACGCTGAGGTCATGTGGGCCTGGGAACAGCAGCGCCAGGGCATTACCGAAGACATGCGGCGGCAGTACCGGACCGGGGTTTTGAATTGTACTGCGGAGCGAATCAAGTCAGCTGCAGCGGCCTGGCTGCTCAACAAGCCGTTTAGCCGTGCTGCCTTTGTCGGCACGACCGGCCAGGATCTGGCCGGTCTGGAAGTGGTGGACTTGACGCTGCTGGCAGCCGAATGACCGGTAGCCCGGGCACTCAAAGAATCAGTGACCGTTTGCAAACAGGCAATTGAATTTGCCATAGATGCATGGTGCGTGCTGCTGCCTTAGAGATCGGCCAGTCTTTGAATGTTGCAAATCCAGGCCAGCCGATTAAAACAGCTCGCCAAGAGTGCTGCCGACTGGAAAAATCGCCTAAAATAGTTGGATCATTGAAACTCTGCTACCGATAAACATCCGGTTTGAACAAACATGATTGATCCTGCTGATGACGGTGTAACCTTGCCCCTGCCGGTTACTTCCGAGCGCCCGCATAGTGTGCGCTATATGACGACTCAAGGAGTTTTTACCGTCCATTTGCAAAAAGATCTGCTTGGCGACTGGCAAATATTACAATCCTGGGGTCGTATGGCAAAACCAGTGGACACCTTGGAACAAGGAATTGCCATGCTATCCAAGATCGTCAAGCAATTCGAAAAACAGGGCGGTGAATTACTCTACGCAAAGTAATAGCGTAGCGCCGGTCGTGGCGTATCCTGCGCTGCAAAAATGGTGCGGCATTTGCATCCATTCTTCTTGGTGTGTATTTGCGCCCGGATAAAAGCACACCTGTTTACAATACCCGGTAACCCGGGTAGAGCTGGGTCAAGGTTCTGGAAATGATATTCATGACAATTTTCCGGGCTTGCGCAATCCCTTGTTCCGCATCCTGATCCGTGCGTATGCTTGACCACAAGCGGCTGCATTCCTGCTCGTTATCACTGAACGCCAGCTTTACTTCGTCTTGCCAAAAGGCCGGCGCTTCGCTTTCCACAAAATTGCCGCGGCCGCGACCAAAATGAATCACTGCCAGATACCGCAACACGCTGGTAACCACCAGCTCGCGCAGGAACGCATCGGTAAACTGCATGTAGGGTTGGTTCCGGTGGGTCGTAATATTAAATCCCCACGCCGCACCGGCAAAGCTCAGGGCGCCTACCACGCTGCCGAGCAACAGACCGGCGCCGAATGTCAGGCCGCCCGCCATCAGGTCCGCTGACAGGCCCGTGGTAGCACCGGATATGACCGCGCCAAGCAAGCCGGCCTGGGTCTTGTCAAGCGGCGCCTGGATGACAAAATTTTCGCGCACCCGGGCATTGATCTGCGCCACTTCGCTGGGATCGATCTTGTGCAATTCGAGCAGACGGGCGGTGGTTATCCCAATATCGGCCTCAAGCCGCTCAACTAGGAACCTCATCGCCTTATCCTGATGACGTGCGCTACCTTGCCTGCCAATGCCGACTGCATTCAGGGCTGATTTGATGAGCGCCTTATCCCCGACTTCGAGCGCTTGCCGGTCTTTTGCTGCTGCCACCAGATGTTCGGCTAACAGATGCACCGATGCCTGAAAACGCGCTGCATTGTTCGTCTCCCATGCCATACGCAAGCGCGCATAGCCGGCCGCTTTTTCATCAGGAAGCAGCTTGCCGACGGCCTCGTAAAACAGCCGTTCCTGCACCCAGCTCCTGGCAAACGCGTCCAATGCGAGCACTTCCTTGACGATCGGGTATTGCCCGAGGTGCCGGCACCAGTGCGCCAGCTCGGCCTGTTCTTCTGCCGCCGGCCGCGGCGCGCCCATCTGGTTCAGCAGCACTGCCACGGGCTTGCCCAGCCATTCGAGTATCTTCATCTCTGCCGAAAGATAGCCGGCATCTTGCGGATTTTCTGATGCGTTGACCAGATACAGCACCACATCTGCAGAATCCTTTGCGGTACGCATCGCTTGCTGGCTCAGCCACAGCGGACGGTCGCGATACCGATCGAACACTTCGCGCAAAAACCAGCCGATCGGATTGCCGGCCAGTCCAAGACGCTTGAGCAAACGTACCGAGTCGCCAAAGCCGGGGGTATCCCAGAGTTGCAGCACATCGCCAATTGGCGTCGTCAACAATGTATGCGCCTCGGAAAGGATGGTGACGTGAGCCGCGTCGCGTATTTCACCCACATCGGCGCCGATCAAGGTTCTCGCGAGCGTGGTCTTGCCGTTGTTGGTGTGCGAAATCAGCGCAAACTGGATCTGGACCGGGGTGTCGATCATGGCGCGTCCGATAGAATCAACCCGGCTTCGATCTCGATCCGATGCGCGCGAGGATCGACCAAATTCACGATGGTCGCCGGTGCCCGGTGAAATTTGCAGAACTGCTGCCAAAGCCCAATGCGTTCAGCCACACGCGCGTCGCCCCCAGCTTGCATGCCGACGCGCTCAATATAGCCGGATTCATCAATCAGCACCGCAATGCCGCGCGACGATTCTCGTAAAACCTGTTCCAGGAACGCGCCGTGATTTTCCTTTTCTGGCGTGGCAGCCAGATTGAAAAGTACTGCTGTCAGTGTGACTGCGTCATCGTTCAATGGCGTATCGCGCAATGCGTCATGAGGCTCGTCACCATAGGCGATTGAGGGCCGCAACATGACCCGCGCCTGCTCCCCGAGCAGCATCGCAGCTACGACGGTCAATCCTTTGTCGCGCACTTCATCCACCGTAAAACTATACGGCAGAACGCGCAGGATGCCAGCTTTGCCACCCAGCGAATGGCTCAGCCTGATGAAGTAGGGCTGCTGCAAATCAAGTGGAAATCTTTTCTCTAGCTTCGCCGCCTGCCAATGCGCGAAGCCAGCCAGCAACAGGCGCGGCAATACCACCAGCAAAAACAAAGTGGCGCCATACAAATGCACCCAGCGGGCGCCGCCCAGGGATGACGGCGCGGACTTGAATTGCAGCGCTTCAATGTCTGTGATCGAAAAGCCCTGCAGTGGAAAGACCGAAACGGCAGGTGTGAATAGCACGGATAGAATCGCATGCACCTGGCCGGCGTCGAGAAAGGTGCTTTCCCAACCGGCCACATACTGGGACAGGAAACCGCGCGCATATAAAGACAGCATTGCGCCAGCGGCGAACAGTGCCGCGGCAAGGTGCAGCGTCCGGCGCAATCTAGCCAGTGTTAATTTTCTGCTCAATTGCGCCCATTCCGTCATGAAAGCCAGCAGCGCATTCGACAAGGTTTGATGCAGCTTGCGCGGCACCCCCATCTTGCCGATGCTGAGTCTGCGAAGCCATGCGGTATTCCATGCGCCGGAATTCCGGGATGGCAGAAACAGCCAGATCAGCATGCCCATGTATGCCAGCAGATTCCAGCCGATGATCAGCAGTAGCGGCGCGGGTAACAGGTCGACCCGATGCGGATCGGTGATTCTATCCATGCCTGCGCCAGCCAAAAAAGCCAGCGCAGGCAGCAAGACCGATAACGCATCAATGGCATGGCGCCGTTTTGCGAAGGAAGCAAATACCGGTGTGCGCTCGCCGATTCTTTTTAGGATTTGCTCGGCGCGATGTTGTAGGAAGTGTTCAAGCGTCACAGGAGACTTGTCATCGGATGCCTGCCATTGTGCGAGCTCCTTTGCGCTGCGGCTGGCGTACAGCCGATCATCGTCACTCAAGATCTCGCGCTTCTGATCTGTGGTTTCGATAGCACGCACCAATACCAAGTCTCTGGCCACCTGTTCGTTCATGCATGTCCTGTTTTTGATTAATCCAGACCAATATGCAGCCAATTGTGACGCAACTTCTCATTTCAAGCCAGAAAGGTCAATATTTCATAGTCAGGCACAACGGATAAAACACCGGCAACCGACATGACTTGTTCTGTTGGAATGCCTTGATCATGGGTCATCGCAGGCTAAAGAGCGGATTTCAAAGTGCAACCGGGCGGCTGCCTGGCAGGATGCGGGAAAATGCCGACTTGCAGATAAGTTGTCGATCAGTTGATTGCCAGGCACATCAGGTTCGGTAAAGCAATCGCAGCTAAGGGGGATCTCAACACGCCAGGAATGCATGAATGCCGATGGGTACGCGTGCTTCGGACTAGCCCGGACGATGTACGTCCCAGTCGCCGCTGTCCGGCTCCCGGGATACCAATTGCAGCAATGCGCGCGCCGCGTCTTGCGAAGATGACGGGTTTTGCCCGGTCACCAGCTTGCCTTCGACCTCAACATGAGAACTCCAATCAGCCCCCTTGGAAAAAATGCCGCCACATTGCTTGAGCATATCTTCCACCAGAAACGGCACGATATCGACCAGTTGTACAGCTGCCTCTTCGGTATTGGTGAATCCAGTGACTTTTTTTCCTTCCACCAGGGGGCGGCCATCGGGTCGCCTGGCATGACGGAAGGCCGCCAATCCATGGCAAACGGCACCAATCGGTTTGGCGGCTGCTTGCATGCTTTCAATCAATGAAATCGAATCCCGGTCCTCGGCCAAATCCCATAGTGGTCCATGCCCGCCCGGATAAAACACGCCCTCAAACTCTTCATGCGATACGCTAGACAGAAGTACTGTATCGGCAAACGCCTTCTGCACCTCGCTATCCTGATTGAAGCGTTTGGTCGCCTCGGTTTGGGAGCCGGCTTCATGGCTCTTGGGATCGAGCGGCGGCTGCCCACCCTTGGGTGAAGCCAATACAATCCGTGCACCCGCATCCTTGAAAATATAATATGGCGCGGCAAACTCTTCCAGCCAGACGCCAGTTTTCTCGCCGGTATTACCCAGTTGCGCATGCGACGTCAGTACCATCAGAATATTCATCTTTAGCCTCCGGGCTGCTTGGTATTTGATTAATATAGAGCCTGCCCCCGAAGTAAAGTTCTGACTACGCAGCGCAAGCGTACACTAAGCGGTAACAGTTCAAAATGGCCGAGAGGAGCAAGCGAGCATGAAGCCAAAGGATGGCGGCACCGGCAAAAACAATCGCCAGCAATTCTCCATTGGCGCACGGATACAAAGCATGCGGCACGCTGTAAACGGCATTGGTTTCATCCTGAAGACACAACATAATGCAAGGGTGCAACTGGCGGTCGCCATGCTTGTTATCCTGGCCGCTTGGTCGCTGCAGCTTGGCGCGCATGACTGGCGCTGGCTGATTCTTGCCATCGCTCTGGTCTGGAGCGCTGAAGCGGTCAATACTGCAATTGAATATGTCTGCGACATTGTGTCACCGCAGTTTCATCCAACGGTCAGGTTAGCCAAGGATATTGGCGCGGCCGCCGTCCTGATAGCGATCGGCGGCGCTGGCATCATCGGGGTGATCACTTTTTGGCCGTATCTATTTGGCTAGCTGCGGCTAGTCGCGGCTAGATTCAAGACCGGCCCGTGTGGGCGAGCAAGTAACCGAATAACTTGCGCGGAACCTGAATCCCCATTTTTTCATGGGTTCGGAACGGCCGCTGGCTCAGCAGGCCTTTTTGTGACATATTGAACTAATCCACATCAAAGCCATGCGATGCCACATCGGTAAAATCCGTTTATCGAAACAATGTCTGCCCCATTCAAAATAAAATCTGCATGCCATTCCTGATCCTGACTCGCGCCGGCCTGGCAGATCTTGGCCCACGTGCCACCTATCCCGGCACCGTTCTGTATCTCAATCAGGGTTTGCTGACTGCTGCCGAAATCACCCGGCTACAGCAAGCTGGCGCCGAAGTCCGGATGCTGCCCGATGCAACCGATGCCGTTATGCCGGAGGCGGTCCAGGCTGCCATCAGCTATGCAAGAGAGCAAGGCGGCGATCCAGTCTGGCTTGAATGCACATCGCTGCAATCCGAGCCGCCTGCATCATCGCCAGTCACGAGGGCAGCGGACAGCCTATCGACAGGCACTACTTCGCCGCCGCTGTACCGCAGCCTGGTCAATAGCGCCGGCAGCCTGGCTGGACGGGCATTGGGCTATATCAGGAATCTGGCAAGTTCGGGACAATCGCTGCTTATCGTGCCGTATGTCGGCTATGGCAACGTACACGGCATCACGCTGCGCGGCCGGGTGCTGAAGGACGAAGGCTTTCAGGAGCAGGGTCCGGACGACAGCCGCTGGCAAAACCTGTTCGAGCTGTACAAAAGACTGGAATCCGATCAGGTTGTGGGCGCCCGCGTGCGGGCCAAGTTTCAGGGCATTGAGCAGGAGGCAGTGAGCGATCGTGGCGGCTATTTTTCATTCGAGATCGCGCTAGCCACGCCATTGGCATCCAGCGGATGGCTGCCGGTCGAACTGGAGTTGGCCGCACCTAAACCGGCCGGCAATGAACCGGTCCGTGCCACGGCCCAGGTGCTGGTGCCGCCATCAACGGCACGCTTTGGCATCATCAGCGACATTGATGACACGATATTGTGGACCAATGTCACCAATCGCCTGAACATGATGCTGATGCTGGCGCGCTCGAATGCGCATACCCGCAAGCCGTTCAAAGGCGTTGCCGCGTTCTATCGTGCTCTGCATGAAGGCATGGGCGGCGAAGCTAATCCAGTGTTTTACGTTTCCAGCAGCCCCTGGCATTTATTTACGCCGCTGGTCGAATTCATGCGGGTCCAGGACATTCCGCCCGGCCCGCTGATGCTGAAGGAACTTGCGGTTCGCAAGGTGCTCGGCCAAGGCAGGCATCGTGAACATAAGCTCGACAGGATTGAAGACATACTGCGCTTCTATCCGCATTTGCAGTTCATCCTGATCGGCGACAGCGGCGAACACGACCCGGAAATCTACGCGGAAGTCGTCAAGCGCCATCCCAATTCAATCCGTATCATCTATATCCGCAACGTCAATCCCGACCCAGCGCGTATTGAAGCCATTGACCGGCTAATAGAAGAAGTGCGCCTGACCGGCACACAGCTGATACTCGCACCCGACAGCGAATACGCTGCCGCGCACGCCGCCGCAGAAGGGCTGATTCCTGCTGCCGGTATGGCAGCGGTGCGATCGGACAAGAAAGAGGATGAAATTACTGCCATGGACGGGAATGCGGCCGATCAGCCCGATGCTGTCTAGCGGGGCTTGTCCTACTTCCGGCGATTACGCAAACACTGGTCTTGTCAGCCAGGCGTATTTCGCACTTTCGGCACTGGATTGGGCCGCAGCCGGAACGCATCCGGCATGCCTGAGCCCAGCAGCGGACGCAGATACAGCCGGAATGCATCGGTGATGTCGGTGCCGCTGGCGGCTATGAACTCATCTTCCATGACGCGCGTCTTGCCAGCCACCGCATCCAGTGCCAGCAACTCGTAATCGACCGAGTAAAAACCAGTACGCTTGATCGCCACTGAACCGTCACGGCTGCCCCACATGGCAAACTGGACTGCCTTTTCGCCGACTTCGCGCGCCTCGCGCTGGTCCACATCGGAGACGCAGCCGATAAATGAGCGCTGCAAATAGCCGAAGGTATCGCCCCGGACGCGCTTGATGTTCAACTTGGACTTGATTTCCTCACACAATAAATCGGCCAGCGCACCGTTGCCGGAAAGTTGCACATTACCGTGCGCATCGTGTTCCGGGTTCTTGGCCAACAAGCTGGCGATCGGCGTGCCTGACGCATCGTGGATGCCTTCGGAAACGGCGATCACGCACCGCCCGAAACGCTCGTAGGTCAACTTTACGTCGGCCAGGAATTTTTCAAGGCTGAAGGTGCGTTCCGGCAGATAGATCAGGTGCGGCCCGTCATCCGGAAATTTCTTGCAGAGCGCCGATGCCGCCGTCAAAAAACCGGCGTGACGGCCCATTACGACGCCGACGTAGACGCCTGGCAAGGCCGCGTTATCCAGATTGGCGCCGGCAAATGCCTGTGCCACAAAGCGCGCGGCGGAGGGGAAGCCGGGCGTATGATCGTTACCCACCAGATCATTGTCGATGGTTTTCGGGATGTGAATGCTACGCAACGGATAGCCGGCCTTTTGTGCTTCGAGGCTGACAATGCGCACTGTGTCCGATGAATCGTTTCCGCCAATATAAAAAAAATGTTCGATCTCATGGGCACGCAGGACCTGGAAAATTTCCTGGCAATACTTCAGATCCGGTTTGTCGCGGGTGGAACCCAATGCCGAAGACGGCGTGCTGGCGACCAGTTCCAGGTTGTGGCTGGTTTCCTGGGTCAGATCGACAAACTCTTCATTGATGATGCCGCGCACGCCATGCAGGGCGCCATAGACCCTTTCGACCTGGCGAAAACGCCGCGCTTCCAGCGCAACGCCCACCAGCGACTGGTTGATCACCGCTGTCGGGCCGCCGCCTTGCGCTACCAGAATTTTTCCAGAAGACATGTCATTCCTCCGCTACCGATCGTTGGACATACATTATTTATTTAACGATTGTACCTTGAGGCGCAAACAAAATCATTGCATCTGGATAGCCGATGCCCGGTCTGGCAAGCTTGGCTGGCTTCAATGTGGAGAATCAATCCTTGGGAAGGCCAGAAGGTTTATGCGGCAAGGCAACGACGGAAATTGGCCAAACCTGCGCATCGTTTTTTTGCAGGAAAGTCGGGATATTGAACATAGGTGCCCGATTCCAGTCATATAGTTTCAGTTCCTGCAACAGGATTTCAGTCCATTGAGCTGAATGGATCATCCAATAGAACATCATGCGCAGCGGCCTACAAGCAGCAATCTTTGACATGGATGGCGTGATCACCCAGACCACGCGCCTGCATGCCGCAGCATGGAAAGAAACATTCGACGATCTACTGCGTCGACGCGCACCCGATGGCAAATCCTGGCGCCCATTCGACGAACATGCCGATTATCTGGCTTACGTTGACGGCAAGCCTCGCCGCGAAGGTGTGTGCAGCTTTCTCCAGGCACGTAAAATCAGCTTGCCAGAGGAAGCGGTGGACGAACTCGCCAAACACAAGGACCTGCATTTCGAACGGCGTCTGCAAGAAGAGGGCGTTCAGACTTTCACTTCTACCATCGATCTGATCCAGAATTTACGCAGGCAAGGCGTGAAAACCGGCGTGGTGACTTCCAGCCGCCATGGTCGCGAAATTTTACAAACCGCAAATATCGCCAGTCTTTTTGATGTGTGCCTGGATGGCATTGATCTCGATGCATCCGGCCTCAAGGGCAAGCCGGACGCCGACATGTTCCTGCATGCAGTGCGCGCGCTTGGTGTGGCGCCGGGACGAGCGATTATCGTCGAAGATGCGGTGGCGGGTGTGCAGGCTGGTCGCCGCGGCGGATTCGGACTGGTGGTTGGTGTCGACCGTGGCAATCATGCAGCTGCACTTCAAGCCGGAGGCGCGGACCTCGTGGTGCAAGACCTCGCCGAGCTCGGCATGGAAAAACTGGAAGCGGCATTCACGATACGCCAGGAAGAAATCGCCTGGTGTATCGAACAGAAGGGCTTCGATCGTGTACGCGAACGCCAGATGGAAAGCCTGTTCTGCGTCGGAAATGGCTATCTTGGCGTACGCGGTGCGCTCGACAGTCCGCTGCCTGAATCGCAATGCGACCTTTTCATCGCTGGTGTCTACGATCGCAAGTGCGCCGATCTGCCGTATTCGGAAATTGAATTCCTCGCACCCGAACGCGGCGCAGCTGTGTATGCCGAGCTGGTGCCGCTGCCGTTTCCGTTCCGGCTGGTGATTTCTGTCGAAGGCCGTCCGGTCGACTTTGCCGGTTCATATGGACGCGAGTTGCGTCGGGTTCTCGACATGCGCCATGGTGTATTGCATATCGAAGCCACTTTTGAAACACCCGGCGGCCGCTGCACCGCAGTTCGTACACGCCGCTGTGCTTCGCTTGCCGATCCGCATCTTTTGCTCCAGGAAGCGCTGGTTTCACCGGAAAACCACTGGGGGACAGTGGACATCAGCGCCACCCTTGAAGCGCCTGATCTGCCGACAATGCACCCGCATCTACAGTGCCTTGAGCATATGGCGGCAGATGATCTGGAGCTCGTGAGCTACGTGACGCATGCATCAGGATTTCGGATTTGCATCGTCTCTCGCGTCTACCGGGAAGCAAGCGTCCTGCGTCGCATGATTTCCGTGTTTACCAGCCGCGACGATGCTGATCCGCGCGCAGCGGCACTCGCGCACGCACGGTCGCTGGAGTGGCACAGTTTTGCGACGCATTTTGCCAGTCATTCGGCGCAATGGTCCGAATTCTGGAGCAGGGCAGACATTCGCGTGCCCGGCCATCCTTCAATCGAGCAGGCGCTGCGTTTTGGCAGCTACCACCTCAGGCTGCCTCTAGGTGACGACGCACGGGTTTCAATCGGCGCGCGCGCGCTCACCGGCCGTGCATACGAGGGTCACATGTTCTGGGACACGGAAATATTCATGCTGCCGTTCTATCTGCACGTGGAACCAAGGCGCGCCCGCAATCTGCTTCTTTATCGTCATGCTACCCTCGACGGGGCACGTCGCCGGGCAAGCCAGCTTGGCTATCGCGGCGCCTGCTTTGCCTGGGAATCGACCGTGACCGGCGACGATGTCACGCCGACTCAAATCCTGCTTAAAAGCACCGGTAAGAAGATCCCGATCTTTACTGGAAGCCAGCAGATACATGTGACTGCGGACATTGCCTACGCGGTGTGGCGTTATTGGGAGACGACCGGAGATGAAGCATTTCTGACCGGTCCAGGCGCAGATATTCTGTTCGAGACAGCGCGCTTCTGGATGAGCCGCGTAACGCTGGTTGGGCGAACCCATCACATTCAGGGCGTCGTCGGACCGGACGAATACCATCACTCAGTCAACGATAATGCATACACCAACTGGATGGCGCGCTTTAACCTTGAGCGCGCGGCCTGGCTGGCGCAGCACTGCGGTACAAATACGGCTGAGGCGGAAGAATGGTCTGCACTGGCGCAGTCGCTATACATTCCGGTCCCGGATGAACATGGTGTCATCGAGCAGTTCGAGGGTTTTTTTGAGCTCGGCGACTACTCGCTATCCGATGCGGCACGCCTCAAGGCGCCAGTGAGCCGCTTATTCGACTGGGAAAAAATCAATCATTTGAAGCTGGTCAAACAAGCCGATGTGCTGATGCTGCCGCTACTTTTCCCCGATGCCTTTACGGATGATGTGGTGGCGGCAAACTATCGCTATTACGAGCCGCTCACCGATCATGGCAGCAGCCTGTCGCCGTCAGTTCACGCTGCGATCGCTGCGCGCATCGGGCTGCAAGACGATGCCGAGCGCTACTGGATGCAAAGCCTGTGGCTCGACCTGTCCAACGCAATGGACAATAGCATGCTGGGTGTTCACCCGGCTGCCATGGGCGGCACATGGATGGCATTTGTATTCGGATTTCTGGGCGTGCACTTCAGTGATGAAGGCCCCCACACAGATGCACGCGCGGCAGCGCGACTGCCGGACGGATGGCATGGTGCCAGCCTGATGCTGGCATATCGCGGACGCATTCATGCCGTGGAAGTCGCACGTACGGCAGAGTAGAAGGAAAACCGATGAACCGATTTAATTCAATTTTACTGCCCCTCGACGGATCGGCCGAAGCAGCGAAAGGCGCCGGCTGTGCGATATGGCTGGCCGATGCGCTTGGCGCGACGCTGCATGTGCTGCACGCCACAGAGCAGCCTGTTCCGGGCCGTGAAGCACTGGAGCGGCTGCGTGTCAGGAGCGGCGAGCGGGCGCAGGTGGTTGTGCACCAGCTCACTGGGAATGCCGCCACTGCAATAGTCGAGGCGATTGCGGCATATGACATTGGTCTGCTTGTCATGAGCGCCTGCGGCGAATCTGCCTCCGCCGGCTCAGCGCAGCATGGTGGTCTTGGCACGGTTGCGAAGTCGGTCATCGAGCATTGCCCGGTGCCGGTGCTGCTGCTTCCTGTGCATTACCGTGAAGTGTTGCCCTGGACATCGATGCTGGCGGCTGCCAGTGGCGAAGCGGCGGCTGATCAGGCGCTCGAAGCTGCAGCCCAACTCGCTGCAGCATTGCATCTCAAAGTCACTGTGGTGCATTCCGAGAATGGGCCACTGGCTACCTATGCTGATACGGTGCATCACGAATATCCGCGCCGTATCGAAGAGATGGCCAAACGCGGACTGGCTGGCTGTGACACGGCAGAGTGCGAGTGCATCGACCGGATACTTTTGCGACGCGGCGATCCTGCAGCGGTGCTGCTGGCACAGGCTGCACTTCAGGCCAGCAGCGTACTTGCAATTGGCTGGCATGGCGCTTTCGAGGCCGGGCGGGCAATCGTGTTCAAACGCCTGCTGGCACAGACTGAGTGCGCATTGTTACTCGTGTGCGGCGCGGAGGTATCGGGTACGCGCCTCTTGGTGGGAAAGGAAATTGATGATTGAAGACATCAGAATTGCCATTGTCGGTGCCGGCCGGGTAGGGAGCACACTGGCTTACACGCTTGCTGCATCCGGGATGGCGCGGGAAATCGTTTTGATCGATGCCAACCCTGAGCGCGCAGAAGGCGAAGCAATGGACATCACGCACGCTGCCTCTTTCCATGCCCCTGTCGCCGTGAGCGCCGGCAGCTTGGCAGAGACTGCCGGCGCAGCATTAACCGTGATTGCCGCTGGCGCTGCGCAACGTGTGGGGGAAAGTCGCACGGATTTATTGAAACGCAATGCCGAAATGCTGGGTCGGGTTATTCCCGAAGTGATGCGCGAAAATCCCGAGGGCCTGCTGCTGATTGCCACCAACCCGGTCGATGCGCTCACTTTTTTGGCATTGCGTCTGTCTGGTTTGCCGCCTGCCAGGGTATTCGGGTCCGGAACCGTACTCGACACTGCACGCTTGCACGCCGAGTTGGCTGCCCATTATCGTGTCGACGCGCGCAACATCCATGCCTACGTTCTGGGCGAGCATGGCGACAGTGAACTGGTCGCGTGGTCCGTTGGCAGCATTGCCAACATGCAACTAGACGAGTTTGGCCAGATGACCGGGATTTCCAGTGCTGAACAGAATAAGACAGCGATCGAAGACCGGGTGCGCAATGCCGCATACGAAATCATTCGCCGCAAGGGTGCTACCAATTTCGCGATTGCTACGGCGCTGACCCGGATCATCGAGGCGGTAGTGCGGGACGAGGCATCGGTTCTTACTGTCTCGGCACTAATTGACGGACATTATGGGATTCGGGACGTATGCCTCAGCCTTCCTGCGATCATCGATCGCTCGGGCATCAGGCAAGTCATGCCGATTCGACTGTCGGAGACTGAAACCGCTTGCTTGCGGGATTCTGCAGCAGCGGTACGCAAGGCAATTGTGGCATCCGGAATCGTCTGATAGCTTCTATCTTCGAAATAGGCAATTCAAAGTTTATCTGGTTTCGGCTGTTTAAGTTAACCACGCCCAGCTCATGCGCTATAGGCTTGATTTGACTGCGTATGAGCAAAAGGTCGGCATGATCTGCCTGCCTCAATCAGTATTCAAGTGCCGTTTCCTGGCGAGTGCTGCGCCGCATGCTTAGCGACACGGCCCAGCCGCCGATGCCGGTTACCAGTGCAACGGCGACTATCAATATGCCGGCCCCTGGAATCAAAGCAAGCAGGATCAAAATAATGAGTGCCAGAAAAAGAAACATCATCTGGCGCAAATAACTTAATTGCAATGGCTGTTTCAGCATATCGGCGGCACGCCGGCCGATGAAGAAGGCGGCTGCCATATACCCCAGCAACAACATCAGCGGATACATCAGGAAAAGCGCCAATCCGACTGGAATTCCGATCACCGTGGCGATCAGCAGCATGGCGACCGGCGGTATGGTGAACAATAATGCCAGGCCGGCGAACAGGCTGCGAAGCGGATATTGCCGGATCGTCTGCTGCACATCAACAATGGCGTGCGGGAAAAGCCTGTACAGCAGTGCGCCAGTCAAGCCCATGCTCAGCAAGAATGCAGGCAAGAACCAGGATATGCTGCGCGCCTCGCGGATTTTTGCATTGCGCGCCTCTGGAAATGGTTCGCGGGTGATCGTGCCCAGCACATGAGCAGCCTGTTCTTGATCCAATGGAGTAGGGCTGGCGTAAAAAAGCCTGCCATTGATTTTTGCGCCTGGCAGGAAGTTTATTTGCTGCGCATATAGACGGGTGTCGCCATCGATTTGGCCGGACAGCGTAAACGTATTTGCCGCTATTTTTGCTCCTTTGGCAATCCTGCCGGCCACGGTCACGTTGCCGCCCGTCAGCCAGGCGGGTCCCGCCACCACTGCAGTTTTGTCCAACTTGACAGTGCCGCCTGCAGCCACTAGTTCACCGCCGACATTGCCGGCGATATCCAGCGTACCTGCCGCCACTCGCAAATCCTGCCCCACCGTGGCATCAACATCAATTGAGCCACCCGCCAGCGCGGCATCGGCGCCGATATTTTGTTCAATACGGATCTTGCCGCCAGCCGCAAGCAAGTCTGCAGGCACCGGGCTATCGACTTTAATATTGCTGCCGCTTAAATACATATTGTCGAGCTTATGCGTTTCGACCGCTTCGGGCGCGGCGAAGGCAGCAAAGGCGCAGCCCATCACGGCAATCATTAGACAGATATGGGAAGCGGATGTCATTGCGCGCTGCCTTTTTGCCTTATTTGTATCCAGGTTTGACCGTTTCAGGCTGAGCGGCGCAATCAGGGATCCATGTCTTTTGATGCGTAACAAATCAGCGCGATATGTCCCCAGTTGCAATCAACTATTTCAGCATGTACAGAACGTTGCAACATGCTTTACACTGTGCTTATACTGTATATATGCACAGTTATACCAGGCAAAGGCGGGGCAGATGCGAACTTATGTAGTAAAGACCGAGAATGGCTATCTTTATCCGTTCCAGGGTTCGGTGTCATTTACGGATGACGAGAGCCATGCCGGTCATTTTTTGCTGGTAGACGAGGCACATGTCATTGCGCAAATATTTGGCTATTTAGAAGAACAATATCAAGTCATTGCTGTGGAAATCCCTGAGGAGCGTTTGAACCGGTATTGAGTCATTTACCAAATGACCAAGTGTCAAATATGGAACAAAACAGGACACCGCAATGCCCAAAGATGATGGCATGGATGCAGCACCGAGAAACTTCGATATTGATAAACAGTAGCGTATGTCTGAAATTTTTCCGAAAGCGCCGATAAGCCCTGCGTCAAAGCAAGGCACTATGGCGGTTTGTGAATGGGTCATGCCGGCATCAGGCGCGTGGCGGCGTAATTGCTTCAGCACCTATCAAGTCTTGCCCCAAGGGATGCCAGATTGCCTTCTTGTGAGCATCAAGCATATCGATGAGGGCACTGAGCGGTGCACTGCTGCCATGTATGCCGGGCGCGCCTATGTAATTCATTACGAGTTCAAACCATACATGCGGATATGAAGCTGTAGATCTGTTTTTTCCAGAAAAATACTCTGGGCTGGAGAATGGATAATGAAATATTTGTCACTAATCGCCATGCTGGCCGCGACCCAGGCATTGGCCCATCACGGCTGGAGCGGATATGATGCCGACCGTCCTGTGCAGCTCAGCGGCATGATCGAAGAGTCTGGATACGTTCACCCACACGGATTCGTGCGCCTGAAAACGGCTGACAAGAGTTGGACAGTCGTGCTGGCGCCGCCGACGCGTCTGGAGAACCGCGGTTTAAGCAAGGAAATGATCAAACCGGGCAATCAGGCAACGGTGTACGCTTATCCAAGCCGCAACGATCCGCAGGAACTTCGCGCCGAACGAATCACGATTGGCAATAAAACAGTGGAGCTGCGGTAGTGCAGGGAACACCCGGCTTCCTTGGCTGGCTGGAAATGACGCCCTTATCGCAAGCCATGCGTGGCAGTCTTTGGCTGTATCCGATCGTGGAAATCTTTCACATTATCGGCTTTGTGATTCTGGTTGGCACGGTTGCCATGTTCGACTTGCGGGTGCTTGGTTTTTCCCGATTCTTGCCGATCCAGGCATTGGCCAGGCATTTGCTGCGCTGGTCTGTGGCAAGCCTTGTGCTCATCGTGCCCGCCGGATTGATGATGTTTTCCGCGCATCCCCAGGAATTCCTCAATAACCCGATTTTTCTGGCAAAACTTTTGTTGATCGGCACCGCCGGACTCAACGCACTCTTGTTCCATGTCGGCGTATACAGTTCGGTTATGGCCTGGAATACGGGCTTGCCGGCACCAGCACTGGCCAAGGCTCAGGCAACACTATCTTTGGCACTCTGGGTGAGCGTGATTTGTTGCGGTCGACTTCTAGCGTACACCTGATGGCATTCACCATTAAGTGTGAACGTTATCGGTCGCCTTAATGTGCCAAGTCGTTCGCCGATTGAATGACAAAATCAAGTGTGGCGTCCTTTAGAAAAATGGCTGGGCTGAAAGAATCTCAATCTGGCATAGACTTTACGTTACGCTAGAAATCATTCCGGCTATCAAGGCAAACTGCTGCTGTATTGATTGTTTATGACTGCACTTTAGTCACTATCAGTAGTCGAATTACTAATTTCTTAGTTTACAACGGCTGACTTACACAATATGGCAGAGCAAAATACTCACCATTACGGTGCCAAGTTAATACAAAAAGATGCCGAATTTTTCTGCACGATACTGCGCAGTCTGGATTTGCCGATTTTCATTATTGATGCCCAGGCGCCCGATAATCCGATCGTCTTCGTTAATCAGGCATTTGAAATCGCTACTGGATATTCTTGGAATGAAGCAATTGGGCGGAATTACCGGTTTTTGCAGGATGCTGATCAGCATCCGCCTAGTATTGATGTCGTGGCTTTAGTTATCACACGAGGTGAGCCAAGCGAATCGATGCTGCGTCCTGTTCGTAAGGATGGGAAACAGTTCTGGAATCGGCTATCCGCTTTCCCTATCCGCGATCAGCAAGGCGCCGTTACCAGTTGTGTCGCCATCTTGCACGATGTGAGTATGCCTGACACTGCCAAATCTGCGCTTGAGGACAAGCAGATTTTGACTGAAAATTCTATCGATGCTTATTTGAAAATCAATGCCGATGGCACCATTCTTGAAGCCAACAAAGCTGTTCTGAATGTGTTTGGATGGGAGCCTGAAGAAATCGTAGGTACGTCAGCATTTCTTTGGATAGTGCCAGAGGAGCGTGTCGACGAAGCACGCGTAGGCTTCGCAGCGCTTTTTTCCCAGCCTCACTCTCAATCGGTTATCAAAGAATACAAACGTAAAGACGGTACTACGGCCATTGTCGAATGGACGCTGACGACCGGGCATGACAAGAGCACGATCATCTGCATTGGTCGAGATATTACACAAAGGCGTCTGATTGAGCAGGAGGCAGCACGCGCCAATCAACGTATTCATGAATTTCTGAACAGTATCACTGAAGGCTTTTATTCCATAGATCGTCAATGGCGCTTTACCTACATTAATACTCAGGGAGCAAAATGGTTATGCAGGCACCCTGAGGATTTGATCGGGAAAAATGTATGGCAGGAATTCCCGGAATTGGTTGACAGCCCGTTTTACCACACCTACCGTCAAACGATGGAATTGCATACTTTTGCTCAATGCGATGCATATTATCCTCCGCTTGACGCCTGGTTTGAAGCGCGCGTCTATCCATCTGCCGAAGGGATAACGACTTTTTTCATGAATATTTCAGAACGTAAAAAAGATGAAGAGACACTGATCTATTCCGCCACGCATGACCTGCTGACAGGCCTGTTCAACCGAAACAATTGTTTGAAAATTCTCAATGAACGACTGGCGTCAGGCACAGCCAGCGCAAAACCCGTAGCCTTGCTGTTTATTGACCTCGATCGGTTCAAGGAAATAAACGATGCATTCGGACACAGGGCAGGCGATCAGGTTCTTGCCGCGTTGGGGCGTCGGCTTGCCGGCCTGGCAGGCAATGATCGTTTCCCGGCTCGTATCAGTGGCGATGAATTCGTATTCATACTGATTGATAAGGATGAAGACGAAGCGCGAAAATTTGCTACTGATGTGCTTAAATCCATTGTTGAACCGGTGCTTGTAACAGGCATTGAAGTTGCCGTAGGCGCCAGCATCGGTATCGCGATTGCGGGTGACAATCCGATCGCGGCAGACGACCTGATCAATCGGGCCGATACCGCCATGTATGCAGCCAAAGCCGCCGGAAGACACACGGTCAGTGTTTTCTCCGAAGAAATTGACACATGGAGCAAGCGCCGTCTTCAACTGCGGCATGAAATTCTCCCGGCCCTGCACGCTGGTCAGTTTGTTTTGCATTATCAGCCACAGGTGCGCCTGGCGGATGACGCAGTCGTCGGCGCCGAAGCACTTATCCGCTGGCAACATCCGCAGCTTGGGTTGTTGAGTCCCGCCGCCTTTATCGACCTCGCTGAAGAATCGCCCTTGATTATCGAATTAGGGGCATGGGTCTTTGATAAAGCATGCCGCCAGTTATCCGAATGGGAAAAATCAGGGCGGCATTTAACCATGTCGATCAACGTTTCGGCGCGCCAGCTGAGCGATCCTGATTTGCCGCTTGTCATGGAAACAAGTATCCAGAAATATGCAATCAATCCACAATCGGTGAAACTTGAAGTCACGGAAAGCATGCTGGCACAGGATTTCCATGTCTCTGCCAAGGTATTGGGCAGCCTGAAAGAAAAAGGATTTGAAATTGCGCTGGATGACTTCGGCACCGGGTATTCCAATCTGGCGTATATCAACCGCTTTCCGGTAGGCGCCATCAAGATCGACCGCTCCTTCATCATCGATCTCGAATGCGACCAGAGTGCGCTTGCCTTGGTAAATGGCATTATTGCGCTTGCCAAGTCGCTTCAGCTCACAGTGATTTGTGAGGGAATTGAGACGCAGGCGCAGAGGTCGATCCTGGAGAGTACACAATGCGACATGATTCAAGGCTACCTGGTCAGCAAGCCAGTGCCTGCTCAAGAGTTTTTTGAGTTTTTTCTGTGGCCGGATAAAAAATTATTAACCCAAAATGGGCATTCATTGGAGCCCCTAACCGAGGTTGAATATAATCTCGGACTGGAACGCCGTCAGTACCCGACCTGCGAAAAATCCAGGATGCAAACCACGATGCCGAACAAAAATTAATTGGCTGCCCGGGTAGTTAGACAGAACCAGCCGAGAGTTTGTTTTGATTCTTGACCATGGCCTGTGCAGCAGGTTATCCATTACGCAAGAACACGTACAAATCGTAGATACAGGGAGGCGAGAGCCACAAAAAAAGCGGACCGCATGGTCCGCTTTTGGTTTGACGTACTACCCTCGTTGCAAGTGTTTAAGCCGGCATTATGGGCAGGTGCTGTCGATCTTATAGTAGTTGGTACCTGTCTTGCGCAGCTTGGTGATGTAGAAGGTATTGTTCAAGCCCATGTTCTGGTTCGAACCTTTTGCCTTCGCATAACCGCTGCTGTTGTAGGCCCGACCTGCCGTTACATGACTGTAATTGCTGGACTTGTAGCAGGCGCCTGCCACGGTGGTGGTGGTAGTGCCGCCAGCTGTGGTCGTGGTGGTGGCGCCAGCTGTAGTAGTCGTGGTGGTCCCGCCGCTGCCAATGATGCCGAAAAACTGACCGATACGATAACTGGAGCAGATATTCACATCCAGAATGTAAGCGCCGGCCGTGCCGCACTGGGCCGCACCAGTGCCCGGATCAACCGGCGTGCCATGCGCCATGTTGGTGATCGAATAGGTCTCCACCAGCGCAACACCGCTGCTATTTTTATAAACCTTGTGTGGAAAGCCGGACACGGTGTTACTGACATCAGCTGTCTGGTCGATGCCGTGGTAGTTGGTGAACTGCTCCATTGTCTCGGTCAGGTTCATATTCTTGACCGTGTAATCCGACGTGCCATGCCAGATCGACAGCTTCGGCTTGACGCCGGTATAGCCGCTGTAGCCGCCGCGGGCCAGGTTGCCCCAGGCAGCCGGCGTCTTGTTGACGCCCGGGCTCATGCAGCTGAATGCGCCATTCATGGAAGTGGCGCACTTGTACGGTCCGCCGGCAATCGGCGCAGCACCACGGAACACGTCCGGATAGGTCGCGGCCATGACGGTCGTCATGTAAGCGCCGGCGGACAGACCGGTGACAAACACCTTGTTGGCATCGATCGAGTGCGTGGCTTTCATCTTATCGACCATTTGCTTGATCGACAGCGCTTCGCCCTGGCCACGATTGATGTCGCCGTTTTCAAACCAGTTGAAGCATTTGTTTTGATTATTGCCGCTGACCTGCTGCGGATAGACCACGTAAAACTTGTGGGTGTTGGCCAATGCGGTCCAGCCGGAGGCTTCATAAGCGGCAGCGGTCTGGGTACAGCCGTGCAGCGCAACCACCAGCGCAGCGCCTGACGGCATGCTGGATGGCACATGCTTGAACATCTGTAAGGCGCCGGGATTGGAGCCGAAGCTGCTGACCGCAGTCAGTGCCATTGCAGACGGTGCGCTCATGACCAGCAGCGGGGCGGCAGCGGTGAGCAGTGCACGTTTCAGAAATACCGAAGTTTGTTTTTGATGCTTGGTTTTTGTTGCCATGATAATTGTCTCCAAATTATTTTATATGTGGCTCGGGTATTTACTTTGGCTTTTCGCTCTTGAAATTATTCGGTTGCATTGAGTGCGTACTGTGCAGTCTGGTTACCGTATACCGTCCATTCACGCTCAACATTCAATTCTGGATGTATGCTTCATAAGGTGCTGTCGCCATTGCCGACTTTCGCGAAAGCGTCACGGAAAGTCCTTGCATATCTCCCATATTATTTTTCTATCTTCAGCTTTGGCGGCCGGTGACAGGCGGACCATCGATAGCCGTGTGATTTTTATGCAGTGTATTTTTCAATAATTAGGCGAGGCTTAAAATACCTGTGAAACTGGCCATTCGGCCAGCCAGTATTTTTTGCTACAGCAAGCAACTCAGTCGCCAGGGAACATGGTGCTGAACGTGCGAGATTGAGAAATTACAGCTCGCAAGCGGTCATTTCAGAGTATCAGCTGCTTAGATGGACAGTTTTCGACATCTTGAATCTCAATGAC
Organism: Paucimonas sp.; assembly: GCA_036675285.1. Lineage (GTDB taxonomy): Bacteria > Pseudomonadota > Gammaproteobacteria > Burkholderiales > Burkholderiaceae_D > Paucimonas. Next base: position 30,074 of record JAKFFK010000173.1, on the reverse strand, counting down.
GTTCATCTAAACAATCATGAGTTTTTGATAATTAATGCATCGCTGGATGAAGCTGTACGAGAAGCCGCTAGCGGGTTTTCACTTGCTCAAGCCTCGCTGCGTAAAAGATTTGTAGCGACGCTTACACATGACTTGCGGCCCCCTGCCAGCTGCATGTATTTCAGCGGAAGTGATCAGACGTAGTTCTGATTCAGCCACAATCCAAGAATTTGCAGTACGCATTATTGATAATGCCAAGCGTTCTGACCGGATGATTCAAGATTTACTCAATACAGTAATTTTTCAAACTGGTGAAGGTTTGTCTCTTCGGATTGAACAATTCGACATTTACGAAGTGACCAAGGAAATCAATGACCAGTTCATAGCGACTCTTGGCGAACGCTTTCAATTGACCGGTCATACGGTGGTAGGTTGGGTGGGACCGTCAGACGCTTCAGCGTGATCTTGAAAAATTATTGGTAATGCGGTCAAATATGGCGCGGCAGATGATCTCATTGACGTTAGAGTTGAGTCTTACGATATCTGGGCAGTCTTAAGCGTACATAACAACGGTGAACCAATCTCAGCTGATCAAATTGACTATGTGTTTCAACTTTTTCGCAGAATGATTGATCCACAAAAATCAAGCAAGCAAGGGTGGGGATAGGACTGCCTTATGTTCACAGTGTTGCCGAAAGTCACGGAGGAAGTGTCCGTGTCGACAGTACTGCGGCGCTTGGAACGACCTTTACTATTGAGCTGCCGATAGACGCAAGGCCTCATCAGGATCGCGACTTACTTGCAAAAAAGTAGATGGTTTTCATAGCTGACTGTCAAAACTAATCGTTCGTACAGCCGCAGATAGTCTCGGAATCGACAGAGAATTTTTACTCATTTAAGACAACGGTGAGTAGTTGTTTTCATACAGGAATTTAGCCGCTGCTTCCCTGCCGCACTGTGCGAATGCGAACAATGTTACTTGGTTTTCCCTTCAAATCCATCTATGCCTTTAACCATTGATGTGGCTGCATCGGGTGAAGCTTCATGGATAATCAAACCTTCAATCGGGTCGACAGCTTGCGTCCATGGTGCACGCTCAAGCATGCGGCACGTGTCCGCGTATCCTGCTTGCCAGCGTGCGTGAATATTGGCTGGTGCGAAGTCCATATCCTTCAACTGATCTTCGCCAGGGACACTGGCTGCAACGAGCCGCACCACATGCATTGTGGTTTTGCATCCCCAGGAAGCAAGTTCTTTGATTTTTGGGGACTCTCGCTTTTCGACTGGCATTGCCTTCGCCATCTCAAGGATGACATGACGGAGATGATGGATCTGTTTTTGTCTCGCAATATGACTATGGGCGCGGCTCGCGTATTGGATATCTTTTTCCTTGCCAAACACTTCCCAGAGCGACTGTGGTCTTGCGCCATCGTGATTCCAGACATCCACGGTAAAAATCAAGGAATCACGCCGCGGATTATCGTCCAAAACTGCCTCAAGCGGCGTATTGGAATAGATGCCACCATCCCAATAGAACTCACCATTCACGCAAACCGCAGGAAATGCGGGCGGCAGAGCGCCGGACGCCATCACATGCTCCACCGAAAAAGTATCCTTGCGACTGTCGAAATAGATCATTTCCCCATTGGAAATTTTTACTGCTCCTAATGAGATTCGCATGTGTCGGCTGTTGATGTATTCAAAGTCAACCAGCCGATCCAGGGTATTTCGCAAGGGCATCATCGAATAATACGCTGCATTCTCAATGCCGACCTGCGCATGCTGGCCTAGCAAGGCGAGGGGGTTAGGAGAAAAAAACGCTGGAATACCCGTTGTGATGGTCATCCAATTCGTGATTGCATTTTCCAGAACTGGGCCAAACACTGGCAAGTCTAAGTGAATATTCTGTTCGGTATTTTTCCAGAATTCACGCAAACGATTTAGACGATTTTCTACGGTATTGCCCGCAATGAGCGCTGCATTGATAGCACCGATTGAAGTTCCAATTACCCAGTCCGGCTCAATTCCTGCTTCATGCATTGCTTCGTAGACACCTGCCTGATAGGCTCCTAGCGCGCCGCCGCCCTGGAATGCCAAGACCACTTGCCCAGGATGAGCAGCTGTATTTCTCCGCTTTTTAAGATCCTTGTCTGGGCGTCTGCGATTCGTATCGGATGTGGCCATAGATGATTTTCTGAAAAATAGAATGCAAGACTTCGTTTCAATGAAGCTCGTGAAAACAAAGCTATTCAATGCTTCTATTGGATGAATTCAGATTGCTAAGCGTTCCGAAAACGAGTGAAAATACTACCAAGAGAAAATATTTCCTGGGCTCTCTCCAGAAATAACAGACACTTTCGATAGGGATGATACGTCTATCGGAGGTAATAATAAGAGCGATGGAATTTTACAGAATTAAGCACGCATTTGCGTGCGTTCTTCAGAAGGCGGCTGACTCAGCTACTTGATGAAGTGGAGGATTTGGTGCAGGAAACTTTACTGGCGGTGCACAATCAACGCCACACTTATGATTCTGCTCAGCCACTTACCGCGTGGGTTTATGCAATTGCGCGGTACAAGCTGATCGATATGCTGCGTCGGCGCACTGGACGTGAGGCCTTGAATGATCCATTGAGCGATGAAACCGAATTATTCGAGGCTTATGATAGTGAGGCAATGGAGGCCAAGCGCGATTTGACCAAGCTGCTTGATCAATTGCCCGATCGTCAAAGGCTTCCGATCGTCTATCTGTAACAGGATTTTTGCAATCGAGATGCTGACTATCGGTATTTCTTGATGCGCTAGCAGAACTACGGCGCGATCGTGCCGCTCCAACGAATACAACATGCTTGTCAACGTTTGGCGGAGGAAACATGAACACCGCGTCTAGCAGTCGTCCAGCTGTTTTGCTTTTTGATGTCAACGAGACTTTGCTCGATTTGCACCCTCTAAAGGAAAGTATCAACAACGTATTATTGGACAGTGATGGTGCCACATTGTGGTTTACCACGATGCTCCAGTATTCCCTTGTCATGACAGTCAGTGATCAATATGCACCATTTCCTGAGATCGGCATGGCAACCCTCCAGATGCTGGCGAAAAATCGTGAAGTCGTACTCAGCGATGGCGATGCAAAAAGCGCGATTCAACCGATGCTTTCCTTGCTGGCGCATCCAGATGTGCGACCTGGGTTGGAACGCTTGCGCCAAGCCGGTTTTCGCATGGCGACCTTGACTAACTTGACCTCTTCCGGCATTAAAACGCAACTCGAATACGCCGGAATCAGCGATCTGTTTGACCGACAGCTCAGTGTGGAAACAGTCGGCAAATATAAACCGGCTGGTGACGTCTATCGGTGGGCTGCCAATGAAATGCAGGCAAAGCCAGGCGAATGCATGTTAATTGCCGCCCATGGATGGGATGTGGCTGGCGCTGCGTGGGCAGGAATGCGTACCACTTTCATTGCCCGTGGTGGACAGCAGCTATTTCCTTTATCAAAGGCCCCGGACAGAATTGCTGCCGATTTGGAGGCGTTTGCAGAACAATTACTTGCCGAGAAATAAGAGGTTGCTTCTCGCTTCAGTCAGAGCTATCAAACCTTTATGATTTTGCGCTACGAAGGAAAGCCGGGATGAACTCCTTTTTGTTTGCCACTGGTATCGAAAATAGTTATCCCGTTATTGGTTTGCCGAATGGCGAACTCAAGCGCATTGATGAGATGGAAAAGACCGGCCATTACCTGCGCTGGGAAGAGGACTTGGCGCTGGTAAAGGAGCTAGGTATTCAAGTGTTGCGCTATGGCCCGCCATATTACCGTGCTCATCTCGGACCAGGGCACTATGACTGGGCGTTTGCGGATCAGGCATTTGGTGAAATGCGCAGACTGGGCATCACGCCAATCGTGGATCTATGCCACTTCGGTATACCGGATTGGCTGGGTAATTTCCAAAACCCTGAGTTTCCACACTTCTTTGCCGAATACGCGCAGGCATTTGCCGAACGTTTCCCATGGATAGATTTCTATACACCTGTCAATGAAATATATGTCGCAGCAAAATTTTCGGCCCATCTCGGCTTGTGGAACGAACGTTTAACCAGCGACCAGGCATTTGTCACGGCAACCAAACACTTGGTAAAGGCAAATATTTTGGCCACCGAAGCGATTTTAAAAATCCAGCCTACTGCCAAATTCATTCAAAGCGAGTCGTCGGAATACTTCCATCCCGTTAGCCCTGATGCGATGAAAATAGCGCGCCACTTAAATGAGTTACGCTTCTTGGCGCTGGACCTGAACTATGGTTTCGATGTATGCGGGACGATGTATGAATATTTGATGGATAACGGCATGACGCGCGACGAGTATCATTTTTTTCAGGACCGAAATGTAAGTTCAGTCTGCGTCATGGGAAATGATTACTACGCAACCAATGAGCATATCGTTTATCCGGACGGACAGACGTATATCTGCGAGATGTTCGGTTATTACGTCATTACCAAACAATATTACGATCGTTATCGCCTGCCGGTCATGCACACCGAGACCAATAATCGCGATGTCGGTGTAAATGAAAAAGACGCACGGGTGTGGCTGGAACAGCAATGGTCTAACCTGGTACGACTGAAGCAGGATGGTGTGCCGATCATTGGCTTTACCTGGTACAGCCTGATTGATCAGGTCGACTGGGATAGTGGGCTAACTAAAAATAACGGGAAGGTGAACCGCTACGGATTATGCGACATTGACCGGAACATCCGCCCAGTTGGCGACGCTTACCGCCAACTTATTAAAACCTGGCAAGGTCATGTTTCGCCTGGCCTGCTATGTTTGAAAGAAAGGACCTGATAATGGAATTACAGGATATGGTGGCAGTGATCACGGGTGGCACCGCCGGCATTGGCAAGGCGATTGCGCAACGGTTTGTAGAGGAGGGTGCTGCAGTCGCCATTCTCGGACGCTCGGACGATGATGGCAAACGCGTTGAAGCCGAGCTTCGCGCGATCGCGAAGCAGCAGGGCGTGGCTGACTGCATCTACCTGCATGCCGACGTTGCCGATGGCAACCAAGTGCGCAGCGCAATCGCAGCCGTCATAGATCGTTGGCATCAGATTCACATCCTGATCAACAACGCTGCCGTCATGAAAACCGGCCCGCTCATTGATATGGATGAAGCCGATTGGGACAAGACCATGTCGATCAATTTACGCGCCCCGTTCCTATTGTCGAAGCATGCGATTCCAGTCATGCCGCCTCACGGTTCCATCATCAATATTTCATCTGTCCATGCAGTCGCCACGGATGAAAATAGCGCCGCATATTCAGCCAGCAAAGGCGGCTTGGAAGCACTAACGCGCGCCCTTGCGCTTGAATGCTACGACAAGCAAATCCGTGTCAATGCATTAAGGCTGGGGGCAGTCGACACTGGCATGCTCTGGGACAACCCTGATGTGAAATCTGGCGAAGAGAAAATTGATCCAAAAGAAGTGGCCAAGCCGCGACAGATTGCCGAGGTTGTACTATTTCTTGCCAGCCAGCGCGCCAGCTTCGTGTCGGGTGCAGTATTGAATGTGGACGGTGGGCGTTTGCCGATTTTGGGCAGCCACGCCGATTGACGCAGTAGTCTTTGTGTCACGATTCTTCATCCATTCTCACATGAGCTTCCAAAGGAGGAGTGCAAATGAACAAACAATACGACCTCATCGCCATCGGCTCCGGTACGGGTGCGTCCGGCGCAGCTTCACGCTGTCGCTCAGCGGGATGGAACGTCGCCGTGATCGACCATGTGCCCTTCGGCGGCACTTGCGCCTTGCGGGGTTGCGATCCCAAGAAGGTGCTCGTCGGTGCTGCCGAAGCAATCGACCATTTCCGCCGGATGCGCGGCAACGGTATTCGTGAAGAGGCGCCAAGTATTGATTGGCGCGAACTGATCAAGTTCAAGCGCACGTTTACGGAGCCTGTGCCGGCGATGAAGAGAAGCAGCTTCGCGAAAAGCGGCATCGATGCCTACTGCGGCCGCGCCAAATTCTGCGGGCCAAATTCGGTCGAAGTTGGCGGCGAAGTGCTTGACGGGCGTTTCATTCTGATCGCTGCCGGCGCTGTGCCGATGCATCTGGGCATTCCTGGCGAGGAGTATCTCACCACGAGCACTGAGTTCCTTGAGCTCGATCGCCTGCCGAAAAGAATCGTCTTGGTCGGCGGCGGTTTTATCGCGGCTGAGTTTTCTCATATTGCGGCGCAAGCCGGCGCGCAAGTAACCGTGCTACAGCGCGCCGACCGCATGCTGACAGCATTCGATCCAGACTTGGTCGGCTGGCTCATGCAGAAATTCCATGAAGTTGGAATCGATGTGCGGCACAAGACTAGTGTGAGTGCCATAGAAAAGCGCAGCGACGGCCTAATCGTTCGTGCCTCATCGAACGGCAGCGAAGGGGAGTTCAAGGCCGATCTCGTCATACATGCAGCGGGACGGGTTCCTGATCTCGATCCGCTCGAACTGGCTGCGGCAGGCGTGGCGAGCGAAAAAGGGCGTCTCCAGCTTAATGATTATCTGCAAAGCGTGTCCAACCCGACGGTTTATGCAGTGGGGGACGCGGCGATGAACGGTCCGCCCTTAACGCCCGTTGCAAGCCATGATGCGAAGGTTGCGGCCGCAAACATGCTAAACGGTAATCATCAGAAGCCGGACTACCTTGGTGTACCGAGTGTCGCCTTCACGATTCCGCCGATTGCATCGGTCGGTTTCAGCGAGAAGCAGGCGCATGAGCAAGGGCTCAAGTTTCGGATACACAGCGAGAATGCGTCGGACTGGTACACCGCGCGGCATGTCGCGGAAACGGCCTACGGGTTCAAGGTGCTCGTCGAAGAGGAAACCGGCCGCATCTTGGGTGCGCACCTGATTGGGCCGCGCGTTGACGAAGTAATCAATATCTTCGCGTTGGCCATCCGTAAGGGGCTGACTTCAGCAGATCTGAAAAACACGATATTCGCTTATCCGACCGGGGCTTCTGACATCGGTTACATGGTCTGAAGTAAATTAATTTGCATAATGTCGATGCGTAACATTTTTTACATCGGATGATGATGTGCCGTTCAGATGAAACGGTGCGCGAAACTGGAAAGCAGGGGAATTAAACGATGGAGTGACCGATGCAAGGCATGATGGATGGAATGATGAGTGGCGGAATGATGTGGGGCATGGGGCTTTTCTGGCTCTTGGGCCTTGTTGTACTGGTGCTCGCTATTGCTGCACTGGTTAAGTATCTTTTTTTCAGCGGCAAAGACAAATAGATAGCTTCCTGCTGCATGGGCTGCGAAATTAATCAGGACTTGAAACCTGAAGAGCGGGAATGCGCGGCAGATAGCGGCGCAGGATGAACGAGCAGAATTGCGGGTGTGCGTACCAGTTCATGCCTTCACGCCGCCAGCGCGGGAATGATGATGAAATAGGCATTGAACAGGTACAGGCCGGAGGCGATCAGCTGAATCCCGCCGATGACTTCAAAAGCCTTATGGAATTTTCTCAGCTCCGACAGGCTTTCCAGCCAACCTAGGGCAAACGCGCCGACATCTGCTGTCAGATTCCATCGAACCTAGAACCCTCATGAAGGTCTGGAATCGGCAAGAAAAGAAGTAAGCAATCGAGCTTAGCTCTACAGCCGCCAATCTCGCTCACCCGATAAGGGTGCATAACAAATGGCGCGAATCCGGCGCACTTTTCTAGTACAATTTATATATGCGTCGCTTCTTTTCATCTTTCTGTCGGCTGATAGCCGGCATACTTCTCATGACGGTTCTGACGTCCGGAATCGCCATGGCTGTATATTCCTGCCCGACGCTTGTGAAAGCGTCAATGCCTGAAATGATGGAAGGGATGCCTTGTGCAGAAATGGACAAGGAAAAACCGGTCCATTGCGCGGAATTCCAAGCGGGTGAAGAACTGGCATTGGAGCACCTCGCAGCAGCGCCAACCCTTACATCGCCGACCATTTCATCTGTAATGCCGGCTGTTGCGCCGGTTGTTCCGCCTGTCCTTAGTTCTTTCTGGTCTGATGTTTCTTCGGAACCAGCAAACGACCCGCCATACCTCCGAACGCAGCGACTGCGTATTTGACCTGACCCACCGTTGTCGTGCTGGCCGGCCTATTGCCGTGGCCAGTTTTCGTCGTTTTCAACGGGGGTTTTATGTGTTTGCGTATCAAAACGCCACTGATTTCCAATAATCAGTCGCGTCGATTATGCCAGCTCAGCGTTCTGTTCGCGCTGATGTTCGGCTCGGCTTTTGTTCACGCTCAGTCGTCCAGCGGACTTACTTTAAACGAGGCACTGAGGCTTTCGCTGCAGCACGCTTCCTTGGCCAAAGCTGCCGAAGCGTCCGTGCAAGCCAGCCGAGAAGCGGCAGCAAAAGCCGGTCAATTGCCTGACCCGATGCTCAAGGCCGGCATTGAAAGTGTGCCGGTGAATGGCCCGGACCGCTTCAGTACAACGCGGGACTTCATGACCATGCGCCGGGTTGGGATTGCGCAGCAATGGGTCTCCGTCGACAAGCGCGCGGCGCGGGTAACACGCGCGCAACGGGTGGTCGAGATGGAGGAGAGCAATTATCTAGAGAACGTGGCCAAAATACGGAAAGAAACTGCCCAAGCCTGGGTCAATGTGCTTTACAGGCAGCGCACGCTCGCGCTATTCAATGCAATACAAAAGACAACAGCCGAGGAATTGGCGGCAATCGAAGCAGCCCATCGGGGCGCCAAAGCGACCGCTTCCGATGTGGTGCAAGCAAAATTGGCACTGGTACAAGCGCAAGACGCGGCGCGTAAGGCTGAACAGGATCTGACCAATGCCCGGATTGTGCTGGTCCGGTGGACCGTTGTCCCGATCGAAGCCGTAGTCGATGAGTCACCTTCACTGGTATCCCATGTCGGCAATCTTACAATCGAAGAACTTGAAAAATATCATCCGATGGTTCTGAGTGCACGCCGGGCAATAAACCTTGCCGACGCCGACACTGCCGTGACCACCCGCGAACGCCGTCCTGACTGGACAGTTGAGGCGGGATTCAGCCAGCGCGGCAGCCAATATTCCAACATGGTCTCCATTGGGGTGAGCATTCCACTTCCGGTCAATCGTGCGCAGAGGCAGGAGCGCGACATCGCCGAAAAGTCGGCATTGGGCACCAAAGCGCGGTTGCAATACGAAGATGTTTTGCGAGAAACGCAAACCGAAATACGGAACCTGGCGGCCACGCTGGCCAGCCTCAAGGAAAGGCTTGCGCTCTTCAGCACGCAGCTATTACCGCCAGCATCTTCCCAGGTAGACCTCGCAACTGCTGCCTACCGCGCCGGCACAGGCAGCCTAAACGCGGTCTTCAATGCCAGGAAACTGCTGTTGGAAAAGCGGCTTCAGGTGACTGAAATGGAAAAAGAAGCTGCGTTGACTTGGGCAACGCTCGAATATCACCTGGTTGCGCATGATGGCTTGGCATCCGCAGGGAGGACCGCACAATGAAACCAAATTTCGTACTTAAGGCCGCCGCTTTGACACTCGTCGGCGCTGGACTGGCATTGGGAGGCTACTGGGCGGGAGCCCACAAGAAGGGCGGGGAAGCTCCGGCAGCAGCCGCAACTTCGACAGCTAGCGGCGCCAAAATTGACCCGAAAACTGGCCGGAAGGTCTTGTATTGGCACGACCCGATGGTGCCCGGGCAAAAATTCGACAAGCCGGGAAAATCCCCCTTTATGGACATGCAACTGGTCCCTGTCTACGCCGATGAAGGCGCGGCCGAGGGCGGCGTGAAGGTTAACCCGACATTGCAGCAGAATCTTGGCATCCGGTTCGCCACGGTCCGACGCAAAGACACCCGTGACGTATTCGAAATGGTCGGCACCACCCAATTCGATGAAAGCGCTGCGGCAGTCGTCCAAAGCCGTGTGACCGGCTATATCGACCGCCTCCATGCCCGAGCGCCTATGCAGCGCATCCAGCGCGGCGAACCGATTGCTTCCCTGTTTGTCCCGGATTGGATTGCGCCGCAGGAAGAATATCTGGCACTCAAGCGCAGCGGCAACAGCGACCTGGCTGCAGCGGCACGCCAAAGGATGCGCACGCTCTCCATCCCGGATGGTCTCATTGTGCAGACAGACCGTACCGGCCAGGCGCAGAAGCATTTGACCCTCACGTCGCCAGTGACCGGTGTCATTACCGAGCTGGCTGTACGCGATGGCGCGATGGTGTCACCCGGCATGACTGTCGCCAAGGTGGCCGGCCTCAATAAAGTATGGCTGATAGCCGAGGTTCCCGAACTCCTTGCCAATGCAGCGCGACCGGGAATGATGGTGGAAGCCGTTTTTTCAGGCGACCCGAATCGGAAATACACGGGCAAAGTCCGCGAAATCCTGCCCGGAGTCAGTACGGCAACCCGTACCGTGCAGGCGCGTCTTGAGCTCGACAACCGGGATGGCAGCCTCATGCCCGGCATGCTCATGCGCGTTCGTCTGGGCGCTGAAAAGCCGGTTTCACGCCTCTTGGTGCCAACCGAAGCGGTGCTTACGACGGGCAAGCGCTCGGTGGTACTGGTGGCTGGCGACAACAATAGCATGCAGCCAGTCGTGGTGTCGACCGGTCGCGATATTGGCAACGATACTGAAATCTTGAGCGGTTTGACCGAAGGACAAAAGGTCGTCGCTTCCGGGCAGTTCCTTATCGATTCCGAAGCAAACCTGAAATCGGTGTTGCCGAAATTCGCCAGTGAAAAGTCGGCCGACTCTAGCCGCCAACCATCGCAGCCGACAGCAACACCTGTTTATCGCGGGGTCGGCAAAGTCGAACAGGTCACGCCGGAGGCGCTTACCTTATCGCATAAGCCGATTCCCGAGCTCCAATGGGGGGCGATGACGATGGATTTTAATAAGCCACGCCCTGACGCATTCCCGGAAATCAAAGTGGGACAGGATATTGAGTTTTCCTTCAAGGAGACCCCGGACGGATACCTGCTTGAACAAGTGGCGCCGGCCGGCGGAGGCAAGCAATGATTGCGCGGATTATTCATCAATCCATCGCCAACCGGTTCTGGATATTGCTTGCCGCATTAGCAGTTGCCGGATGGGGCTTGTGGTCACTTGGCAAGACCCCTCTGGATGCGTTGCCTGACTTGTCGGATACGCAGGTCATCATTCGTGCCCAATATCCAGGGAAAGCGCCGCAAATTGTCGAGGATCTGGTTACCTATCCATTGACTACCGCGCTGCTGGCGGTCCCGGGGGCGAAAACCGTCAGAGGTTATTCCTTCTTTGGCGATTCTTTTGTCTATGTGCTGTTTGATGATGCGACAGACTTGTATTGGGCACGCTCTCGAGTCCTGGAATACATCAACCAGGTCCAAAGTCGGCTACCCCAGGGAGTACGGGCAGAGCTGGGTCCGGACGGCACCGGCGTCGGCTGGATTTTCGAATATGCGCTGGTGGACCGCACGGGACAACACGACCTGAGCCAGTTGCGCGCACTGAACGACTGGTTCTTGCGATTCGAGCTGAAAACGGTCCCGGATGTGGCCGAAGTCGCCAGCATCGGCGGGATGGTCAAGCAGTACCAGGTCGTTCTCGACCCGAACAAGCTGCGTGCATTCGGGATTTCCCATGCCAAGCTGCTGGATGCGTTGGCGAAAGCCAATCAGGAGTCGGGCGGCTCGGTCGTCGAAATGGCCGAAACCGAATACATGGTGCGCTCGCGCGGCTACCTGCGCTCCCTGGAAGACTTCCGGAACATCCTGATAACTGCCAATGAGGCCGGCACGCCGGTGCTGCTCAGGGATGTTGCGACAGTACGTCTCGGGCCCGAAATGCGACGCGGTATTGCGGAGCTCAATGGCGAAGGAGAAGTGGCCGGCGGCGTGGTGGTCATGCGCTCCGGAAAGAATGCCCTGGAAACCATCGAGGCGGTCAAGGCGAAGCTCGCGACGCTGCATGCATCTCTTCCAAAAGGCGTCGAAGTTATCACCACCTACGATCGCTCCACTCTGATAAAGGCGGCGGTAAAGAATCTCCGCAACAAGCTCATCGAGGAATTCATTGTCGTGGCTATCGTCTGTGCGCTATTCCTGCTCCATCTGCGCAGCGCCTTGGTTGCGATTGTATCTCTGCCGCTGGGAATACTTGCCGCATTCATCGTGATGCGTTACCAAGGCGTCAATGCCAACATCATGTCGCTTGGCGGCATCGCCATTGCCATCGGCGCCATGGTAGATGCCGCCATTGTCATGATAGAAAACGCGCACAAGCATCTTGAACGGCATGCACATGACTATCCAAATCACGCGCTTGCCTCACAAGAACGCTGGGCCTTGATTGCAAAAGCATCTATTGAGGTCGGACCGGCATTATTCTTTTCGCTACTCATCGTGACACTGTCATTCATTCCGGTGTTTGCGCTGGAAGCGCAGGAGGGAAAACTGTTTTCGCCATTGGCCTATACCAAGACTTATACGCTCGCAGCAGCGGCAGGTTTGGCGATAACCCTGGTGCCGGTATTGATGGGTTACCTTATTCGCGGACGTATTCCAAGCGAAGCATCCAACCCTCTGAACCGCGTGTTGATACGTGCATATCGCCCTCTGCTGGAGGTGAGCCTGCGGCACCCTGACGCGACGATTGCAATTGCCGTTATTGCCCTTGCGCTGACTGCCATTCCGCTTTCTCGGCTTGGCGGCGAGTTTTTGCCGCCGCTGGATGAAGGGGACTTGCTGTACATGCCTTCGGCGCTGCCCGGCCTGTCTGCCTCCAAGGCCAGCGAACTGTTGCAGCAGACGGACCGGCTAATCAAGACGGTACCGGAGGTGGCAACGGTATTTGGCAAGGCTGGGCGGGCAGAATCGGCGACCGACCCGGCGCCGCTGGAAATGTTCGAGACCACGATTCAATTCAAGCCGCGGGACCAGTGGCGACCGGGCATGACACCGGAAAAACTGGTCGAAGAGCTGGATAGTGTGGTTAAAGTACCGGGTCTTTCCAATGTCTGGGTGCCGCCAATCCGCAATCGTATCGACATGCTGTCGACCGGCATCAAGACACCCGTTGGCATCAAGGTGTCCGGCCCGGATTTGGCCCAAATCGACCAGATTACCAAGCAAATCGAGGTGTCAGTGAAGCCGGTGTCGGGTGTTACCTCGGCATTGGCGGAACGTGTCAGCGGAGGGCGTTATATCGACGTCAATATAGACCGGATAAAAGCAGCTCGCTACGGCCTTTCGGTGTCGGACGTGCAATCGATTGTGTCATCCGCCATTGGCGGCGAAAACGTTGGCGAAGTGATTGATGGACGACAGCGGTTCCCGATTAATGTCCGGTATCCTCGGGAATACCGTGATTCGGTCCAGTCGTTGCGCGAGTTCCCGCTGGTGACAGAGAGAGGCGCGCAAATCCGCCTCGGCGATGTCGCGAATGTCCAGGTGACCGACGGGCCGCCGATGATTCGCAGTGAAAACGCACGGCTTGCCGGATTCGTCTATGTCGACGTACGTGGCACCGACTTGCGTTCTGCGGTCATAGCCATGCAGGCAGTGGTCGACAAAGAAGTGAAACTGCCGCCGGGATACGCAATCGGTTGGTCGGGGCAGTTCGAGTATCTGGAGCGGGCTGCGGCCAAGCTCCAGACGGTGATTCCGTTGACACTGGCCGTTATCTTTATCTTGCTGTACTTCGCATTCCGTTCCATTTCAGAAGCAGTGCTGCTCATGCTGACGGTGCCTTTTGCGCTTATCGGCGGATTCTGGTTCGTCTGGCTTCTCGGTCATGCGGTTTCGGTAGCTACCGCAGTCGGTTTTATTGCATTGGCAGGCTTGGCGGCTGAGTTTGGCGTCGTGATGCTGGTCTACCTGCGCAACTCTCTGCATCAGCGGCTGGAGGCTGGGCATGCGTTGACCAGGGAATTGATTCTGGATGCGATTCGCGAAGGGGCTGTGCTGCGTGTACGTCCTAAAGCCATGACAGTGGCCGTCATCGTGGCAGGCCTGCTTCCGATTATGTACGGCAGCGGAGCCGGTTCGGAAGTCATGCAACGCATTGCCGCACCGATGGTTGGAGGCATGATTACCGCGCCCTTGTTGTCGCTGTTTGTTATTCCGGCGGCATGGCGTCTCCTGCAGGAGCGCAAACTGCGACGTGCTATTAACCTTTTACCTTCAACTACCAAGGTAGTCATACCGGCATTAGCAAATAGTTTTCGGAGTGGCAGATAAATTGGAATTGGTATATTCTTGCCACAATTCCTCTAATGGATTGACTGTGCGCCGTTTCATTTGCATTTTTCTTTTGCTGCTACTGCCGTTACATAGCTTTGCTATGCAAGGCGGATGGTCGTCTTTAGGAAATGCGTTCGACATTGCCCACGAGGCCGAACATCTGGAAGGCACCAGCCATCATCATGGCGATGACGGTGTCATCCATTATGATGATTCCGGCGAATCTGCTCAGCATCACGCTGAACACTCAGCTGCCGGCCAAGTGCTTGCTTTACCGTCGGTTGTTACGCAACAAGTTGCGATAATGATGCGCACAATTAGCAGGGGAGAGTTACGGCAGTACATCCCTGATCGTGTGCCTGAACAACCCCAGCGCCCCCCGCAATCTCTCGGCTAAATCGCCGAGAGCATTCTTGCACTTTTGACCATATTTTTCTGCGACGCGTAAAGCTGCGCACCGTGCATTTGCTTTCGGCCAGTCTTTCTGGTTACCGAATGGAGATTGCATGCGTACTCATTGTTTGATTCACCGTATTTGTTTTTTGACGGCGTTGGCGTTCGTTACGCCCACCGCTTTTTCGCAAGCCGTATCGCCTGATTTAAAGGCCGCCGTCGATGCCGCCTGGCAGAGGTCACCCCAAGCGCGGACGCTTGAAGCACGGCGTGACGAAATGCTGGCCGGGCATGAAGCTGCGCAGACCTGGATTGCTGGTGCGCCCACCATTGGATTATCGCAACGGAGCGACCGCTGGACCGATCAGAACGGCGTACGCGAAACGGAAGTTTCCCTCGCTGCGCCTATCTGGCTGCCCGGTCAAAAGTCGGCCCGCCAAACACTGGCGCAGACCAGTTCAGACGACCTTGAAGCGCAAATTGCCAATGCAAGACTTGCGCTTGCCGGTGAAGTACGGGAGCGCCTATGGGCAGTTGCCGCTGCCCGAGAAGCATTCGCTGAAGCGAAAGACCATCAACATCATCTTGAAGAAATCGCAGATGAAGTCATGCGCCGCGTCAAGGCGGGTGACTTGGCAAGAACGGACGGCATGCTTGCCCAGCAAGAGGTCCTTGCCGCGAAAGCGGCAGCGGCAGCGGCACAGGCCAAAATGCAAGAGGTGTTGACGCGCTATCGGATGCTCACTGGTCAGCCAGAGATTCCAATGCCCCAGGCTGAACCAATCGGCAAAACCATTCAAGAACCCCATCCTCGAGTATTGGCTACACGTACCGCGCTACAGCGCTCTCACGCGTCTCTCCATGCCGTCAATAACACCCGCAGCGACCCGCCGACAATCGGCCTGTCGATGCGGCGTGAACAAGACAGGCCTGCCAACCCAACCAGCCGCAGCGTAGGCATTACTGTGCAGATTCCAATTGGCACAGCCGCTCGCAATCGCCCACTGGAATCCGCGGCGCGTACGCACATTGAAACTGCTATCGCCGAGGCGGCACAAGCCGAAGCGACCGTGGGGGCCGATGTCGAACTTGCACGGCAGCAGCTGGTTGTAGCAGAACAAGCGTTGGGAGCCGCATCTTCGCGTGCGGCGCTGATGCGTGAACACACCGAACTTATCGAAAAAGCATTTCGTCTTGGCGAGCGCGGATTGGCGGATTTATTGCGCTCGCAGGCATTGTCACACGAAGCCGAACTGGGCGAACGCCAGCAACGCGTTGCAGTGGGCTTGGCCCATGCCCGATTGAATCAAGCCCTAGGAATCATGCCATGAATATTTCCAGATTCTTTATCTTCTATCTTCTTGCGATGTCTGCTGCACTCGCTGCGCCTGGTGCACATGGGCCCAACGGGGAGCATCTGGATGCCCCCGGCGGTGCACACATCCATATGGATACCGGGCCGCGTATTGACACTTTTACCGAATCATTCGAGCTTGTTGGCCATTTGCAAGGAGACGAATTGTCGATTCTCATTGACCGCTATGAAACTAACGAACCGGTATTGAATGGCAAGCTGGAAGTTGAGTTCAATGGACTGAAGGCGCCGGCCAAGTTCCACGCCGACCATGGGGATTATGCAATTGACGACGCCAATTTTCTTAAGGCGCTCGCCAAGCCAGGGAAGCATTCCCTCATATTTACCCTGACCGCCGGAGAGGAGAGCGACCTTCTCGAAGGCACGCTTGAAGTAAAGGCTGTGGACCAGGCACATGGCAATTCACATGGCCATTCCAACGGCGATTCGCACGACCACGATTTTTCGCTCAGGAATTGGGCCATTGGCGGTGTGCTGCTTTCCATCCTATCGGTAGCGCTGGTAATCCTGACGCTCCGCCGTAAACCAGTTTCAGGGAAATGACCATGCTGACCAACGTAGCCAGTTCCATCATCACGTTAATTGCTGCAGGTTTGCTGTCCTCGGCTGCGATAGCCGCTCCTGGCGCCCACGGCCCCAACGGCGAGCATTTGGATGCCCCGGCCGCCAGTAATGCCTCCGGCTTGGCTCGCTTGCCTGACGGTAGTGTCAACGTGCCAAAGCAGGCACAGCGGCGCATGGCGATTCGAACCGTGATGGCGCACGAGGAGGAACATCCGCTGACTGTTGAATTAAACGGTCGCGTTGGCATTGACCCGAATGCCGGCGGCCGGGTGCAAGCACCCTTTGCCGGTCGCATTGAGCCCGGGTCAAAAGGCTTGCCCATGGCAGGTCAGCACGTTGAGAAAGGCCAGGTACTGGTACGGCTTCGCCCCGTTGGCGAAGCAATCGAACGCGGCAATCAGCAGGCGCAGTTGGCGGAAATACGCGCCAACCGCACGCTGGCAGCGCAGCGGGTGAAGCGATTAGAATCCTTGGAAGGCACGGTCCCGCAAAAGGAGATTGAGGCAGCACGCGCGGAACTGACGAGCCTAATCGGACAGGATAGGGCAGTAGGCGCAAGCGTCGGAGGAACCGAAGCCATCACGGCATCGGCGTCGGGCATTATCGCCACGGCCAATGTCTTGAACGGGCAGATTGTCGAATCGCGCGATGTACTCTTTGAAATCATCGACCCAAATCGCATGATGGTCGAAGCAACCACGACCGATGTCTCGCTAGCCGGCCGTATCAGTAATGCGAGCCTGAGCGGATTACCCGGCATCGAGTTGAGCTTTCTTGGCAGCGGGCGGAGTTTGCGTGACGGCGCGTTACCGGTCAATTTCCGGGCAAACGCAAAAAATATTGCTCTCGCCGTGGGGCAACCGGTCACTGTGGTGGCCAAACTCACCGATAAGGTCAAGGGCATTGCAGTACCGGCAGAAGCGTTGGTGCGCAACCAGTCCAATGAACCTATCGTTTGGATCAAGTCGGGTGCAGAGCGGTTTATCGCACAGCCGGTCGAGGCCAGGCCGCTCGATGCCAAGACCATTGTGGTGGTAAAAGGTCTGACGCCGGATAACCGCGTTGTCGTGTCGGGCGCAAGTCTCATTAACCAGATTCGGTAGGGACGAACGCATGTTTAACTGGATAGTTCGCTTTAGCCTGAGCAATCGTCTCTTTATTCTGGCGGCGGCAGCACTATTGGTGATGTACGGCACACTGATGGCAACACGCACGCCGGTCGATGTATTTCCGGACCTGAACAAGCCCTTGGTCACCGTCTTGGCGGAAGCCGGCGGCATGGCGCCCGAAGAGGTCGAGCAGCTGGTGTCTTTCCCCATCGAGACATCCTTGAACGGCATGCCCGGCGTTACTCGCGTGCGTTCCGTCTCGGGCGTCGGGTTGTCGATTGTCTATGCCGAGTTTGACTGGGGCACGGACATCTACCGCAACCGCCAACTCGTCTCTGAACGGCTTGCACTCGTCAAGGAACAGCTTCCGGGCGACATAGCACCCATCATGGGGCCGGTATCGTCCATCATGGGCGAAGTGATGCTGATTGCGCTGCCCATCGATGTTTCGAAAGCCAATCCGATGCAGGCACGGGAGTATGCAGACTTTGTCTTGCGGCCTAGACTCCTATCGATTCCGGGTGTTTCTCAGGTCATTCCGATTGGCGGCGATGTCCGGCAACTGCGTGTCGAACCAGATACGGCGCGCATGGCGCAGTTCAATGTGACGCTCGACCAGGTCAAAGCATCGGTACAAGGCTTTGCGGCCAATACCAGTGGCGGCTTCATTGACCTGAATAGCCGCGAATACCTGATTCGCAATCTTGGTCGGACTAACCGGCTGGATGACGTGAAGGGTCTGCCTGTCGCTTATCGGAACGGCACACCGGTATTATTGGAGCAGGTGGCCGAAGTACGATACGCCCCGGCTTTCAAGCGTGGCGACGCCGGGATGAATGGCAAGCCCGCGGTCATCGTCAGCGTGCAAAAGCAGCCCGCGGCGGACACCGTGAAGCTGACGGAGCAAATTGAAACGGCTTTATCTGAACTCAAACAAGGGCTACCAGCTGGACTTTCGGCGCCGGAAGTGCTGTTCCGTCAAGCTGATTTCATTGAAGCCTCCATCAATAACGTTGTCGAAGCGCTGCGTGACGGTGCCATCCTGGTGGCCATTATCCTGTTCGCGTTTCTGCTCAACTTCCGAACGACCGCCATTTCGCTGATTGCCATTCCGCTGTCGCTGGCCGTCACTGCGGTCGCCTTTCATTTGCTCGGGCAGTCCATCAACGTGATGACGCTGGGCGGTCTTGCCATTGCGATTGGCGAGCTGGTGGACGATGCGGTCGTGGACATTGAAAACATCTTACGGCGCCTGAAACAGCGGCGCACTGAGGTCAGTCCACCGTCAGTCCTGGAAACCATCTGGCACGCATCCGTCGAGGTCCGGTCCGGCATTGTCTATGCCACGATCATTGTCGTGCTGGTCTTCGTGCCGCTGTTTGCCCTGCCAGGCATTGAAGGCCGCCTGTTCGCACCCCTTGGCATCGCGTACATCGTATCCATTCTGGCATCAATGCTGGTTTCCATGACAGTTACGCCTGTGCTGGCGTACTACCTGTTGCCGCACATGAAACAACTGGCGCACGGTGACAGCCCTCTGGTAAAGCGGTTGAAGGCATGGGATGCCCGTATTCTTGATTGGTCGTTCCCTCGCGCAAAAAACATTATTGCTGTCGCCGCTGTCGCCGTCGTGATGGCCGCAGCCTCCGTGCCGTTCTTTCCGCGTGCCTTCCTTCCGCCATTTAACGAAGGGTCGCTGGTGATGGGGATGACATTTACGCCTGGAACGTCGCTCACCGAAGCCAACCGCATGGGGGCGCTGGCGGAAACGCTTATCCAGGAAGTCCCTGAAGTCATCAAGGTAGGGCGGCGGACTGGCCGCGCCGAGCTTGATGAGCATGCGGAAGGTGTGCATTCGGCAGAAATCGATGTCGACCTGAAACGCTCAGTACGCGACCGGGAAGAGGTAATGGCGGATATTCGGTCGCGCCTGGGCGTCATTCCGGCATCTTTCGCAATCGGCCAGCCAATTTCTCACCGGTTGGACCACCTGCTTTCCGGCGTGCGGGCGCAAATCGCCTTGAAAATCTATGGGGATGACCTCGATACCCTCCGCGGGCTCGCTGAGGGCCTGAGAGGCAGATTGTCCAGCGTTCCAGGGTTGGTTGACTTGTCGGTTGAGCGGCAAGTGCTCATTCCGCAAATCAAAGTGCGAGTCGATTATCGGAAAGCCGCGCAATACGGCTTGTCTCCAGGGCAGGTCTTGACCGCGTTGCAGACACTTTCAGAGGGGGAGCGGATAACCCAGGTGGTCGATGGCCCGCGCCGGTTCGATTTGATGGTCCGCTTGCCGGACGATAGCCGCTCGCCACAGGATTTAGCTCGAGTGATGCTGGATAGTCCTGCCGGCCGAATTCCTTTGTCGTCGGTTGCTACTGTGGAGGAAGGTGACGGACCGAACCAGATTGGCCGGGAAAATGGCCGGCGCCGCATCGTGGTGTATGCCAATACCGATGGCTCCGACATGTCGCGCGTCATCGCCGATGTACGCAAAGCAATTGCCGCAACCTCGCTCCCGGGCAGCTACTTTGTCAGTATCGAAGGACAATTCCAGGCGCAGGAACAGGCGATGACACTGATTGTCGGATTATCCCTGGCGTCGCTTGCCATGATTTTTCTAGTGCTTTACTCCCGTTACAAGTCAGGGGTGCTAGCCCTGGTCATCATGGGGAATATTCCATTTGCCCTGATTGGCAGCGTTATTGCAATGTGGATTGCCGGGGTGTCACTCTCCGTTGCGTCGATGGTGGGCTTCATCACGTTGACCGGCATTGCGACGCGTAACGGCATTCTGAAGGTCAGCCATTACATCAACTTGTGTAAATTTGAAGGCGAGACATTCGGCGTGCCGATGATTGTGCGCGGTTCGCTGGAACGACTGACGCCGGTGTTGATGACCGCGCTGGTGGCTGCATTTGCGCTAGTGCCGTTGCTCCTGGCTGCCGACGCGCCCGGGAAAGAAATTCTCCATCCGGTCGCAGTGGTGATTTTTGGTGGATTGGTCAGTTCGACAATTCTCGACTCGCTCCTGACGCCGCTGATTTTCTGGCTAGTCGGCCGTAAACCGCTGGAAGCGATTGTTGCGGGTGATGCGAAGGAAGCATATTAGGAATGGGCAATTGCAGCGGCGCCCATATCAGAGCCGCTGTACCTATGGAGAGAGCAATGAAAAAATTGATGGCCCTTGTGGCAATGGCAGTAACAATAGCGATATCTGGCAATGTATTGGCGCATGGCGACAAACCAAAGCATGGCGGTGTCGTCCAGACCGCTAGCGACCTGAGCTTCGAGCTGGTCAATAAGGACGGTCGTGCGACGATTTACGTGGAAGACCATGGAAAACCGGTTGCGACCACCGGTGCTACCGGAAAGCTGACCGTTTTGAACGGGGCTGAAAAAAACGAGGTGCTTCTCGAACCGGCGGGCGACAATACATTAGCGACCAAAGGGGAGGCAAAGCTTGGGAAAGGAACGAAGGCAATTGCTGCCGTGACGTTTGCAGACAAGAAGACGGTGAATGTGCGATTTTTAGTTAAATAAAGCGGCGATGGGTGTCAACGTAATGGTTAACTTTCGTTGGCACCCACAGCTAACTTTCAACAATGACTAATGTGCTTGCGCCGCAGTCCAGGGTGCCGTCGGATTCGGGATCGTCGGTCAGCACCGTATAGGCGGCGGCCCGGATATACTTGATTGGGATCGACGGTTCGTCGGTCGACATGGCGAGCCTTTATTCGATGATGCGCCGGCATCGAGACGGTCGGCTATATCCTCATCGCTCTCTACCGTTTATCGCCCGGGAACATGCCATCCCACCATTCCTTGACCGATGCGATCCCGATGCCGATCGCATCGGGATCGCGATCCACCAGGGTCGACAGGTAAGCCCTTGCCTGCGCCATCGAGATATGCGGCCACGGCGCACGCCCCAAGCGTGCAGTCGTTGCAGCAGAAAATCAGCAACTGTTGTGGCCATGATTGTTTTTTCGTGACCAATAGTAACAAGCATGGATTTGCAAGTCGCATGCCACTCGCCTTCGCCATGCGCGATTGCCTATGTTTTGGCGTTTCAGGTAAGAATTACCAGGAAAATGAAAATTATGCGCAGCGCAGAGTTAGCCGCAGGCGGGCACGATATAAGCCGGCAGCGTTTCCCAGACAATCGCAAGCGCCGACAGTAGGCCAAGCGCGGCGGCCGTTCTGCGCAGAAAGCCGGCATCTGCCATCGGCTGTGCGGTGTGCATCCAGATGCGGACATGGATGAGCGTGATGGCCGCAACCGCCGCCACTGATACCAGCACAATCCCCGAGACGATCATCCGGTCCGTGGCCCAAGACGGGCGCGCACACAGCACGCCGGTCCAGCTATAAATCGCCAGGAAATGCACGGTCCAGATGATGGGGCCGGAAAACAACAGCAGGAAGCTGCGGGTAAACGATGCGGCTGGCATGGTCACCCTCCGGTCAGCCGCGGAAATGCATGCACCAGCGCCAGTCCGATCATGCCTTGCGCTAAAGTGTAGTACCAGAGCAGCATGGTGTTGTCGAAGGTGTTGCGCCGCCTGCTGTCGAGCATTCCGCGCCGCGCGCGCGCCACAGTGTACAAGCCCATCATCGCCACCACTACCGCAAAGAAGCCCTGCAGCGCGATGATCCCGTACACCGCTGCGCCATAGGCGCTGTGCCGCGGGCTCAATCCGGTCTGCAACTGGCCGTAGCATTCAATCGCGGTCGATGCGGCAAGCAGCACAATCGCCGCCGGCATGATGAAAGAAATCTGCAATGTCGCCGCGCCGCGCCGCAGGCGGCGGCTCAGCCACGCGACGCAGGCGCCGCTTGCCGCCAGTGCCGCGACGGCCGCACCCGGCCATGCCAGGGCCGGCAGATCCGCGGCCTTCGGCCACACGTCCGGCGATACCGTCCACAGGAATAGGTAAGAAAACAGCATCGAACCGAAAATCGAACCGGCGACCAGGATCAGGATTACCATCGCCCACCATGAATGGGAGGAGGGGCCACTCATGTAGGTAGGCAGCCGGATGCCTCCGCCGATGTCGACCTCTTCCGGCAAAGGCGCGGGATCGGTGCTCCACATCCATTTGAACATCATCCAGATCGCCATGGCGCCGAACAGCAGCGCCGGCACGATCAACTTGACGGTGAGCGACAGGAAAAAGCCGGCGGTGCCGAGCGCTGACAGTAAAGCAGGCCAGGATGGTCCCGGCATTTGCAGCACGTATTGCGGCCTGGCGTCGATCGGGCTTGTGACAATGGTTTCGCGGCCTTGAGTCGGCGCATTCGGCAAGTAATAGCGGCCGGCGGCGACATCGTCGGCGAGGTTCGGCTGTTCCCACAAAGGTTCATGGGTGCTAATGATCGGGATGCTGCGTACGCCATAGTTATCGTTGGGCAGCCACTCCAGCGTCCCGGCATTCCAGATATTGCCGGCATTTTGGCCACCAGTCGGTCTGAAATTGCGTACCAGGTCATACAGGAATACCAAGACACCGGCGGCAATGATGTAGGCGCCGATGGTGGAGAGCATATTCAACGGCCCCCAGCCGAGCGCTTCCGAATAGGTATACACCCGGCGCGGCATGCCGGCCAGTCCGGTGATATGCATCGGGAAGAAAGCCACGTTAAAGCCGGCAAACATCAACCAGAACGACCATTTTCCGAGTCGTTCGGACAGCGGCCTGGCGCTGACGAACGGCGCCCAGTAATAGAACGCCGCGAACAGCGGGAACACCATGCCGCCGAACAGCACGTAATGCAGATGCGCTACCACAAAGTAGGTGTCGTGCGCCTGCCAATCGAAGGGGACGACTGCGACCATCACGCCGGTCAAGCCGCCGAGCACAAAGATGAACAGGAAGCCCAGTACGAACAGCAGCGGCACCTTGATCTTGAAGCGGCGGGCGGCCGCCATCGTCGCGATCCACGCGAATACCTGGATGCCGCTCGGTATCGAGACCGCCATGCTGGCCGCCGAAAAAAAACTCAGCGACAGTTGCGGGATACCGGTGGCGAACATATGGTGCACCCACAGCCCGAAACTAAAAAATCCGGTGGCGATCAGCGCCAGCACGATCAGGTTGTGGCCAATCAGCCGCCGCTGCACCATGGCCGACACGATCATCGACACCATGCCGACTGCAGGCAGGAAAATGATGTACACCTCAGGATGGCCGAAGAACCAGAACAGGTGTTGCCACAGCAAAGGGTCACCGCCTTTTTCGGCGACGAAAAAAGGCCAGTAAAAGCTGCGCTCCAGCTCCAGCAGGATGGTGCAAAGAATGACCGCGGGGAAGGCGAAAATGATCATGCCGGCAAACACCAACATGGCCCAGCCAAAGATCGGAATTTTGTCGAGCGTCATGCCGGGCGCGCGCGTGCGCAGCACGCCGACCACGATTTCGATGGCGCCGGCGATCGCCGAAATCTCGATGAAACCGATACCGAGCAGCCAGAAATCGGCATTGGCGCCGGGCGAATGCTGGTAACTCGTTAACGGTGGGTACATGAACCAGCCGCCTTGCGGCGCGAGATCGAAGAACAGGCTGCAGAAAAACACCAGACCGCCCACCGCATACGCCCAGTAGGCATATGCCGACAAACGCGGAAACGGCAAGTCGCGGGCGGCCAGCATGTTCGGCAACAGCAGAACACCCATCGCTTCCACCGCCGGCACCGCGAACAAGAACATCATCACGGTGCCATGCATGGTGAACAGCTGGTTGTAGGTTTGATAGCTGATCAAGTCGTTGTCCGGCACTGCCAGCTGGGTGCGCATCATCAGCGCAAGGATGCCGGCCAGTAGGAAAAACAAAAATGCGGTGCCGATATAAAGCAGGCCGATGTAGGTATTGTTGACTGCGGTGAGGAAAGACAAGCCCTTGGGCGGCTGCCAGACGCGCGCCAGCAGGTCGGTTTCTTCCTGCGGGCGCGGCGCGGTGTTGGGAAGAATATTGTCGATATCCGCCATGGTGCCGATCACCTTAACTGGTACAGAATGAGCAGGTCGGCAAAATACACCGCGATCGTCGCGAACGAGTCGATTCCCATGCGGGCGATGGTCCGGTTGCGCCGCTCGATCAGGCCGATCAGGTAGATCGCTGTCAGGACAATGCCCAACAGCGCCGCAAACAGGGAAAACATATCCACTTCGTTAAACACCGGTGCGCCGTCGTACACGATATCGACCAGGAAAATTAGAGCAATGTTGAACAGGTTGGTACCGAGGATGTCGGAAATAGCCATTTCATATTGGCACAGCCGCATGGCCGAAATCACGGTACTTAGTTCCGGCAGTGAGGTGGAGAAGGCAAGCAGAACTGCGCCGACGAAGCTTTGGCCAAGGCCGGTTTGCCCGGCGATCGCATCGCCGGTTTGGCTGAGGAAAAAGCCGGCGACCAGTATCACCGCGCCGGCGAGCGCGGTTTTGCCGATGATGCTTTTAAGGGAGCCATGATCATCGCTTGTCGACGCTTGTTCTTCATCAGAGGACGGTTCAGGCGCAGCCGCATTTTCGTCCTGCGCTTGCCACGGAAGGCGTCCTTCCGCGCGCGAAAGCATCCATATCGACCAGGCAAACATGCCCAGCAGCAGCCAGGACCACATGCCCGCGCCCCATAACGGAAAGTCAGGGACGGCAATTGCCGCCGCGACAATCGCCAGCAGCAAAATACCCAACGCTCCCTGTAGCAGCAATGTCGGCGACGACACGATCACGGTCAGCGCATTTTTTCCGATTAATGCATCGCAAGCAGCCAGTATGGCTTTTTGCATGACGACGCCACCAAGCAGGTTATTGACTGCCAGCGCAGGGTTCTGCGCGATTGCGGAAAAAATCGCTACCGCGAACTCCGGCAACGAAGTAATGCCTCCCAGTAAAACCAATCCGATCGCGGCACGTCCAACCCCGGTGATGCGCGCGATCGCATCTGCATAGCGGGTGATGCGCACGCCGGTAAACCATACCACGCCGGCCGATGCGGAAAACACCGCGAGATTGATCCATAGCGCGTAATTTGTGAAGTCAAGGAAGCCCATTTCGCACTTCCTTGTCGAAGTTTGAGAGAGTCGTCGTCATTGCAAACTCGCCAGGTATGCGGCCAGCGTGCGCAATTCATGACCGGAAAACTGGTGAAAGGACGGCATGCGGTTGCCGGGCTTGATGGTTTGACTGCCGGTGATCCAGCCGGCCATGGTGCCAGGGTTATTCGGCAGAATGCCGGCCGCCAGGCTGCGGCGACTGCCGATATGGGTCAGGTCCGGGCCGAGCGTTCCGGCCGCAGGCGCGCCGCGCACTGTATGGCATTGGCCGCATCGATTGTCCAGAAACAGCTGCTGGCCGAGGCGCAGCAAGTCGTCTTTCGGTTCGATAGCCGCACGCATCTGGTTTGTCAGCCAGGCATCGAACGCAGGCTGGGGTTCGGCGATCACATGGAAGGCCATCTTCGCGTGCTGCGCGCCGCAATATTCGGCGCACTGACCGCGAAAACTGCCCGGACTGTCGGCATGCAGGCGCAGCCGATTGGTATGCCCCGGTATCAGGTCGATCTTGCCGGCCAGGTTCGGCACCCAGAAGCTGTGGATCACATCGGCGCTCTTGAGCAGGATCTCCACCGGCCGGTCCGCCGGAATGCGGATTTCATTGGCGGTTTCCAGCAGCAAGCCGCCGCGCTCGTCCAGATAGCGCACACGCCACCACCAGAGTTCGCCGATAACCTCGATGCGCGCCGCTGGCGAGCCGCGATGGATATTCACTGCGCCGGAGGAAAAAGTGTAGACGAGCAGGGCCGACAGGGCCACCACCGGGAAGACGATGCCGCCGCCGATAATCAACCCGCGCCGCGCCAGCCAGCCGCGCTGGGTCTGTTTGCCGAATAGCGCGATGCCGGTCAGCACCAAGACAAGAAAAAAAATCAAGCCGCCGCCGATGAATAACACCCAGGTGATATCGGCAATATAGGCGGCATCCCGCCCTTTGGGATGGAGCACCGATTGCGCGTTACTATGCGCGATGCCGGGCAGGCAGGCAAAGAACCACAAGGTCAGGCGAGCTGGCATCGGCGTCAAACACTCTTCGGATTAAGAATTACGCTGCGGTAAGCATTATTGTTGCGGCTGGCTACGCCATGTTTTGGTTGAAGCACTTTGCATACCATTGGTTTTAATTCCGTATGGCTACTTGGCATCCGGTACATGGCTTGGTTCTTTCTGCAGGATTCAACGACGGCCATGAATTTTTTACATTAAAGAATGTTCAATCGTGCCATCAAGAATCAATCTCAGCCGAGTGCGAGCCATATCGCAGATTGCGGCATTAATTACTACAGCGTGCTGGCAAAGATATTGCAATGCCTAGCTCGATTCGACTTTTCTTGCGCCTTCTGGTCTTTGCTCATGCCGATCCGGTCATTGCTTCATTTATGTCTGTTCGCAGCCGGTGCCGGCATGGCGCTGCGGGTGGCTGCACACGGTAGCGCGTCGCCGGCTGGCATCATCGAAGCGTTACCAGGACAGACTGACGGCTGGATCGCAGCAAGCGGCGCCATGTTGATCACCATGCTGGCGGCGCGCGGCGCGGCCAGCGACAAGCCGCTGGCAATGCATGCGGCATGGCTGATCCCGCTTGCGGCCGCCTTGGTGGCCGGCGTCGGTTGGCAAATCGATGCCTGGGTGCTGGCAGGCCTGGTTGCCTCCGCATGGCTGTACGCCGCCGGCATACAGCGTCTGTGGGGCGAGGTACGGTTTGGTGCCGGTATCTCCGGCGTGCGCGCCGTCTGTTTTTTTTCCGGGCTGGCGCTACTGGTGGTCGCGCTGGTATCGCCGGTTGATGCGCTCGGCGATGAGTTGTTCTCGATGCACATGGCACAGCATGAATTGATGATGCTGGGCGCGGCGCCGCTTCTGGTGGCAGGCAATCCGCTGGCTGCCTTCATCTGGGCATTTTCAATGCCCGCGCGAACGCGTATCGCGCGGCTGGTGCGCAGCCGGCCGGTGCGAAGCGCATGGGACGTGTTGACGCGGCCGCTGGTTGCCTGGTTGTTGCATGCGTTGATTTTGTGGATTTGGCATTTCCCCAGCCTGTTTGCCGCAAGCCTTGCCGATGAAAGCACGCACACGCTGCAACACATCAGTTTCCTGGGCTCGGCACTGCTGTTCTGGGCGTCGCTGATCGGTTCGCATATGCGGCTGCGCGACGCCAGCGCAGCTTTGTATGTATTGACCACCGCCATTCATACCGGCGTACTTGGCGCGCTCCTGACATTTTCGCCGCGCCCCTGGTATCCGGTATATGCCGGAAGAACCGAAGCCTGGGGTCTGAGTCTTCTGGAAGATCAGCAGTTGGGCGGACTCATCATGTGGGTGCCGGCCGGATTCATGCTGCTAGGCGCAGGGCTGTATTTCGCCGCACGGGCGATCGCACCGCACGGCGGTCCGGCTCGCGATTTGCAAGCGCTGGAGCGCTAGCATGCAGTCATTCCTGCGCTGGCTCGCCTGGCTGCCGATCGTGTTGTGGATTGTTGCCTGCGAAGACAGCGCAACGACGAAGATTGCCGGCGGCGATATCGAGCGGGGCAGGGAACTGATTGCGCGCTACGGCTGCACCGCCTGTCATGCGATGCCCGGTGCGGCTAACCAGGGAAGCAACGTCGGACCGCCCTTGCACAAGATTGCGCATCGGGCCTATATCGGCGGCGTCCTTCCCAATACGCCTGCGGATATGGTGCGTTGGCTGCAGAATCCACCCGAAGTCGATGCGCGCACCGCAATGCCAAACCTGGGCATTTCGAAAGCGGAAGCAACCGATATAGCGGCATATCTGTACACCTTGAACTAATGCGGCGCAGACCATGACGATCCGACTCAGAACGCTCGCAGTGCTAGGTTTCCTGGGCATGGCCGCAGCAGCGGGCTTCGTCTATTTCGGCGTCTATAACATCGCGGCGACCGCACAGCATACCGGGCCGGTGTTTCATCTGCTCGACTATGCGATGCGAAAATCGGTCAAGCTGCGCTCGGAATCGATCGAAGTGCCCGACTTGTCCGGTGAGCAAAGGCTGCACAGTGGTCTGGCGCATTACCGCGCCCATTGCTTGCAGTGCCACGGCGCGCCCGGCGTAGCGCCAGCTCCCTTTAGCTATGGCATGACGCCGGCACCGGTCAACCTGGTAGTGACAGCGCGCCATTGGCCGCCGGCAGAGCTGTACTGGGTGATCAAGCATGGCATCAAGATGAGCGGCATGCCTGCTTGGGAATACCGTCTGAGCGATGCCGAGATCTGGGACATCGTCGCATTCATCGAGCGCATGCCCATGCTGTCACCGACGCAATATCAGGTGCTGAGCCGGCAAGCCCCGGACGCTGCGCGTACCGCGGCTGGGCCATCTTCCGCCGCAACGACGCTCGGCAATGCTGCGGCCGGCAAGCGCGCATTGCAACAGTACCTGTGTCTGACTTGCCATCAGGTGCCCGGCATGGTCGGACCCAACGCGCCGGTCGGTCCACCGCTCAACGGCATGGCGAATCGGCGCTACATCGCCGGCATCATGCCCAATACGCCGGAGAACATGGTGCAGTGGCTGCGGTACCCGCAGCAGTTCGATCCGCTGTCAGCCATGCCGTACCTTGGCGTAACCGAGCAAGACGCGCGCGATATTGCAGCTTTTCTTTATACTCTTGAGGATCTCGACTGAATGAATTACGTGTTGCCGCCGTCAGTTTACACGCCGGTCCAAGAATTTGATGCCGAAAAAATCGAACAAAGGCCATGCCAGCGATTCGCTGACCTATTCGGTTCTCTCCATGAAATATTCCAGTATCCTGCTACGTTCTTCAGCGACAGTAATCGGTGTCTGATCATCCGTTGCAGGCTGCGCGAATCGGGTGTCTGTGCCTGGATTATCTACGACACGGACGCATTCGAACGGACTTTGAATAAACGTGTTCTGATCATCGACACAGCTCTCACCCAGATATTCCTGGTAAACATAATCGTTATCGATGAAGGCCAGATCCTGCAGCATTGCGCGCTCCGTCTCTACCCGATCGGCGATGGCAACTTTCATGTAGTCTGTCCATACCGGCAGTGCCAAGCTGCCCCCCGTCGATTTTCCCAGACTGCGCGGCTGATCGTATCCCATCCAGACCACTGAGGCGACTCCTGATGAATAGCCGGCGAACCAGACATCCCGGGCATCGTTGGAAGTTCCGGTTTTGCCGGCCAAATCTTTGCGCTCAAGCGTCATCGCGCGCCGCCCAGTCCCATGCTGCACCACGTCGCGCAGCATGCTGTCCATCACGTAAGCGTTGCGTTCTGAAATTGCCTGTGTGCGCGGCGACGCGGCGAGCGCTTCAAAGAGTACGCTGCCGGTGCGCTCACTCACCTTGCTGATCAAGCGTGGCTCGACCAGTTCG
>JAKFFK010000160.1:0-17137 GCA_036675285.1 Paucimonas sp. | reverse complement strand
TGGCGGAAGGTGTGAGATTCGAACTCACGGAGGACTCGCATCCTCGCCGGTTTTCAAGACCGGTGCCTTAAACCGCTCGGCCAACCTTCCGTAGGCCGAATTATACCTAAGAACCTTTGTAAATCATCCCCTGAATGCTGCATTTACCGCAGCAATCTGGCTAATCAGTCAAAAACATTTGCTGTAAGTCATTTAAAAACCGCTGTCCGAGCAGGGTTGGCCGGATGATTTTATGGTCTCGGTAGAGTAAACCTTTGGTTTCGGCCGCATTCAATGCGCCGTCAATTGCATTGATCGTCAGGCCGGTACGCTCGGCAAACAGGTTCACGTCGAAGCCTTCGGTCAGGCGCAATGCATTCAACATGAATTCAAAGCCCAGTTCGCCGCGACTGATTTCCGCCTCTTCCTGGATCGGATTGCCGGCGCGCATTTGCTCCATATAGGTTTTCGGCTGCTTGTAGCGCGCCTGTCGCACGATTCGATGCGGAAAGGAAATCTTGGAATGCGCGCCGGCGCCGATGCCCAGGTAATCGCCAAACTGCCAGTAATTCAAATTGTGACGCGACTGTCGGCCGGCTTGCGCGTAGGCGGACACTTCATAATGGCCGTAACCGGCGGCTGCGGTGGCAGACTCGATCATTTCCTGCATTTCCGCGCTGGTATCGTCATCCGGCACCACCGGCGGATATTTCGCGAAATAGGTATTGGGTTCCAGTGTCAGGTGATACAGCGACAAATGCGGCGGCGCGCAGCGAATCGCCGTGGCGACATCGGCCTGCGCCTGTTCGATGGTCTGGGTCGGCAGTGCATACATCAGGTCGAGGTTGAAATTGTCGAAATTGGCATGGGCAATCTCGACGGCGCGATGCGCCTGGTCACCGTCGTGGATTCGACCCAGTGCCAGCAGATGCTGCGAATTGAAACTCTGGATTCCGATTGACAGCCGGTTGATGCCGCTGGCGCGATAGGATTTGAACTTTTCGGCTTCGAAGGTGCCGGGGTTCGCTTCCATGGTGATTTCCGCCCTGCCGTCAACCGGCAGCAAGGTGCGGATATCCGACAGCAGGCGGTCGAGACCGGCCGCGGACATCAGGCTGGGCGTGCCGCCGCCGATGAAAATCGTGTAAATCCGCCGGCCCCAGATCAGCGGCAATGCGCTTTCCAGGTCGGCGCGCATGGCGTCCAGATAGTCAGCCTCGGGAAAAGCGCCCTGCGCTTCATGCGAATTGAAATCGCAATACGGGCATTTTTTAACGCACCACGGAAAATGCACGTACAGCGACAGCGGCGGCAGGCTGCTCAGGTTCAGCACGCCCGGCTTGAGATAAGCATTGGCGGCTTGCGCTGCGGATGGCAGCGCCACTGTCGGTGCAGGCTGCATGCCCACCGGTTTAATCGGAATCATCGTAATTTCTCAACCAGCAAACGCAATGCCTGGCCGCGATGCGACAGGCGATTTTTTTCATCCGCCGACAGCTCGGCGGCGCTCTGGCCCAGAGACGGCAACCAGAAATGCGGATCGTAGCCAAAGCCGCCGGCGCCACGCGCAGCCTCAATCACTTCACCATTCCAGCGCCCTTCGGCTATCAGCGGCTGCGGATCTTCGGCATGCCGTATTAGTACCAAGACACAGTAATAATAGGCCGACTTGTCAGCATGTGCAGCCAGCTCCGCGACCAGCCTGGCATTGTTGCGGGCATCCGACTTCGGTTCGCCAGCGTAGCGCGCCGACCAGACCCCGGGCGCACCTGCCAGCGCATTGGCGCAAATGCCGGAATCGTCAGCCAGCGCCGGCAGCCCGGTAAGACGCGATGCGTGGCGCGCCTTGGCCAGCGCATTCTCAACAAAAGTCGGATGCGGCTCATCGGCTTCCGGCACATTGAACTCGCCCTGCGCATGCAGGGTAAAGCCGATCGGCGCCAGCAACTGATTGAATTCCTTTAGCTTGCCGGCATTGTTGGAGGCAAGCACGATGGTTTGGGTCATGAATGGCAAGTCAAAGTTGAGGCGAGAGCGCTTACAGCGAAGGTGAAATTTGGGCCTGCCAGCGGCCGACTAACGATATTAGAACTCAAAACTGCAAGCGCTGCATTTCGGCGACTTGCCGCAGACGCTCTGCAAAACGGGCCGCATGCTCCGGCAATGCCATGTGCTGCGCAGCGTAATACAGTTCTTTCCAAAAAGTCGATTCATGCTCGTAACCGGAATGCAAGTCGCCTATCTGTTCGAGGATATCAAGCGCAGCCTGAAATTCGGCATGCCGCAAGTGCGATGCGTACTGCATTTCCAGTTCGGCCGGACAGTCCAGCTGTTGCGGCAGGAAGTGGCGCGCCGCGGCCAGAAAGCGCAATGATTGCCGGGCATCTTGCGGCCAGTTACGCATGGCTTGTTTCGATTGCATGTTCGCCTATATCCCCAAGGGCGTCGTCAACGACCCGCAGGGGGATTAAACTGGTACTCGCGCTTGATTTCTGCAATTTGCACAATATAAGACGCATACCATTTTTCGCGGCCAAGCTCCTGGGCAAGCACATGCTCTGAATGCGCCTTCCATTGCTGGATGCTGGCTTCGTCAGGCCAGTACGACAAAGCGACTTCCTGGTCGCCTTCGGTAACCGACACAAAATCCAGGCAGCCGAAAGAGGCAAATGCAATTTCCCGCATTCTGGCAGCGGTGTGCGCATAGTCACTGTCGATGGCACCCGGCCTGGCCCTGAAGATGACGACATACATAGGTGTCTCGTATAGCTGAAGAAGGTTTGATCAGGCCAGGCCCAGCGTACTTTTCTGTAGACGGATCAAGTCGCCAATGCCCGATTGCGCCAGATCCAGCAAGCGGTCCATGGTGGCGCGATCGAAGACTGCGCCCTCGGCAGTGCCCTGCACTTCGACAAAGTGTCCGGCATCGGTCATCACCACATTCATGTCGGTGTCGCAATCCGAATCTTCCAGGTAATCGAGGTCCAGCACCGGCACGCCACGATAGACGCCGACCGAAATCGCAGCAACAAAATGCCGAACCGGTATTGCCGCAATCAGCTTGCGCCCGGCCAGGATGGAAAAGGCATCATAGGCGGCAACCATGGCACCGGTAATCGCTGCGGTGCGGGTACCGCCGTCCGCCTGGATCACGTCGCAATCCAGATGCAGAGTGCGCTCGCCAAACGCATCCAGATCGAACGCTGCGCGCAGCGAACGCCCGATCAGGCGCTGGATCTCCTGGGTGCGGCCGGACTGCTTGCCCTTGGCGGCTTCCCGGTCCATGCGGCTGTGTGTCGAACGCGGCAGCATGCCGTATTCGGCAGTCATCCAGCCCTGCCCCTTGCCCTTCAAAAAGCCGGGCACCTTTTCTTCGATACTGGCGGTGCAAATCACCTTGGTGTCGCCAAATTCGACCAGCACCGAACCTTCGGCATGCTTGGTGTAATGACGGCTCAGGCGCACCGGACGCAAAGCATCAGCGGCACGGCCGCTGGGGCGGGTTTCTGTCAGCATAGTCAACCTGTTTTAAAAATGGATGTGCGCAAACCGGGAGTTTACCCCTTGGTCGTGAGCTTGGCGGATTTTTCAATCGCGCTGCGGATTTCCTCGATCGCCTTTTCAATGTCATTTTCATTAAAGACATCGGCGTTTTCCAGGTCGGCATGGCGCGGCGCCTGGATGGTGGTGGTGACGGCGCCGATCGGCAACACATTGGTGGTGATTGAATGCGGGTCATTCGAACTGCTGCCGCTTTCCCACATCATTGCCAGCGCAGTCACATTGTCGCTAGTCTTGCCGGCAATGCCGACCGCCGTATTCACCAGTTGCGGCACGGCACGCACGATCGTATTGTTTTGCAGACTGTGGGCCAGTTGATGGTCCGGCAAAATCGACCACAGGCCATCCGAGCACAGCAGCATCACATCGCCGGCCTGCAGGCTGGCGCGACGTGAAATCTCGACGATCGGCAGGTTGGGCGCGCCCAGGCAATTGAATAACTTGTTACGCTCCGGATGGGTGTCGCGCTCGCTGGGGTCGACCTTGCCTTGCGCAATCAGGGTTTCGATGCGCGAATGGTCGCGCGTGCGCGCCAGGATCTGACCATTGCGCATCCAGTACAGGCGCGAGTCGCCGCAATGCGCCCAGAACGCGGTATTGTGCTGGATCAGACAGGCAACGACGGTGGTGCGCGGCGTTTCCGGCAAATTGTTAATAGCGCGGTAGCGGTGGATTTCCCGGTGCGCGGCAAAGAAACTGTCTTCCAGAAACCGTTCCGGCTTTTTAATATACGGATTGGCATTTTGCTGGAACAAGGTGGCAATCGTCTGCATGGCAATGGTCGCCGCTGCATCACCCTGGATATGTCCGCCCATGCCATCGGCCAGCAGCAACAGCAACGCATCCCGGGTAAAGCTGTAGCCCATCCGGTCCTGGTTGATCTTGCGGCCACCGATGTGGCTCTCTTGATAGACAGAAAATCGCATAATGATTAAATGAGTGCCTACTGATACTGCGTGTTTTCCTGAATCGTGTTGAGATTCGACTTATCCTTGCCAAACCGACTAAAAAATCCACGCACCTTGCGCGTAACTTTGCCCACCGCTGCGATCGCCTTTTTTTCCGGCACCGGTTCGCGCAAGGCCTTTTGCAACGCAAACACGCTTTGCGGACGCTCCAGTGCATCCATCTTCAGCGTCCAGCGGATCACTTCGATCAACTCTGATGAATAGATGCCTTCCAGCTTGCGCAAATGCCCTTCCATCTTGTCGGTCACCTTGCGCTGGTCGGCCGGCTGCGGCGGCGCACCGACCATGCAGGCAAACATCGATGCGCCAATGCCGTAAATATCGGTCCAGGGACCAAGATTGCCGTTTTTCGCATGCAATTCCGGCGCCGCAAACCCGGGCGTATACATTGGATACAGCTTGGGCAAATCGGTTTTCAAGGTCTGGCGCGCAGCGCCAAAATCCAGCAGGATCGGCGTGCCGTCGACGCGCAGGTAAATATTGGCCGGCTTCAAATCCAGGTGCAGCAGCTTGTTGGTATGCACTTCGCGCAAGCCCATCATCACATGGCTGAACATCTTGCGGATGAAGCGCTCGGACACCAGCGGCCGCTCGCCCTTGTCGCGGCGGCGCAGGATATGCTCCTGCAGCGAGCGCCCCGATTCATAGGCCATCACCATGTACACGGTTTCGTTGGCCCGGAAAAAATTGAGCACACTGACCACATTTGGATGCGCAATACGCGCCAGTGCCCGTCCTTCCTCGAAAAAGCATTTCAAGCCAATCCGGAAAATCGGCAGGTTTTCCGGGGCAATAATTGGCACCAGCTCGCCTGGTTCACGCAATGCCAGCGAACTCGGCAGGTATTCCTTGATGGCGACGGCATTGCCGTCTTCATCGTAAGCCAGATAAACGATACTGAACCCGCCGGATGCAATCTTCTTTACAATGCGGTATCCGGCAATTTCCAGCCCATCGGGCAATGGCGCATTATTCTGGGCAGCCATACAATGTGCCTCCAATCAATCGTGACAACGGCGAGAAAAAGCAAGCATAAAAAGTTTCATTCTTGCAAATTTCTCAGCTTCAACATAAT
Source organism: Paucimonas sp. (assembly GCA_036675285.1). Taxonomy (GTDB): domain Bacteria; phylum Pseudomonadota; class Gammaproteobacteria; order Burkholderiales; family Burkholderiaceae_D; genus Paucimonas. The sequence continues at coordinate 11,554 of JAKFFK010000160.1, read as the reverse complement.
TCTCTGAATTGTGTGGATAAATCACTGTTTTGTAAAGAAAAACCGAGGTTTTCATTTTGACTATCCAAAGCATGACCGGCTACGCGGTAACCACCCGCGAGACAGCCGCCGGCACCGTAACTATTGAACTGAAAAGTGTCAATTCCCGTTTTCTGGATTTGCAATTCCGGATTAACGACGATTTGCGCGCCGTCGAACCGGCTTTGCGCGAAGCGATCATGGGACGAGTGGTACGCGGCAAAGTCGAATGCCGCTTGAGTTTCGGCCGCAAGGTCACCACCGGCAGCGCCCAGGCACTCAATACCCCGCTGCTCGCCACCCTGGCCGAGTTGCAAAGTGCAGTGCATCAGCAATTTCCCAATGCACCGGTACTTACCGTCAACGATTTGTTGCGCTGGCCCGGCGTCATTGAAGAAGCGCAAATTTCGCAAGAAACGCTGCAAGCCGATATTCTTACTGTAATGACAAGCACGCTGACTGCATTTCTCGACACGCGTGCCCGCGAAGGCGCCGCATTGGAAACCATCCTGCTGGCCCGCATCGATACCATGGAAGCCATCGTGCAGCGGATTACCCCGTTGATCCCGCAAGTCATTGCACAATTCCAGCAAAAGGCCACCGAACGCATGCAGGAAGCGCTCGGCATTGCGCTGCACGGTGAAACCAGCGCGCCGTCAGTTTCGCGCGAAGAAGCGCTGGAACGCATTCGCCAGGAAGTCACGCTGTATGGCGTGCGTATCGATGTGGCCGAAGAGCTGGGGCGACTGGGCGCGCATCTGACGGAAACCCGCCACATTCTGAAAAAAGGTGGCCAAGTCGGCAAGCGCCTCGATTTCATGATGCAGGAATTGAACCGGGAAGCCAATACGCTGGGTTCCAAGGCAGCTTTGAAGGAATTGGCCGACGCGGCAATGGAATTGAAGTTACTGATCGATCAGATGCGCGAGCAAGTGCAGAACTTGGAATAATTGCGGCTAACGATTATTCTAGACAAGATTCCAGTCATCCATTTTTCGTTTGTTTCAGCGCTATCATGAGGATTGCCATGCCCCCAACCCAAGCCACCGCCGGCAGCTTATTCATGGTCGTTGCGCCCTCCGGCGCGGGCAAGTCGACCCTGGTTAATGCGCTGTTGGCACAGGAATCGACGCTTAAACTGTCGATTTCCTATACCACCAGACAACCTCGGCCGATGGAACAGCATGGGCGCGAATATTTTTTCATTTCGGTAGAAGAATTTTTGGCAAAACGCGAAGCCGGTGAATTTCTCGAGTCGGCCGAGGTCCATGGTAATTACTACGGCACTTCACGCATCCAGATTGCTGAACAAATGAAGGCCGGCACCGATATCCTGCTGGAAATCGACTGGCAAGGTGCGCAACAGGTGAAAAAGCAATTTCCGGATGCGATCGGCGTATTTATCCTGCCACCGTCGATCGCGGCGCTGGAAGAGCGCCTGAAAAAGCGCGGACAGGACGAACCGGACGTGATTTTACGGCGCATGTTGGCCGCTGGCGGCGAAATCGCGCACGCCCCCGAGTCGGAATATGTTATTATTAATCAAGACTTTGCGACTGCTTTGTCAGAATTGACAGCAATCGTTCAAGCAGCCCGCTGCCGGTTTGCGCAACAGGCTGCGCGCAACGCTTCCCTGTTTGCCCAACTGGGCATTCATGCCAATTTAAGCTAACACCGATTTAGGAGTACATATGGCCCGTATTACAATTGAAGATTGCCTGAAGCAAATCCCTAACCGCTTTCAATTGACACTGTCGGCGACTTACCGCGCACGCCAGTTGTTGCAAGGGCACACCCCGAAAGTGGAAGCACGCGACAAGCCGACCGTGATTGCCTTGCGCGAAATCGCTGCCGGGAAAGTTGGTATCGAAATGCTGAAAAAAGTCCCAACCTAATCATCAAGCACACCGGAACCGGGCTTGATTGGCACGCTCTTCTTTGCCAACGGCCCATGCGATCCGAATGCCATGCGGCCGAAGCTTATCAGCATGAACCTGAAGCCTTATCTGTATGAAAGTCATGCCTGCAGATTCAACGCTCATCTCGACTCTCCGTAAACGGACAGCGTCCGATCGCTTGGCCAAAAAAAACGTCCCCCCCTCCACTGCTAACGAAGTCGTCGCTGGCGTTGCATCGGTTTCGCAACTCACGGCCAAGCTGGCTGAGTATCTGAGCGAATCCGAACTCAAGAAAATTCGGGAAGCCTACCGTTTTTCCGATGAAATGCATCTCGGGCAGATGCGCAAGTCGGGCGAACCTTATATTTCCCATCCGATTGCAGTTGCCGAAATTTGCGCCGACTGGAAGCTCGACGCGCAAGCCATCATGGCGGCGTTGCTGCATGACGTGATGGAAGACCAGGATGTCAAGAAGGAAGAATTGATCGAGCGTTTCGGCGCGCCGGTTGCCTTGCTGGTCGATGGCTTGTCGAAACTCGACAAGATCGAATTCCAGAGCCAGATCGAAGTGCAGGCAGAGAATTTCCGCAAGATGCTGCTGGCGATGGCGCGCGATGTGCGGGTCATCCTGGTCAAGCTAGCCGACCGCCTGCACAATATGCGCACACTCGAGGTGATGGCGCCCGAGAAAAAGCGCCGCATCGCGCGCGAGACGATGGAAGTCTATGTGCCGATCGCGCACCGGCTGGGCTTGAACAATATCTATCGCGAATTGCAGGAACTGTCATTTTCCCACCTGCATCCGCTGCGCTACCGAACCCTGTCCAAGGCCGTCAAAGCGGCGCGCGGCAATCGTCGCGAAGTGGTCAGTAAAATTCTTGAATCGGTGAAGAACACGCTGGCCGCAGCCGGACTGCAGGTGCAAGTGTATGGTCGCGAAAAAACGCTGTTCGGCATTTACCGCAAGATGCGCAACAAGCACCTGTCATTTTCTCAAGTGCTGGATGTGTACGGTTTCCGGATTGTGGTCGACAGCTTTGCCAATTGCTATGTGGCGCTCGGCACCCTGCATGCGCTGTACAAGCCGATGCCCGGCAAGTTCAAGGATTACATTGCAATCCCGAAGCTCAATGGTTACCAGTCGCTACATACCACGCTGATCGGCCCGTATGGCACGCCGGTCGAATTCCAGATCCGCACACAGGACATGCACCGCGTGGCCGAGTCCGGCGTCGCCGCTCACTGGCTGTACAAGAGCGAAGAAGAAAGCTTGACCGACCTGCAGCAGCGCACCCATGCATGGCTACAATCCCTGCTGGACATTCAAAAGCAGACCGGCGATTCGGCCGAATTCCTGGAACATGTGAAAGTCGACCTGTTTCCCGATTCGGTTTATGTATTCACGCCCAAATCGAAAATCATTGCGCTGCCGCGCGGCGCCACCGCGCTGGATTTCGCATATACGATTCATACCGATGTCGGCGACCAGTCGATTGCGGTCAAGATCAATCATGAACAGGTGCCGCTGCGCTCGGAGCTGCACAACGGCGACATCGTCGAAATCATCACCTCGCCTACCTCGCGCCCCAACCCGAACTGGCTGACCTTCGTGCGTACCGGCAAGGCTCGCTCTGCCATTCGCCATTATCTGCGCACCATCAATCTGTCGGAATCGACCGATCTCGGCAAACGCCTGCTGACCCAGGCGCTGGTGGCGCTGAAAGTCGATCCGGAATTGCCGCAGGCACTGACTGAACGGCTATTGAACGAATCCAGCGCCAAGTCGATGGAAGAATTGTATGCCGACATCGGCGTAGGCAAGCGCATGGCAGCGCTGGTGGCCCGGCATATATTGGGGTTGATGGAAAACGACCTGCAGCCGGGCTCAGGCACGGGCGGCGCAGCTGATTCGGTACACAACAAACCCGCGCCAGTGGTCATTTACGGCACCGAAGGCATATCGGTGCAACTGGCGCCATGCTGTCTGCCGATTCCAGGCGACAGCATCCATGGCCAATTGCGACGCGACCAGGGCTTGATTGTCCACTCGATGGATTGCGATCAGGCCAAACGGCACCGCTCGAAGGAATCGGATCGCTGGATCGACGTCGTCTGGGGCAACGATTTGAACCGCCGGTTTGACTGCCGCATCATGGTACTGATCACAAACGAAAGAGGCGTGCTGGCCAGAATCGCCGCGGAAATCGGCGAATCCGATGCCAACATTGTCTATGTCGCCATGGATAATGACAAGGATCACTTGATGACCCAGTTGCGCTTTACCGTGCAGGTGGAAGACCGGGTACACCTGGCACGCCTGATGCGCAATATCCGCCGCATTGCCAACGTTACCCGTATTTTGCGTGAACGCAATTAAGCGTTAATCGGCTAGTTTTTTGCCGGATAGTGTACTGCCAAAACTTCCAGCTCTTCCAGTCCGGCCGGTGTCATCAGCGACACCAGATCGCCCTCTCTTGCCTTGGTCAAGGCCCGTGCCACCGGCGACACCCAGCTGATCTTGCCATGCAAGGGATCGAGTTCATCGATGCCGACAATCGTCACGGTATGTTCTTCATCGGCCTGGTTTTGATAGGTCACCGTGGCGCCAAAGAAAATCTGATCTGAACCATGATGGGCGCTCGGATCGACCACTTCGGCCAGATCCATACGCTTGGTCAAAAAGCGAATGCGGCGATCGATCTCGCGCAGACGGCGCTTGCCATAGATGTAATCGCCATTCTCGGAGCGATCGCCATTCGAGGCAGCCCAGTGCACTATGCGCACCACCTCGGGCCGGTCAACGTCGATCAAATGCAGCAACTCTTCCCGGATGCGCTGGTAGCCGGCTGGCGTGATGTAATTCTTGGCGCCGGCCGGTATCGCCGGCAGCGCGGCATCCAGATCGTCATCACCATCATCGGATTCTTTGACAAATGCTTTATTCATGCTGGCATTGTAACTGCCCTTGCCTGCTGCTGCGTTCGTACTGACGCTAATAATCCCGATCGCCGGCGATACTGTTGGTCCACTGAAAGGCTTTGAGTTGCAGCTCGGACAGATCCTCGATCGATAACTGCAATTTTTTCAGCGTCGGCATCAACAAGGGACCGGCTTGTTCAAGCCGTTCAATATATTCTGCCAGCTTGAGCATTTCACCGAATTCGCCGCGTCGGTACATCAATGCTTCCTTGACTTCATCGGCCACTGCCAGCTGCGCAAGGATCTTGTCCATCGGTAAGCCGAACAAGGTATCCATCAAGGACATGATGCCGACTGTAAAGGATTTATCCATCATTGCACGGTCGCCCGGATGCAGCTTCTGCGTCATCAGCTCCAGCAATTTGCCGCGTGTGGTGGCCAGCAGCAGCAATGGCGACGACAAATTATCAGCCGTCTCCGGATTGGCATACAAGAGGATCTGCAGCCAGCGTTGCAGTTGCTGCCGCCCCATTATCGCCAGCGCCTGGCCTACCGATTCAATTCGCTGCCGGACCCCGGTGCCGGCGGCATTCACCAGCCGTAGCAGGTTCAGGCTCAACGACGCATCATGCTTGATGGTGCGCTCCAGATCGACGCTATCTTCATCGGCAATAATCTGGTTCATCAACTGCATGACTGCCAGCTGCGACGGCGATATTTTTTTCCCGGACAGGATGGCCGGCCGGGCAAAATAGTAGCCTTGAAAATAATCAAACCCGAGATCCAGGCACATCTGGAATTCCGCATGAGTTTCAACCTTTTCGGCCAGCAGCTTCTTGTTGCCCTGCTTGAGTTGGCGGCTCAATGCCATCAATACACTTTGCGCCATACCCATGATATCGATCTTGATGATGTGCACCAGCGGCAGCAATTGCCGCACATCTTCGGATTGCACTACCACATCATCCAAGGCAAAGGTGTAACCAGCCTGTACCAGCGCTGTCACGCGCTGGATGATTTCCGGCGTTACCTTGACGGTTTCAAGAATTTCCAGCACCACTTTATCGGCAGGCAAGAAATTGATGAAATCGCTCATCAATACCGCAGCATCGATGTTGACGAAACCCAGTGAATGGCCAACCACATTTTCCATGCCCAGTTCGGCCACATGGGACATTACCGATGCGGTCGCTGCCACATTGTCGATGACGTTGGCCGGGCCAACGGCAGCGCTGCGAAACAATAGCTCATATGCCACCAGATGCTGGGTCCGGTTCAGAATAGGCTGGCGCGCCAGGAAAAATTCCGTAGCATGCTGCCTGGCTGAGCCACTTTGTTGATGCGGATCCGGAATCATCGAAACAGGCTTTCTATTGATATCATTACGCCAACCATATTGCTGGCAAATAATGTTTCCTTATTGTACTTTTTATTTTGACTATCGGCTAACGAAGTATCCATCGGGAAGATACTGAAAGTAGGCATCTGCTTCTACAACTTTTGTCCGGGCACAGAGGCCGCATGCAAGGAGCGGCCAAGCCGCCTGCTTGCGGCACGCAGCACAGAAGCTCGCAGGAAAAATGCCTGAGCGCCGCTGGACGCAGATATCAACTCCGGCGTGCGCCGCTTTTCATTACCGTGCGTGTATTGCTTTTCGGCGCTGCGCGCGTCGTACTGCTTTTCGACCCGGTAGTGGTCTGACCCGTCTCCAGCGTGAATCGGGCGCCGGCATCCGTTCCCAGGGCCGTCACCAGATAGGGCATCAGCTGGCGCAGCATCGGCTCCAGCGTCCACGGCGGATTGAGCACGAACATGCCGCTGCTGTGCAGCCCGAAACCATCGGGTGATGGCTGGCTCACGGTCAGCGTGACATTCAGCCAGCCGCTGGCAGGCAAGCGCATCAACTGGTCCGGGAACTGGCGCGATTCCATTCTCTGCAGTACCGGATACCAAACTGCATAGGTGCCGGTGGCAAACCGCGTGAGCGCGTCGAGCAGCGTTTTCTTGACCTTGCGATAGTCATCCTTGATTTCATAGGGGGGATCGATCAACACCAGGCCGCGGCGCGACGGTGGCGGCAGCAAGGCTTTCAAACTGTCGAACCCATCGGCCTTCTGCACCATGATGCGCTTGCCGCGCGCGCTTGGCCGCACGCCTTGGGCGGCGGCATGCGCTTCCAGTTTCTGGAAATTCTCATACAGGATTTTTACTTCGCTCGGATGCAGCTCGAACAAGCGCAGCCGGTCCTGCTCGCGCATGACCCGGTCCGCGCAATAGGGTGAGCCCGGGTAATAGCGCATTCTGCCGCTCGGATTCAGAGATTTGATCAGCTCGACATACTCCGCAACCGGCGGCGGCAAATCGGTGCGCTCCCACAAGCGGCTGATGCCGGTTTCGAACTCGGCATTCTTGACTGCGTGATTGCTGTCGAGCGCATAAACGCCGGCGCCGGCATGCGTATCGATGAAGGTGTACGGCGTATCTTTCTGATTCAGATAACGCAGCAACTGGATCAAGACCACATGCTTTAGTACATCGGCGTGGTTGCCTGCGTGGAAGGCATGGCGGTAACTCAGCATAAGGAGGCTTGGTGATATAAAAACGGTGGAAACCGGGCTCTGCTGTGTGCATAACCCACATGACGGCATTGTAGCAATTCTTTGTCCAATGCCAGCAAGCAGTTTACCCGGGCTGCCGGTAGGGATAGCCATTCTTCCCGGTTGGCCGGCAGAATGCGTTGGCAACAGCGGCTACATACGCGCGCGCTCGCGCCAGCGTTCCTGCCGCTTCTGGAAAATCATGGTCGTGCACAATAAGACGAAAGACAGCGCCAGCAATACCAGCGCAAAACCGTGCGCATCCGGATAATTGAGTTTTTGCGTCTCGTCATACAAGGCAATCGATGCCACCTGGGTTACGCCCGGAATATTCCCACCCAACATCAGCACAACGCCGAATTCGCCGATCGTGTGGGCAAATGCCAGCACTGCACCGGAGTACACGCCAGACTTCGCCAGCGGCAGCAGCACATGCGCGAAGGTTTGCCAGCGCGTCATGCCAAGCGCGTACGCCGCCTGTACCATTTCCGTACGCAGCATGCGAAATGCCGCCACCACCGGCTGCAGCGCGAACGGCATACTGTAGACACAGGAACCGATTACCAGTCCGGCAAATGAAAATGCCAGCGTCTGGCCGAACAACTGCTGCCACCACTGGCCCAATGCATATTGGGGCGAAAATAACACCAGCAGGTAAAACCCGATCACGGTTGGCGGCAAGACCAGTGGCATCGACATCACAATTTCAGCCAACATCGACCAGCGGGTGCGGGTGAAGGCGATCCACCAGCCTAATGGAATGGCGAACAACATCAGGATCACGGTTGAAATCAGGGCCAGGCGCAAGGTCAGCCATAACGACGACCACAATTCCGGCGGTAGCGACCACAGCGGCGTCACCAAGCTCATTGGCCGCCTCCCGGCAGACTGAAATGGTATTGACGCAAAATGGTCCGCCCTGCTTCCGATTGCAGAAAACGCAGATACTTGGCGGCCAGCGGGTTGCTGCGGCCGTGCCTGGTGATAATGGCGCCCTGCTCAATCACCGGATAAAAACTGAGCGGTACCGGCCAGCTGCGGCCTTTGACGGTGCTGCCGGCGGCATGCGCTGCACTGACAAAGCCGGCTTGCGCATTGCCGGTTTCAATGAATTGCGCGGTTTGCGCAAGGTTTTCGCCGCGTACCAGCTTGGGCTGGATCGTGTCCCACAGGCCAGCATGCTGCAGCACGGCTCTAGCTGCACGACCATAGGGCGCGACGTCAGGATTGGCAATCGCGATGCGCTTGACGCGCGGCGTGCGCAGCACGGCCAGACCCTGACTCAGGTCCAGGTCCGGATCGGCGCTCCATAACACCAGGCGGCCATACGCATAGACGACCAGTGACGCGGCATCGGCAGCGCCGGCTTTTGCCAGCGCACGCGGATAATCCATGTCCGCGGACAGGAATACATCAAAAGGCGCACCATGCTGGATTTGCGCATGCAAATTGCCGGATGAGCCGATGCTGGCCCTGACTTGCACGTCGCCGATGCTGTTGATGAAAGCCTGGTTGAGCGCCGCAATGCATGGCGCCAGATCGGACGCCGCTGCCACCTGTAATCGCGGCGTGGCAGCCAGTGCGGCGTTCGCACCCACATTTGCCGCCAACACCAGCAAACAACCCGACAGGAAACGGCGTAATGCGCGCATAGCCTTTTGGTAATTGCAAATCAATCGAAAACCGCGTCATCGCGATGATGAAATAGCTGTCCTGTGTCCTGCATGAGCAGCCACGGTATTCGGCGCCGATCAGCTGCATGCCGCAAGACTGGCGTCATGTGCCGCATTTGACAGCATTGTCATGCCGATCATTTTACCTGCCGCCTGGCTCAGGCATGCTGAATAATTTATTACGCACGAAATCACAAACTGCATGCGGCAACTGGTCGTCGCTCTGGCAAATTGCACGGCCAAAGAAAAAGCCGCACGGGATACCCGTGCGGCTCTGGAACTACGCAATCAGCTAACAGGGCTCTTGACAGAACCCTGCGCAGATCAGTGGAACTGTTCTTCTTCGGTCGAGCCGGTCAGGGCTTTCACGGAAGATGTACCACCCTGGATCACGGTGGTCACGTCGTCGAAGTAACCGGCGCCGACTTCCTGCTGGTGCGACACGAAGGTGTAACCCTTGTCGCGGGCAGCAAATTCAGGCTCTTGCACCATGTTGACGTAATGCTTCATGCCTTCGCCGCGTGCGTAAGCGTGCGCGAACTGGAAGGTGTTGAACCAGTTGATATGGATACCGGCCAGTGTGATGAACTGGTACTTGTAGCCCAGTGCCGACAGGTCTTCCTGGAAAGCAGCGATCTGCTTGTCGTCCAGGTTTTTCTTCCAGTTGAAGGAAGGCGAGCAGTTGTACGACAGCAGCTTGCCTGGGCAGGCAGCGTGCACGGCTTGAGCGAATTCGCGAGCAAAGCCGATGTCCGGCACGCCGGTTTCGCACCATACCAGGTCAGCGAACGGCGCATAAGCGACGCCACGGCTGATGGCTTGTTCCAGGCCGTTCTTGACGCGGTAGAAACCTTCCTGGGTGCGCTCACCGGTCAGGAATGGCTTGTCGTTGGCATCGTGATCGGAAGTGATCAGGTTGGCAGCTTCAGCATCGGTACGGGCCAGCACGATCGTGGATGTGCCCATGACGTCGGCAGCGAAACGCGCAGCAGTCAGCTTCTCGATGGCTTCCTGGGTTGGCACCAGCACCTTGCCGCCCATATGGCCGCATTTTTTCACAGCAGCCAACTGGTCTTCGAAGTGAACGCCAGCAGCGCCGGCAGTGATCATGTTCTTCATCAGTTCGAAAGCGTTCAGCACGCCACCGAAACCGGCTTCAGCGTCAGCGACGATCGGCAGGAAGTAGTCAACGAAGTTTTCATCGCCTGGATTGATGCCGCGCGACCATTGGATTTCGTCAGCACGCTTGAAGGTGTTGTTGATGCGGCGAACCATGGTTGGCACCGAATCATACGCGTACAGCGACTGGTCAGGGTACATGGTTTCGGAAGTGTTGCCGTCAGCGGCGACTTGCCAGCCCGACAGGTACACAGCTTCCAGGCCAGCCTTGGCTTGTTGCATGGCTTGACCGGCAGAGATCGCGCCGAACGCATTTACATAGCCTTTTTTCGCACCGCCGTTGACTTTCGCCCACAGCTTTTCTGCGCCTTGCTTGGCCAGTGTGTGCTCGATTGACACCGAACCACGCAAACGGACCACATCTTCTGCGGTGTAGTTGCGCTTGACGTTTTTCCAACGTGGATTTTCGGCCCAGTCTTTCTCTAGTGCCTGTACTTGCTGTTCGCGAGTTGCCATTGTCATTCTCCTGTGATGAACGAGTGATACGAGATGAAGGTAAAAAATCTGTATGTTGGAATCATAAGCCTTTTTTTGCGTAGCAACAAGGTCTTATATAAGACATATAACTAAATTTAAAGCTTTAAGATTCAAGAGCTTGAATTTGATATTTCGCGATGTGGGAAAATAATTCCATAAAATGGAATGAGAATCCGGCATTTTTTTGATGGCATTTCACAATGCGGGAAAAAACTTCCGGATTGTGAAAAACAGCGGCAAGGCGCTCTGCCTGTAGTGCAGCATCTCTTCGAGCCAAACTTTCAGCGAAGGTTGCTACCGTGTCTGGCGCAGATTTTACCTCATCATATTGGTTTACGACACTGCTTTGGCACAGTTGACATTCAGAGATCTGCACTCATGCTACGGGCAAGTCCTGCTCTTAACGATTACAATACGCGTTGATATGCGCCAGAGTGGAAAACAATATCGTGCGCGGGCCAATAAGGTCTGCGAGTTTGCCAATAAGCGCTCCTGCTTGCCTGTATGAGCAAAGCTGCATGTTGATGATTCCTTATTCAAACTGAATGAAATACAACCCCAATCCTCCTAAAATATGGCGTGGCAACGCCGACTGCCGCAATTGCGGCGGCGATTGCGCATTGTTCGGCGATTTTCCGGAGCGGGAAATCGAACTGATTCATGCGCCATTCGACGACTTGCGCTTTCCTGCCGGGACGCCGCTGTTTTTGCAGGGTGACGATGTCAACGGGATTTATTCGATTCGCAGCGGCATGGTGAAACTGAACCGCATCAATGCCGATGGCACCCAGCG
>JAKFFK010000223.1:0-2951 GCA_036675285.1 Paucimonas sp. | reverse complement strand
AGTCGGATAGTCGCCGCCGAAGACGCACAGCTTGTCGCGCCGCGAATACCAAGTGTTCCAATTGATTTCGACTGGCTCGAGCATCAAAGAAATCGCCGATCAGCTGCAGTTAAGTCCGAATACGGTAAGCACCTACCGCAGCCGCATTCTTGAGAAAACAGGCGCTGCCAATGATGTCGGCATTGTGATGTATGCGGTCAAGCATAATCTGGTGGCGCCTTGAGCCGATAATGCATAAGCAGGCAGACGGCGCATTGCTGACTATCGTTGCGCTGCTGTGCGCCTCTGACCGGTGAGCTTGAGAAGTTTTTGGCCCGACTTTTGTACATGCGGCATTCAAAAACAGCAATTCGCTCCACTTTTACTCATATACGACTTGCTTGAGCGCAGCTGGATCCCCTTCGACTTTGGCAACCTTGCCGTCATCGTCAAAGTGCACACGATACTCGGAGAAACTGCTGCGCCAATAGCGCCATACATTAGCATTAGGGTCGGGATTCTCGGTAGTGATGGGATAGCCGATCGACATGGCAACTTGCTCGCGTGTCATGCCGATGGTGACCTTCGCACTGCTGATCGCTGCACGGATTCGGTCAGAATAGGTGCTCAGTTTTTTTGATGGATCTTCCGCAACGATATAGCGTTTGGCAAACTCCTCCATCGACAGGGTGCGACTGTATTGGTTACCCAAGGTTTTTTGGCCGCCGCTTATATCGACCAGCAAGCGATGTGGACCAATTACGTCAATCGGCTTGACGGGCGTGCCAGCCGGCACGATGGTTTGCCCAGAATCCGCATAATTAATGTCGTCAATCCATTTGCCATCGGTGCGCATATTACAGCACAAGTAGCCGGGAGGCGGGGGTGGAGCAGCCTGCATCCTGCGCATGCCTTCCGGCCCCACATGGGATTGGGCCACAGCGAAGCTTGCAAAAGTCAGTGCAGCTCCCAATATCGTTAAACGAAGAATCATACAAACCTCAAAATAATTAAATTGCGATAAAAAATAGTTTTTTCTTATAGACGGCATCGAAACCATGTCGTAGTCGATGACGGCAATTTGTTCAGGCGATGAGTGTAGAGTCGAAATCGCCTTTACGCAAATATTCGGATTGTAGTGTCTGCTTTTTGCCTACATGGTTTTTCCTCGCTCGTAATCCCTCTTCCCCTTTGGCCGCAATTTACAAAAACATACAACACATTCGTTAGATTCAATCTATATGTTAGAGAGAGCAGGTTACTCTTTGTAGTGCAAACACTACAAGCGTTCGTTCGTCAGTGACGCGGAACAACAATCTGGCCCGCTGCTTGCAAGCTTTCCTGGAAGTTTCAAACCCTTTCAGGAGGCTGTATGTCTATCTTCAAACCCTTTGACCCCGACCATTCTGTCGGTCGCTGCAGTTGCGGCCGCCATGCGACGCAGGGCGAGCACAATGCAGAACAAGCACGCATGCTGCAGCAGCGCGCCACGGGTGCAGAAAAGCTGACCGACGACGTGATCGAGGAAGCGGTGCTGCGCGCGATGTCCCCGCAGGATGCACTGCGCCGCAATTTTCTGCGCGCTATTGGGGTGAATACTGCACGTGCAGCAATCGCCAGTGTGCTTCCGATTGGTGCAATGCAGGCCATAGCGCAAGAAAAAGGTGCATTGAAAAAGAAAGATCTAAAAATTGGCTTCATCGCGATTACTTGTGCTGCGCCCCTGATCATGGCCGACCCGCTTGGCTTTTACCGCAAGCAGGGATTGAGCGTCTCGCTCAATAAAACGGCGGGTTGGGCGCTCATCCGCGACAAGATGATCAACCGCGAATCAGCACACGTCCGCTGCTTGCGACCCAGTCTGAGCTGGGTCAGGCCGGTTTGACAGGATGCTTTTGCAGCAGATGCATCGCGCCGAACAAGGCTTGCATGGTGGGATTGAGGATGAAACTGAGGTTATATGGATGTTCCGAAACTGCTTTGGGAAACCGGGCATTCGACGGCACGGCCTTGAGCTGCTCGGCGATTTTCCCCCACAACACCAGCGTCGGCGGCAGCGTTTTTTTCTGCTCCGCATGGTCAGCCAGTGCCGACAACACGCTTTGCAAAAACGGCTGCCACGCCTTGGCTTCCTTGAGCGGCGGAATATGCGGACGAAATACCAGCGCCGCATTCAACAGCAAAAATCCTTGCCGCGTCAGATTTTCCTGCAGCTCGGGCAAGGTCTGGATGGTGGACGAGCCATCGGCTAGCGCCTGCGACGCAATGCCGACGAGCGCATCCCCGGAGGTTTTGCCGGCAGCCAGCTGGCCATCGGCCACCAGCAGCATTTTCATGAAATTGCGCAGCGAAGTTGCGCGATTGACTTGCTTGGACAGCCCGGTTGCCGACCACAGCGATTGCACCGCCCCATCCATGAAACAAAACCCGGTAGCGCTTTCTTCACGCGGATAAGGTCCCTCGCCGACCAGCACATAGCGCACCGCATCCAGCGGCTGCACAAACGCGGCAAACAACCTGCCGCCGGTAGGCAAATACGGTTCCGCCACCAGGTCCAGCAGGTAATCTGGAGAGGTGTCGGCGACGGCCTCCAGGCCGGCCAGCAGGGTCGGCCGCCAGGAGACATCGGCCAGCGCCAGCATGTCGATAAACACGGAAGGGATACGGTCAGGCATGAGCTATAGGCAGTGAGATAAAGGCAGCGATTGTTATGAACAACGCGATTGTAGCCGCATCGGCAAACCTCAGGCACATGAGTGAAGGCTGTTTAGTTCAGATCAAGGCCCGATTACGCATGGCGCTCAGGTGCGGCAATGCGGCGCCGTCCGGTGCGCAATCCGGCTGCAGTGTTAGCTGCCGGCCAGCGGAAACACATTGTCCGCACCCGGCGCGCCGAACAGGTTTTCCTTCAACACATGCAACTGGTCGCGCACCTGCGCCGCCTTTTCGAACTCCAGGTCCTTCGCGTGCTC
>JAKFFK010000022.1:0-2964 GCA_036675285.1 Paucimonas sp. | reverse complement strand
TGCCAGCCAACCGATGATGCCACCTACGACAATCCAGATAATAAAATTCATGTTGATCTCCAATAGTGTGTGCAATGACATGTAAAACAACTCGCCTACTCTAGGGATGCTAGCAGGGGAAGCGGCTCAGTGGCATAGGACACTGACTGATTGTGGTGTAGGAAAATCGGAAATTTTCAGGAAAAAATTACAATGAGAAATGCTTTAATTGCAGCCGAAAAACAGTGAAATTTTTCTGAAGTAATTAGTACAAAAAGATGACAGAAATGCGCTTGCCGTCTTTTTCTCTTGCCTGATCCTATTGATTTCCCAGCGACCAGTTACGCAGCCGATATGCTATGCAAGCTGTACTCCATGATCATGCGAATGGTGGTTCCGCATCATGCGATTCCGCAGTAAAGTGATCAGCCTGGCTTTATTCCATGCACATTAAACTGCAAGTCATGACACAAGACCAGATGTATACGATTTACCGGCGACAGAAAGGACGGGCGCTGTGCATTCGCATGCTGCAAGGAAACCTACTACATGCATGCAAACCGGCATTACTACAGCATGCACATCGTCGGCATTGATTTCACTTCCGCGTCCGGGCGCGCCAAGGCGATCACGGTGGCGCACGGCAGTTGCCACGGCGCTTTATTGACGATCGAGCGTGTCGATGAATTGCGCAGCTGGCAGACATTCGAAGAATGGCTGGCGCCCCCCGGACCCTGGCTGGGGGCGTTCGATTTTCCCTTCGGATTGCCGCGTGAACTGGTCATGCATCTTGGCTGGCCACTGACCTGGTCGGAACTGGTCAGACATTGCGCAGCGTTGCCGCGACCGCTGTTGCGCGAGACATTCAAGGCTTTTTGCAATGCCCGTCCGGTCGGTAATAAATTCGCGCATCGGGCCACCGACGGTCCGGCCAGCTCCAGCCCGTCGATGAAATGGGTGAATCCACCGGTAGCATTCATGTTTCAGGAAGGCACCCAGCGTCTGCTGCAAGCCGGCGTTACCATTCCCGGCATGCATGCGGGCGACCCGGAGCGCATTGCGCTCGAAGGCTATCCCGGCTTGATAGCGCGCGCCGTGACGCGCGCCTCTTACAAAAGCGATCAACGCGCGCAGCAAACCCCGGCACGTCAAGCAGCGCGGCAATTGATTGTCGACACCCTGGAGGCCGGCACGCATCCGCTTGGCATCAGGCTGCAACTATCAACCCGGTTGCGCCAATCCCTGATCGATGACGGTAGCGCTGACTGGCTCGATGCGGTCTTGTGCGCCGTGGCGGCAGCCTGGGCAGCTGCGCGCCCGGCATATGGCATGCCGCCGTGGATCGATCCGCTGGAAGGCTGGACTGCTGCGGCCCCCTTTGCGCATGTCGCCATGCCCGGCTGACGGCGGCATGCTGCCAGCACTGCTGGCAGGCAAAAACATCCTTGAAAAACCGGGCAATAGGCAATAGTTCCCAAGCCGGCGCAGCTAATTGCCGGCCACCGGCAACCGGTCAATACCGGGAACCAAGCGCGAAGCAACAGAGCCTTATCGATTCGATCTTATTGCCAGGAACTCTCATGGAAAATCGCTACCATCTCTCAAGCACAATTGCACAAGTTACCCACAAATCATCGCCCTTGGCTCAACGGTTTTTGCAAGCTGTGCAGCGGCATCGCACGCCGCTGCTGGCAGCCGGCGCCCTGCTGGGTGCGTCGGCAATGCTGGTGCGCCATAAGAATCGCCAGGCCGAACAGTTGCATCCGCCGCGCGGCCAGTTCATCGACGTCGATGGCGTCCGGCTGCATTATATTGAACGCGGCCAGGGACAGCCGCTGGTGCTGTTTCATGGCAACGGCAGCATGGCGGAAGATCTCGACATCAGCGGACTGTTGAATCTGACTGCGGAACATTACCGGGTGATTGTGTTCGACCGACCCGGCTATGGCTATAGCGAGCGGCCGCGCCACCGGCAATGGACACCCACCGAGCAGGCGCAACTGTTGCATCGTGCGCTGCAACAGCTGGGTATTGAACAGGCGATCGTCGCCGGCCATTCCTGGGGCACCTTGGTCGCCTTGGCGATGGCGCTCGATTATCCGCAAAGCGTGCGCAGCCTGGTGTTATTGTCCGGCTATTACTATCCAAGCGTACGTCTGGATGCGATGCTCAATACGCTGCTGGCCACGCCACTGATTGGCACTATGTTGCGCTACACCGTTTCGCCGCTGTTGGCGCGCCTGATGTGGCCGTTGCTGTTGCGCCGCGTATTCGGCCCGCCCGCAACACCCACACGCTTTTCCCGGTTCCCGGTATGGCTGGCATTGCGGCCTTCCCAATTACGCGCATCGGCAACCGAAGGAAAATTGATGATGCCATCGGCGCAGGCATTCGAACACCGGTATCACGAATTGATGATGCCAGTCGTGATCATGGCCGGCAGTGCAGACCGCATGGCCAGCACCCGCTATCATTCGGAACGCCTGCATGCAGAACTGCCGCACAGCGAATTAAAAGTGATTTCCGGCATGGGGCATATGGTGTATTACTTTGCCGCACATGACATCCTGGCTGCCCTTGATATTGCTGCTGCGGCCGATCATGCCGACATGCCGGCGCCGCCACTCCACACGCGCGATCATTCGGCACGCAGCTCGCTGCATTGAAGCGTCCCGCACTATCTGTACCGGTTACCGGCATGCCGATGCCGCTAACCTACAGATGATGGCGCTGCCAAGTGTTGGTCGCATCGTCATTTGCGGCATTAGCCATCTGCATTGATGGCTTGATGATTCGATAATGAACGCGATAAATTTGCAACAGCCGACCGATTATTTTTGCATAATCTTCGCAAACTCTCGCCTGCGCGCCGTATTTCAGCCATCATATTTTCATTGCTTTGGAGAAATGAAAATGGCTGTTTCGATAGTGGTGTGGGAGCGCCGCGCGCGTTATGCAATGGGTGCGGTTGCGCTTGCCGGCATG
>JAKFFK010000091.1:0-2996 GCA_036675285.1 Paucimonas sp. | reverse complement strand
CGTGTGCTTGGCAGTGTTGCGCCGAGCGCTGCGCCCACCGCAATACCGAGCGCGCCGACCACGATCGGCTGCTCGTCAAGCAGTCGGTTAAAGCGGTCTTTGGCACGGTAGTACTGCATTTGCGAGCGCTGGCTGACTTCTTGCATGCGCATACGGGCGCCATCAGTGGATTGCTGCAGCTTGTCGCGTGCACGGGCACGCACCTGGCGTGCCCGTCCGGTCGCCTCGGAAGCAGTATCGCTTAGACGATGACCGACATCGCTGGCTTTATGTTTCAAGTCGCTTGCGGCTTCGCCGGCCTTCGATTTGGCACGATCCAGCATGCCTTCGCTGGATGTGTCGGCGGATGTGTGGGAAAGATAAGGATCCATGCCTTCATCATAATACCCATCCCCGATCGCCGGATAATCAGCTGCCGACTGCCGAGGGCGCATGTGTGATGCACGTTGACTGGACTTCTTGGTGGCTGACATCAGCCAGGCGATGCCGACGCCGATCAGCGCAACCGGTATCGGATTGTCGCGGACCGTATTGACGAGGTTGGCACTAAAGGCACCAGGGGTCGTGTTGAGCGCATAGTCGACAGCCTGATTTTTCAGCTCGCTTGGCGTGAGCTTGGTTTGGATTGCCTCGATGGTGTCGCTAAAGTCGGCGCGCGTGCGTTCAATATCGCTCTCGATTTCTTCTGGACGGCGGTTATCAGTTTGGTCTGCCATTATATTTTCTCCTGTACGGCGGTTTTGTCCCGCTTAAGCGAGTCGATGGTTTTTTGGGGCATTAGATTGTCTGCGGTGAGCTTGGAAGTGCCGCCCTTGAGCATCATGTATCCGATGATTGAGATGACAATGCCGACGATTAGCGGCGCTAGCCACGGCGCTACCTCTGGCGGCAAAAGCATTTCGACGGCGTTCACCACTGCTTGCAAGATGATGAACAAGCCCGCCAGCAAAATAGCGGCGCCAATGGTGACCGATGTCAAGGCGGTTTGCGCATTTGATATCTTCGTCGACATCTCAGTGCGCGCAAGTACGATTTCCTGCCGGATCAGATCAATGGTGTCCCGCGTCAAATCCGAGAACAGTTGGGATAGCGGTTGATCGCTCTTATCGAGTCCCATGGGCATTTCCTCCGGTGGTAGAACCGCTCACGGCCGAAGACGAAGCGTCAGTGCTCGCGGTGCCGAGGCCGGTGCTCAATGTCGAGCTGGGGCCGAGCGTGCCCGAGGTGCCGTCGAGCGTGCTTTCGCTCATGCCGCTTGTGCGCAAGGTGCTATCCATACTTGTGCTGGCCACGCCTGTTGCTGTCGCGCTGCGCGCACCAGCAGTGTTGGTGAAAGTCCCCGCGTCCTGCTCGGAAGGTGTGCGCCATTCGTCATTCGACATGTCAATGGAATCACGGCGGCGTTCCGATGAACTCTTCAAGAACCGGGAAAGCAGTAATCCGGCGGCGACCGTTCCGGCAAAAAAGACAGCCGGGTTGCGACGCGCAAGATTCTGCGTATCGTCGATCAGGGTATCGAGATCTTTCTGCTGCAGCCGATTGCCGAGCGACTCCAGTTTGTCGGCAGCCATGTCAATATAACGCCCGATCTGGTCCTGACCTTCTCCCTGCAAGTTTTGCGCCGTACTGCGGAATGCATGTGTGATCGAGCCGACTTGTCCAAGGGCAGTATCCTTTTGCTGCTGAAACATGGTCTGGCTCTTTTCCTTGGCAATATTCGCCATGTCGCTGGCATAGTGCTTGGCCTCATCGGCGAAGCGAGCGCCACTTTCCTTGACGGACGCGGCTGCTTTTTTTGCCGTGCCGCTAACGCTGCTGGCTGCCGTGTTGCTCGCCGAGTGCATATTGCTGCTCGAGGCATTGACCGTGCTGCCGGCTTCCTCATCTGGATTAGTCAAATGCTCGCCCGGTCCCGGCTGCAACCCACTTAGAATTGGCTTCGTTTCATCCTTGTTTTGGTCTGCCATCGTGATTACTCCTGATTGTTGGGTGGATACGACTTGCTTCCGAACTACAAATTTTGCACGCTCGCATTCGATTTCAACTTAGTTAATTGAAGCAAAACTCGCATGCTATGAATAAATTAGAATTTGGAGTTGTTGTTTAGTTCACGTTTATATGGCTAAAGGATGATGCAGTGCCAAGAGCTCATCGTCGGGTCAAGCAAGATGTAGCGAATGCCGCAGCACAAGAAATGGACCCGGCGCTGTCCCGAACCGGCTCGGCAGGAAACGTCGGCAACACCCAGGCGCAAGGCGGCAGAGCGCATTCCGGCCGCGCGCCCGTGGGTTAATCCGGGTTGCGGCTTGAAAACTCGCAGTTAGGAAGAAGTAATTCCCGCGCTGAAGAACATGGTCGCAACTGCCAGGACCCTGCGGCTGACTGCTTGAAGCAGGCAGATTTTCTGCGGGGCTGGGCCTTGAGCCAGGCCCCTGCCACCGCAGAACCTACACAAAGTAAATTGTGTAAGCAATTAATTCAATCGGTAGGGAAACACCGGAAGTGATCTATATTTGAATTGTGGCGCGAAGCTTGCGCTTAAAATCTGGATAGGATTTCATCATGGCTAGCAAGCGCGTTATTTCTTCTCTTATGATCGTTGGTGTGTTGGCAGCGTCGGTATCGACATCAGCGCTGGCAGGCGGCCGTCATCAGCAGCAACACAGCAATAAAGGTGCCGCTATTGCGGCTGGCATTATCGGGGCCGTGGTGATCGGTTCGCTCATCGCGAATGCGCAGTCAGCGCCTCCCCCGCAACAGTATGCGCAGCCACAGCCATATTATTATCAGGATGAGCCGCAAGCTTATTATCCGCAACAGCCGGCGCAACGGGTTTATTACAATGACGCGCCACGGCCATATTACACGCCGCAGGTGTCAGTAACCTACCGTAGCGGCGAATATCGCCAGCGGCATGACACTCGTCAGCATCGGCATCGCGATCACGACGGGTATTACGGGCGCTGATTGCTTGTACGTCACGAGATTCAACTGCT
>JAKFFK010000072.1:0-3008 GCA_036675285.1 Paucimonas sp. | reverse complement strand
AAGGGCAAAGAAGTATTGAAATTCTTTGACTGGGCGTACAAGAATGGCGGCGGCATGGCCACCGAGCTCGATTATGTGGCGATGCCGGCAGCGGTGATCACCCAGGTGCAGGCGGCATGGAAAGCGCAATTGACCGACAGCGCCGGCAAGGCAATCTGGTAAGCCGGCAAGCAGCAGTGCGCAGGGCCGGCAATTCGTGTGGCAAGATACGCATGCTGTATTGACAAATAGGGCAGGCAGTGTGGCAAGGCGCTGAATCGAAGCGCTTTGCTTGCACTTTGCACTGTCGCTCGAGATGGCGCGCAACCCGAAACGGTTGCGTGCTTTTTTATGTCTGAACATGTGGCCCGCTGCCTGCCAATTGCCGTTAACGGGCCTGACAGCACGATTGCCGCGCCAATCGACCCGGCCGCGATCACAATCGGCGTGCTTCATGCACGGCCTCTATCTGGCGCTATTTTTCCGGAAGGCTAGCGTGCCGCGACTAACAATATGTCGCAACCTGGATAGGAGAGCACGTTTTCTGTAACGCTTCCCAGCAACAATTCATCGAGCTCCGAACTGCCGAGCTTGCCCATCACAATCAGATCCACATCCAATTGTTGTGCTTCCTCAAGGATGGTACGTGCTGCATGACCATGCCGTACCAGCGACAACAGTTCCGGATGTGGTGGAAATCCAGTCATGAATTCCGCCATTCTCTGTGATGCTTCTAGCTGCGCCGCATCGCGGTAACGCTGGAGGACAGTTTGCTCGACGCCGGCGTATTGCATCTTGCCTTCGAAAAAAACATCGTAGACATGGAGCACGCAGATCGATGCTTGCGGGGCGAATGCCATTGCAGTGTCGACGGCAAGTTGCGAGACTGCGGAAAAGTCGACTGCAGCCAAAATCCGGCGATAAGCCAGCGCGGGCGCAGAACGGACAATCAGTACCGGCTGTGTGCCGACACGCAAAAACTTGAGCGTGGTGCTGCCGATGAACAGATCGCGCACGACATTGTCGTCATGCGCTCCCATTACCGTCAAGCCGATCGAATGCTGCCGCGCATATTCTGCCAGCCTGACATGCGGCCTGCCGATATCCACATGTGCATGAACGGTAATCCCATGATCTTGCCGAACGGTTGCTGCAGTAGCCTGCAACTGTGCCAGCGCCGCATCATACAAATGCTTTTCCGTGATCAGCGGATGCTCGATCAATGCGCGGCCAAACATTTTCCATGATAGCGTCGGTATTACATGCACCAGATGCAAACTGGCCTGGCTTTGCTGCGCCAGAAATGCCGCACGCTCAACAACTTGTGTGGCGCCGGATGACAAATCGCTTGCAGCCAGAATATGTTTGAACTTCATGGAGACCCTTCCAGGGAAATACCAATCTTGACAGGCATTTACAGAGATAGCCGATTGTAACTGATGCAGACAAGCTGGATCCGCAGGCATGGCCCGGCGTGGCTTGCGCCGGTGTGTGCAGCAAGCGCTGCTGTACAAGGTTGAAAAGTATTGCCAGCGGCATGGACCGCACCGGCACCGGTTCAGATAACAGGCGCGCTGGGATCAAGGCTTTTGCATCAGCTCGATCATGCCGCTCAATAGCTCGATCGGTAACGGGAACACGATGGTGGATGACTTGTCGCTGGCAATATTGCTCAATGTTTGCATATAGCGCAATTGCATGGCCCCAGGTTGTTGCGCCAGAATTTGTGCTGCCTGCATCAGCTTCTCGGACGCTTGCAACTCGCCCTCGGCATGGATCACCTTGGCGCGCCGTTCGCGCTCGGCTTCGGCTTGGCGCGCAATGGCGCGGATCATCGATTCATCCAGATCGACATGCTTTATTTCGACATTCGCTACCTTGATGCCCCACGCATCGGTCTGGGCATCCAGTACTTGCTGGATGTCGATATTGAGGCGTTCGCGCTCGGCCAGCATGTCGTCGAGTTCATGCTTGCCAAGCACGGCGCGCAAGGTGGTTTGCGCCAGCTGACTGGTTGCCTCGAAAAAATTAGCCACTTGAATGATGCATTTTTCCGGATCGACCACGCGGAAGTACAGCACCGCATTGACTTTGACCGAGACATTGTCACGTGAGATTACATCCTGGGTTGGCACGTCAAGCACGATGGTGCGCAAATCGACGCGCACCATCTGTTGCAATACCGGAATGATAATCACCAGTCCCGGCCCCTTGACGCGCCAGAAGCGGCCCAGCTGGAATACCACACCGCGTTCATACTCGCGCAAGATACGAATGGCTGACGCCAGCAGTGCAAGCACCAGAATCAACAGGGTGCCGAATCCGAATTCGAAAAGCATGTTGATGCTCCTTGTCTGATATATCAGCTGGCAATGTTCGCGCTGCCTGCAATGCATGTAGCCGGCGCAGGCGCCTGCACCGCCATGTTCAGCGTCAACCTCATCATCGTCGCAGACGCAGTCATCGCTTGGGCTACCGGTGCTGCCGGCAGCAGCAAGGAAATGTTTCGCAAGTAAACTGATGCGACTTGCAAAACGAAGCAAATGCCAATGACAGCAGCCACTGTGACAGCAGCCACTGTATTATCACCGCACGCTAACAGCGTGTCAGGCTTGATTGAGATCGAACCTGCCTTACTTCCAGCAACATGCATTCTATGCAAGCCGCAGACGATCTATGCAGCATTACCCAAGTTCATTCTCAGCTACATTGGTTTCGTGATTTTGCGTCAGATCAGCACTGCACTGGTTTGGGTATAGATATGCCGGGCCGGCAGTTGCAGCGAGGTAAACAAAGGAGGCTATGCAGAATACGATGGATCGGCCGCGCCGCCGCATTTTCCCGCAGGCTCGCTGCACTCCGTACCGTGCAATCAGACAAGCATGAATGCCAGTGCGGCAGCCGGATCGCATCATCACCACGCAATCCCCCATCAGCAAGCCGGCACGTTGCTGTTTGTCATTCAAAAACCGCTCTTGAGCTTGCGGCATGGCTTCACGAAGCGGCGCAAGCTTGCTGCGGCACAGAGT
>JAKFFK010000242.1:0-3028 GCA_036675285.1 Paucimonas sp. | reverse complement strand
AATGCAGCCCATAGCGCCGCCCCGGAAGAAATCCCGACCAGCAATCCCTCTTCGCGGGCTGCGCGGCGCGCGGTGATGAATGCATCCTCGTTTTTCACGCGAACGACTTCATCGTAAATTTTGGTGTTGAGCACGTCTGGAATAAAGCCGGCGCCGATTCCCTGGATCGGATGCGGACCCTTGCTGCCGCCTGACAAAACCGCTGACGCGTCCGGTTCAACGGCGATGCACTGGAACGACGGTTTGCGTGCCTTCAATACTTCGCCGACGCCGGTAATCGTGCCGCCGGTGCCGATGCCGGACACCAGGATATCCGCCTGGCCATCGGTGTCGCGCCAGATTTCTTCGGCAGTCGCGGTCCGGTGGATAGCTGGATTGGCTGCATTCTTGAATTGCTGGAGCAGCAGGTAACGCGGGTCCGATGCGGTCAGCTCTTCAGCTTTTTTGATGGCGCCGCCCATGCCTTCGGCGGCGGGTGTCAGGATCAATTCTGCGCCGTAAGCCTTTAGCAGCATGCGGCGTTCCCGGCTCATGCTATCCGGCATGATCAATGCGCAGCGGTAGCCGCGCGCCGCACATACCATCGCCAGGGCAATGCCGGTATTACCGCTGGTCGGCTCGACAATGATGGTGTCGGGCTTGATCAGACCAGCCTTTTCAGCAGCCTCGATCATCGACAAGCCGATCCGGTCTTTCACGCTATGTGCAGGGTTATAAAATTCAAGCTTGGCGACTACCTGAGCTGCGCTGCCTGCGGCCATCCGGTTGATGCGGACAAGCGGCGTATTGCCAATCAAGTTGGTGACATCATTTGCAATATTCATTATTGGCTCCGAGATCGAATTTCAGTAAAACGCTCACATAATTTGTTATTAAAACACAAATTATCGCGCCGCTTGCGGGTCGCTTGGCTTTTGATGATGCGAATATTGCTTCCAATGCATCCATTATGCTGCTCGACCGAAGCTTGATGTTCTGGATAATCAACGCGCATGCATGCCGCATAAGGCCATGCACGCAAGCGCCGCTGCCTCCAGTATTTGTCATAAAAAAGGATGGGCGCTGATCTGCAATAAGATCAGGCTAATGGGGGATTGATTTTATCCGTTGCGCATAACAGGACATTTCTTAATGTGCCGTGGAAATACCTCGAATCATATGGCTCATCGTCGGTCCTCAATTTTTGTGCTTACATATTTTTAGCAAGAAAGCGCACCAGAATTTCAAACTGATATGGTTTTTCAAGTAGTTTCTGCTCCTGTTTATTTTTTGATCCACAGGCATAATGTCATTCTCTAGCGCGTTGATATGGCATGCTCAGCCATTCCGTGAAAACTGATCCAGCAGCTTCACTCGCAGCTTATTTGAATGACTTCAGTGAAACAACAACACCCGATCCAATGCCAGCTGCGGCGCATGCCAGACCATTTCGGCGGCCTCAATAAAAATGCACGCTTGATGTATGGCAGCTGGTTCACATCCGGTGCAACTGGCATGGCATGGTTTCGGCTGTTGAAGATTGCGCTTGTGGCTGGTGTGCTCGCACTTCCCGGCGCCAGCGGGTTTGCGCAGCAGGCTATTCCCGACAGCATCGCCCAGCGTGCCGTGGCTTGCGCTGCCTGCCACGGCAAGGAGGGGCGCGCAACCAGCGAGGGATTTTTCCCCCGTATTGCTGGAAAGCCGGCCGGTTACCTGCATAACCAGCTCATCAATTTTCGTGAGGGGCGCCGGCAATATCCGATGATGACGTACATGGTCGACCATTTGTCGGATCGGTATTTACTGGAAATGGCCGAGTATTTTTCAAGCTTGCACTTGCCATATCCGGCGCCGCAGACAGTCAACGTGAGCAAGGCTGAATTGGAAAGAGGGCGGCAACTGGTGGTGTCAGGCGATGCATCCAAAAACGTGCCTGCCTGCATTGCCTGCCATGGCCAGAAACTGACCGGTGTCGCACCGACGATTCCGGGGTTGATCGGATTGCCGCGCGATTACCTGAATGCGCAGTTCGGCGCGTGGCGCAATCAATCCCGACGGACGCCGGCGCCGGACTGCATGGCTGAAATCACTGGCCGCCTGAGTCCGGAAGACATCAGTGCCGCAACTGCCTGGCTTGCTTCTCAGGCAGTGCCCGCCAACAGCGCGCCGGCGACGTCCCTGCCGGCCAGGCTGCCGATGCCGTGCGGCAGCGCAGGCAGCCTGCCGCAATGAAAGGGAAGCCAAGCATGAAACGCCTGTTGCTCATCATCCTGGCCGTGATTATCCTGGTTCCAGCAGCCATCATCGCTTACCAGATCATCCACGAACCCGGCAGCGACATGCCAAGTGCGCCGGTTGCCAATCTTTCAGAGCAAATTGCCCGAGGCGCCTATCTGGCCCGGGCCGGCAACTGCATGGCATGCCATACTGCTCGTGGCGGTTCGCCGTATGCCGGCGGGCGTGCCACCGTCACACCGTTCGGCGCTATCTATGCGCCCAATATCACTCCGCACGCCGAGACGGGTATTGGTCAGTGGACGCCCGACGATTTCTGGCGCGCGCTGCATAACGGCAAATCGAAAGACGGGAAGTTTTTGTATCCGGCCTTTCCTTACACGAATTACACCAAGGTCACGCGCGCTGATTCGGATGCGATCTTTGCCTATTTCACGACGCTGGCGCCGGTGAACCAGCCGAACCGTGAGCATGAATTGCGGTTTCCGTATAACCAGCGGATCCTGCTTGCCGGCTGGCGCGCGCTGTATTTTCGTCCCGGCGTGTATACGCCGCAGGCAAGCCAGCCAGTCGAATGGAATCGCGGTGCTTATCTGGTCCAGGGACTCGGGCATTGCAGCGCCTGTCATACCAGCCGCACGACCTTGGGCGGCAGCGCTCTTGAATTTGATCTCGGCGGCGGCCTGATCCCGGTACTGAACTGGTATGCGCCTTCGCTGACATCCGACGCCGAGGCCGGCCTTGGCAATTGGGACGAGCGACACATTGCCGACATCCTGAAGACCGGCGTATCGGCGCGCGGCACGGTATTCGG
>JAKFFK010000295.1:0-17704 GCA_036675285.1 Paucimonas sp. | reverse complement strand
TTCTCATAAGCAATAGCATTGAGCCCCGAATATAAACGAGATGGCGCCGGTTGGCGCGCGCCGCCGTTCCAGGAAGGACTCTCATGAATCCCACCGGCTTGCTGCTAGCCACATTCATTTTGTCGATCGTCGGACTGTTCGCATTTATCTGGTCGCTGCGCAAGGGTTTGTTCGACGCCGATGTCGGCGGCGCAAAAACGATTTTTTCGGCTGGGGAAATCGGCCAGACTGAAGAACCTGCCGCGAATCGGCAGCAGCACCAGGCGCTGCAACAGGTAACCGACCGCAGCAATGTCCGGTCCGGTGCACGCCATGACGTGTCCGCCGCCGAGCTGATCAGCCGCGAAGCGGCCGATCGTTCCAGCGCATTCCCTGTCTACGTGCTGTTCGCCTGTGCGGTGGTGTGGCTGATTGTGGCGTCGGCCGCCGGCTTGCTGAGTTCTTTCAAGTTGCACTGGCCGGATTTGCTGACCGATACCGCCTGGCTTTCCTTCGGCCGTTTGCGCGCCATCCACCTGAACGCGGTCGCCTATGGCTGGGCACCGATGGGCTTGCTCGGACTGGCGATGTGGATGCTGCCGCGGCTGCTGCAAACGCCGTTGCTGGGCGGGCGCCTGATCATCCTGGGCGCAGTGATCTGGAATGCCGGCCTGATCGCCGGGCTGGGCGGCATCGCGGTCGGCATCAATGTCGGCCTTGAGTGGCTGGAAATTCCCTGGCAGATTGGCGGGCTGTTTGCCGTCGGCGGCATGCTGATCGGCTTGCCGATGGCCTTCATGCTGCCCAGGCGCAAGGTCCATCACCTGTATGTATCAGTATGGTACATGGGCGCGGCCTTGTTCTGGTTTCCGACGCTCTACCTGGTCGCCAAGATCCCTGGCGTGCATTTCGGCATCGAAATGGCCACCATGAACTGGTGGTTCGGCCACAATGTGCTGGGGCTATTCTTTACGCCATTGGCAATTTCAGCTGTGTATTACTTCCTGCCCAAGGTTATCGGCCGTCCGGTGCAATCTTATAACCTGTCCCTGCTGGGGTTCTGGACGCTGGCCTTTTTCTATGGCCAGGTCGGCGCGCACCATCTGATCGGCAGCCCGATTCCCGAATGGCTGATCACCCTGTCGATTGTGCAAAGCGTGATGATGATCATCCCGGTGGTCGCATTCTCGCTGAACCAGCATCTGACGCTCAAAGGCCACTTCGGTGCGCTCAAGCATTCGCCGACCTTACGTTTCATTTTCTTTGGCGCGGTGATGTACACGCTGACCTCGTTGCAAGGGTCGATGGAAGCGCTGCGTTCGGTTAACGCTGTCACGCACTTTACTCACTTCACGGTGGCCCATGCCCATCTGGGCATGTACGGCTTCGTGTCAATGGTGATTTTCGGCGGCGTCTATTTTGCGATGCCGCGCATCCTCGATATCCCGTGGCCCAAGCCGCAATGGATTTCACTGCATTTCTGGCTGGTAGTGGCAGGCTTTGCCATCTATATCGTGATGCTCAGCATCGGCGGCATACTGCAGGGTTTGATCCTGCTCGATCCGGCCCGCCAATTCATGGACTCGGTGGCCGTCACCCTGCCCTGGCTGCAAGGGCGGTCGCTCGGCGGTGCGCTGATGACGCTCGGACATCTGGTCTTTGCCGCACACGTGGTTCTGATCACGGTGCGCTCTGGACTTCTCACTCAACCGGTCCGCGCGGCGGCCCCCTCACCGGCCTGACGGACTCGACAAGCATATGGAAAACGAACTCAAACTGGTTGCCGGCGCCATGGTGACGCTGTCTCTGGCGACTGCCGCGATGGTGGTAGTACCGTTCATGCAACTCAAGGACGTGCCGGCGCCAGAAGCACTGCAGCCCTTCACCAGTGAGCAACTGCGCGGCCGCGAGGTGTATATCGCCAACGGCTGCATCGCCTGCCACACCCAGCAGCCCAGCAGCACCGGCGCCGGGCGCGCCGATGCGCAGCGCGGCTGGGGCCGCGCCTCGGTCGCAGCCGACTATCACTATGATGACCCGCCGCTGCTGGGCACCATGCGCACCGGACCGGACCTGTTTAATATCGGTGCGCGTCAACCTAGCGCCGACTGGCATCTTGGCCACCTGTTCCAGCCGCGTGCCTATGTCCTGGGCAGCAATATGCCGGCTTACCGTTTTATGTTTGAAATCAAGCCTGTTGAAGCCGTAGGCAAGGGTGAGCGGTTAGTTACCTTGCCTCCCGGCACGGTAGCCTACAACAAGGTGGTGGTGGCAAAACCGGAAGCGCTCGATCTGGTGGCTTATCTGCAAAGCATGAACCACAACTATCCGGTATTGACGCTGGAACAGGCAGAGAATCTGACACGCACGGATGGCGCCGCCAAGCGCGCGCAGACAACCGAGGAACCAGGAGCAGCAGATGCAGCCCAAGCAAAACCGTAATTCGGAAAATCCCGATCCGACCGAACAAAACAACCCGGTACCGCGGGTCGTCATGGGCTTGGCGCTGGCGCTGGTGCTGTGGGGCGTGGGCTATATTTTCATGGCTAGCCCGGATGGGGTTGTCGAACTGGGCGACCGCCGGGTACCCGCGGCGCTGGCCCCGAGTGCAGCGCAGGCATCGGGCGCAGTCGATGGCCGGCAGCTATTCACCGCCAATTGCCAGTCCTGCCACCAGGCGACTGGCCAAGGCTTGCCGGGCGTGTTTCCGCCGCTGGCCGGATCGTCCTGGGTCAAGGACGATCCGCAAGTGCTGGTGCAAATCCTGTTGCACGGCATGACCGGGCCGATCGAAGTGGCAGGCGCCACCTACAACGGCGCCATGCCGGCGTTCGGCAGCCAGTTAAGCGATGCCGAAATCGCCGCCGTCGCAACGTTCATCCGCAAGGAATGGGGCAATGGCAGCGATGCGATAAAAGACGCCGCTGTTGCAATGGCGCGCAAGGCCTCCGCTGACCAGGCTGCGCCCTGGCACGGCACCGAGGAATTGATCAAATTCAGCGTCGTCCAAGGAGATGGCAAGTCGTGAACCAGGCGGCCCTGCGCACCTGCCTGGCGGTGCTGCTGGTGGTCACTGCTGCACTGGCGGCATTCTTTTGGGCCACCGCCGGCTTCACTGCAGTGAGTGCGGATGGTGTACGCCGCTCAACCCTGGCGCAGGCGCCACGCGCCCTGCCCGACATTGCACTGATCGACCAGGCTGGGCGCCCGTTTGGGCTGGGTGCGTATGGCACGCCATCGCCGCAAGCCACCTTCGTTACGCTGGTATATGTGCAATGCCAAACGGTCTGTCGCACCAGTGCATCCGGGCAGGCTTGGCTGCAGCATGCGATCCGGGCGCGCGGACTCGAACACAAACTGCGCTTGCTGACGTTGAGCTTCGACCCAGCCAACGACAGTCCGGCGGTGCTGGATGCCTATGCCAGCAAACTGGGGGCCGACAGCGCGCTGTGGAAATTTGCCACGGTGCGCGATGGCGCCGACTTGCCGCGTCTGCTCGATCTGTTCAGCCTGGTGGTGTTGCCCGATGACCTGGGCGGATATTCGCATAACGCTGCACTGTTCCTGCTCGATGCCAATGGCCGGCTGAGCAGGGCCTACGACATTGATCGGCCCGACCTGGCACTGGCCGATTTTCTGCGTCAGTCGGGAGGCTAGATGCGATGGCTGCGCCATCCTGCATTGCCAGGCTTGCTGCTGGCCGCAGTCGCAATCGCCCACCCATGGCTGGAAAAAACCATGGTGCGCCACATGGCCATCGAGCTGCCGCTGCTGTTTGCCATCGGCTGGCTGGCCGCCGCAGCATGCGGCCCGCGCCTGACGCGAGCACTGGCGCCATGGAATTTCAATGGCTTGCCTGCCCTGCTCGGCGCGCTGCTGGTGACCATGTTCTGGATGATCCCGGCTGCACTCGACCGCGCCGTACTGGATCACGGCGTGGGGTTGCTCAAGGTGGTCAGCCTGGTCGCGGCCGGCCTGGCTGCAGGAGCGTCGTGGCGCGCCGCCGGCGTGGTGATCCAGGCATTTTTCATGTTGAACTGGTTCGCCATGACGCTCGCTGCGGGCTTGCTGTATCAGCAAGCGCCGCAGCAATTGTGCAGCGTATATCTGGCTGACCAGCAAGTCGCCGCTGGCATGGCGATGGTCGGCTGGGCTGCCTGCATCCTGGCGGCCTGGCTGCCAGGCACCTTTGCTGCGCTTAACCTGGTTGGCGAGCAGACGGATAAATAAGACAATGCATTTGTGGCAGTCTGAGATCCACTGATCTTTTTATCCGACAAGTTGTGTTTCCAGAAGTTGTTAAGTAACACCATTCTGAAAGGAATCATCATGAGCCGATTAACCATCCACACCATCGACAGTGCGCCGCAAGAAGCCCGTGAGCGCCTGAGCAGCGCCAAGGCAAATAGCGGATTCCTGCCAAATCTGCTCGGTGTCTTGGCCAACGCCCCGACCGCACTCGAGATGTATCAGGTGGTCGGCGCCATCAATGCCAGAACTAGCCTGACTCCCGCCGAACGCGAAGTCATCCAGATCACCGCGGCAAACCTCAATGGATGCGGCTTTTGCGTGGCCGGCCACACTGCGACTGCGCGCAAGAAAATCAAGATGCCCGAAGAACTGATCGAGGCGCTGCGCAAGACGCAGGCATTGAACGATCCCAAGCTAAATGCCCTGGCGTTGTTTACCATGGCTGTGATGGAGCAGAAAGGACAGGTCTCCGATGCCGATCTGGGCGATTTCCTGGCGGCCGGCTATTCCCAGGCGGCGGCCCTCGAAGTGGTGCTCGGCGTCAGCCTGGCAACGCTGTGCAACTACGCAAACAATCTCGCCCAAACCCCGATCAACCCGGAACTGCAGCCATTCGCCTGAGCTGCCATGAGTCAAATCGGCACGCACGCCCTACTGCTGGATGCGGTAGCCGTATGGACGAAAACCGCACTTGCGCCACTCGTCAATGCGATCAACCGGAAAGGATTTTTATCCTGGAGCTTACCTGCAGCAACTGGGCCCATGGGTAATTTTTGCGCCAAGGTACCACAAGGAACATGGCAGCCTGCGGCTGGCTTGACTGCGCAAAACCAGAAAATAACAGGTATAGATCTATCAAAATAGACCAAATCAGCAGATACCTTCCAACTGGCAAGTAGAATACATTTCACCGGTAATTATTTAGTTAAATCCAATCCCGAACAATACGGCCGCGCTTATCTGGTACAGTTTCTGATGACAACGCATAAGCCTATCAAATGCCTTCGTTGATATTGTTGGAATAATGCAGCCCATGCATGGAAAGGCCATTGCACATGAAACGGTATGAAGCACTGGCGGAAGACATTGCCCAATCAATACGCAGCGGCATAATGAAACTGGGAGACCGCCTGCCATCGGTGCGCCAGGCCAGCGCCAGCCGCGGCGTCAGTCCCTCCACCGTGTTCGAAGCCTATTACCTGCTGGAAGCGCGCGGCCTGGTCCGTGCCAGAGAACGTTCAGGCTACTATGTCATAGCCGGCGCAACCAGCTTGCCACCCGAGCCAGAGCTTGTGTCGCATCCGCATGGCGACACAAGTCTCGTCGATGTGAGCGAACTGGTGTTTAATGTGCTCGAATCGACCCGCTCGCGTGACGTCGTGCCGTTTGGCTCAGCCTTTCCCAGCCCCATGCTATTTCCTTTCGCCCGACTGGCACGCGCAATGTCTTCCAGCATGCAGCAAATGGACCCGTGGAGCACGGTAGATGATCTGACGCCAGGCAACGCCAATCTGCGCCGTCAAATTGCGCTGCGCTATCTGGTGGATGGCCTGCATGTGCATACCGATGAAATCGTCATTACCAATGGCGCACTCGACGCATTGAATTTATGCCTGTTAGCCGTGACGCGTCCGGGTGATGCCGTCATCATTGAGTCACCGACATTCTACGGTGCCCTGCAGTCGCTCGAACGGCTTGGCTTGAAAGCGGTCGAAGTGCCGACCCATCCGCGCGAAGGCGTCGATCTCGGCGCGCTGGCGATGGCACTCGAGCGCCATCGCCCCAAGGCTTGCTGGCTGATGACCAATTTCCAGAATCCGCTGGGCAGTCTGATGCCGGATGAAAAAAAGCGTGACCTGGTGGCGCTGCTGACGCTGCATGATGTGCCGCTGATCGAGGATGACGTGTATGGCGAGCTGTACTTCGGCAGCAAGCGCCCGGCTCCTGCCAAGGCCTTCGACACTAAGGGCATCGTCATGCATTGTTCATCGTTTTCAAAATCCCTTGCGCCCGGCTATCGGGTGGGATGGGCGGCGCCGGGACGCTATACGCAATCTGTAGCCCGCCACAAGCTGACCACCACGCTGGCGGCATCGGCGCCGGCGCAAGCGGCGCTGGCGGAATATCTTGCCAAAGGCGGCTATGATCGGCACTTGCGGCAATTGCGCCATACCCTGTCGGTGCAGCAAAGCGCTGTCATGCAAGCGATCGTGCGGCATTTCCCGTCCGGTACCCGGGCTACCCGGCCGCATGGCGGATATTTTTTATGGCTGGAATTGCCTGAAAACGTGAATTCTCTGGAAATTCATCGGCAGGCGCTTTCGCTGGGAATCAGTGTCGCGCCCGGGCCGATGTTTTCTGTGCAGCGACAATTTGTCAACTGCCTGCGGCTTAACTATGGACATCCATGGGATGAACGCTCGGCGGCGGCATTGATGAGCCTGGGCCGGCTAGTTTCTGCTTATCATGATAAAAATCCTGCCGCGGCTTGAGATTTTCATGCGTCAAAGAAAAATCATCCGCCACTTTTCATGCTGAATTTATTTTTGCGAGACTGGGTCGTACGCACTTTGACAGTATCTGCGCCAAATTCATCCATAATATTGGCTGCCCGATTGCACTGCTCGTCATCAATGGCATCAACGGTAATCATGTAAGCATTGCGATGCAACGCATCCGCGAAATTGCCAGCGTAGCTCGGATCCTTGGCATTGCCATTACCTACCGTGAAATTGCCTTGAACTGGCCCCGCTTCATCTTCATTGGCAGTCCATTGGATATCATCGATTGAAAAACCCGATTTGAGAAGTGCATTGCGGGCCGATTCTGCAGCCGTGAAACTGTCGTACAACCTGACGATTGTATTGCTCATGATTACGATTCCTCCTTCATTTTTGCTTTGCAGCCAAGGCAACACCAAGCTGCTTACGATCGGCGAAATTGTTATGACTGTCAGTATGCCGATAGGTGCCTGGCCAAACCGCTTTGGCATGGCGCGTTGTCTGATGCCTCGCATCGCCATCAGACTGGCTTGACCACCATCAGGTAAAAGATGAAGACGAAGGCAAAAAATGCTACCGTCCCGAGCGCAATCCAGATCCGCATGTAGCGCCAATACGCTGGCGGTAATGCAGCCTGATCCGTCAGCGCCCGACCTGCCAGATCGCGCATCTTGACCTGGATCCACACTACCGGCAACCAGCAGCCGATGGCAACGATATACAGCACAAGCGACCAGACAATCCAGCTGCTGCGCATAGGCATTCCAGCAAGATGGATCAGGTAAAAACCTGTCAGCGGTTGAATAATTACTGTCGGCATCGTAAACAACCAGTCAGCCAACACTACATGACGGGTCACGATTGCGGTTGCCCGGACATCGCGCGTCAAGCTGATGAACAGCATATAAAATGCCGAGCCAATGCCAGTGCCAAACAGCAAGGTCGAGGACAGGATATGCAGCCATTTGACGATCAGGTAATCCATCGTCGCTCTTCCAGTTCAAGCAAAAGCCAGATGGCGGCCAGCATCGGCAGATTTTTGAGCAGCGGCCCATATGGATGCAGCCAGAATTCCGGCAAACGCCAACTGATGATGACCGTATAAAAAAGAATCGCCGCCACCTGTGCCAGCCAGAGCCAGTAGCGCCGCTGCATTACCAGGATGGCGATGCCAAATGCCAGGTCCATCAGCGCTGCGCCATATAACATCACTGGTGAAAGCCAGCCACTGATACCGACTCTGGCCAATAACGCATAACTATCAGCAACCGGGTACAGGCCGAGCGATACGATGCCGGTAATAATCCATACCAGCGCGATACTAAAACGCAATATCGGCAACAACCAGTTCAGCCTGGCTTGCAGCAGGACGCCGGCTGCCTGCTGAGGTGCAATGAATTGCTCGACCGGGCGCGGCTGTCGTTGCAGCAGATCCTTGATATGCGCGGCACTCGCGGTATTGCCCCGCTCCAGCATTTGCAGCGTTTCTTCGTCCAACAAGCTGTTCGGCAATCTTGACCCAAGCCATGCTGTCAGCCGCATCAATTTCATCGGCATGGCCAGAAATCGGGCCTTGCCCAGTCCCATCGCATGCCGCAGGCTTGCCAGAAAGTCGCGCAAAGATAGGGGCTGCGGTCCCACCAGCGGCACCCGGCTGCCGCTTTTCATGGGTTGCTGCAACAATGCCAGGATAGCGGCAACCAGATCGTCGATATGCAAAGGCTGTATCGCCTGATTACCATTTCCGGGCAAGGCAATCAACGGCAGGCTGGCCAGTGTAGTAAACAGGCGTGCGCTGGCGCCATCAGGACCATAAACCAGCGAGGGCTGGACGATCACGGATGGTACGGTCAGGCCGCTCAGATAATCGTCGGCCGCTTTTTTGCTCAAATGATAGTGGCTGCGTGCTGCGTCATCGGCACCGAGTGCCGAAATCTGTATCACCAGCCGGACCCCGGCCTGCGCACAGGCGGCAAACAATGCACATGGCGACCGGTAATGAATTGCATCAAAGCTTTGCGTGCCCCGCTCGCGAATAATGCCGACCGCATTGATGACCACGTCGATTTCTGCGAGTCGGGAGCGCCAGAGCTGCGGGTCAAAGTCGCGGCTGAAATCTGCTGCCAGGTAACGCAGACGCGAATCATGATGACGGTTCGGGTCGCGTACCGTGCATACGATATCGTATCCCGCAGCAAGCAGGGCGTCGGCGAGATGCCGGCCGATGAAGCCACTGACACCAGTCAGCAACACGGCCAATTTCGTTTCCTTTCGATTTTATTCAGGGAACCCGGAACAGATTTCCAATATCACATGAATGCCTGCTGATACGACCTGAACACAAGGCAGCGAGTTCACCAAACCATAAGCCGCATGAGGTACATGCATGAAAACATGGCAACAGGCGATGCAGCAAGGCTTGGTGTCTGGCAGTATTGCGAGCCTGGCATCGACTGTGGTATTAAGCGCTTGCGGCGCACATGAAGAAGGCACGGCCTATGCGCCGACCAATGCAACCAGCCACTGGCTGTGGGGCGACCAGGCCAAGCATCGCGATGAGCCGAGTGTGCGTTTTACATTGACCGGGTATGCGATTCACCATGCATCATCCTGCTTTTGGGCGGTTATTTACGAAAAATGGCTGGGCAGCGATGCAAAATTAAAAGCTTTGCGTTCGCCCTTGGCAAGCGGGGCTGCGATTGCCAGTCTTGCCTGTTTTGTCGATTACAAATTGACACCCGGACGCTTGCGCCCGGGCTTTGAACAGCGTTTGTCGAAACCCTCGCTGTTTCTTGCCTATGCGGGATTCGGACTTGCCTTGGGCATGCGCGGGATGCTGGCAAAAAAACGGGATGCCGGCGCCAGCTGAATTGCCGCTATTCAAGCCGGCTAGCGCGCCCGTCTTCACTGTGCGTTTGGTCCGGCGGCTGCACCAGTTCGCCGGCATCGGGCAATGGCGTTTCGGTCCGGGCTAGCTGACCGCTATCGAGCTGGTGCGAAAAATCTTCCACGGAATCAAGCCGGCGCTGACGGTCTTCCGGCAATGTCGGGCCGCTCTGGATATACAAGCCGACCAGTTCGGCCAGATGAACCAGTGCCGAAATATGCGTGCGTTCATAACCATGGCTGGCGTCGGTGCCAAAGCACAGCAATGCCGTGCGCACGTCATGCCCGGCGCTGACTGCAGAACCGGCATCGGAATGGTAGAACCGGAATACATCGCGATTCGAAGGTATGTCATGCTGCTTGCACAACGCCAGCAGCCTGCGCGTCAAATGAAAGTCATGCGGTCCGGCAGAATCCATCAATGGGATCGTTACGCCGGTCTCGCGCGAACCTTGGCCTGCCGCCACCGGGCCAATATCGATGCCGATCACTTCGCTCACATCGGCTTCGAGCACGGCGCGTGCACCGGAACCGACTTCTTCGGTCAGGGTAAATACTGCATGGCAGTTCATCGGCACTTCCACGCCCGCATCGACGACCGATTTCAGCGCAGCCAGCAAAGCCGCGACACCCGCCTTGTCGTCCAGATAACGCGAAACGATAAAGCCATTTTCAAGCACTTCCGGCATCGCATCAAATGCAACGAAGTCGCCCACTTGAATTCCCAGTGCGTCGACATCGGCGACGGATCCGATCACTTCGTCGATGCGCAGTTCCAGCTGATCCCACGCCACCCGCTGCGTATCGATTTGTTCGTCATAGACATGACCCGAAGCCAACAATGGCAATACCGAACCCCGGTAGCGGCAATCATCGGTAAACAGCGTGACGCGTCCGCCTTCGGCCCAACGGCTGGACCAGGTTCCGATCGGCATCAGTGCCAGCCTGCCATTGGACTTGATTTCCCGCACCATCGCGCCCAGCGTATCGAGGTGGGCCATGATCGCGCACGCCGGACTGGCCTTGCGCCGTTCGGGCAGTGTGCGCGTCAAGGTTGCCCGAATCGTGCCACGCCGGGTCAATTGATACGAAATACCCATCGTGTCGAGCTTGTTGCCGACATAGTGCACGATTTCATCGGTCAGGCCGGCCGGGCTCGGAATCGCCAGCAATTCCAGCATGGTGGCCTGCAAAAAATCACGGTCAACAGCGAGTTTTTCCATAAATTAAGGGCAATAGCTTAGGCGGTAAATGAAAAAAGCAGGTCGATAAAGCGTTCCGCCGTCGGCTGCGGCTCATGGTTGGCCAGGCCCGGGCGTTCGTTGGCTTCGATAATCACGTACTGGTCTGCATCCGGCGCCGGCACCAGGAAGTCCAGGCCGACCACCGGGATGCGCAATGCGCGCGCCGCCGTTTCAGCGGCTTCCCGCAATGCAGGGTGCAGCGCCGCAGTCACATCATGAATCGTGCCGCCGGTATGCAGGTTGGCGGTCTTGCGCACCTGAATCTGACGGCCGGCTTCCGGCACCGTTTCGTACGTCAAGCCCTGGGCCGCCAGGCAGCGTTCGGTTTCGGCATCCACCGGGATCTTGCTCTCGCCACCGGTTGCTGCGGCACGGCGCACACTCTGACGCTCGATCAGACGGGCGATGGTTGATATGCCGTCGCCAGCGATTTCCGCCGGGCGCCGGATCGCTGCGGCCACGACCTTGTAGCCGATGACGACGATGCGCAAGTCCTGGCCGGCGCAGAATTGCTCCAGCACGACGTGTCCGCCTTCGGCAGCGGCGCGCCTGATTGCCTCGACCATGTGGGCTTCGGTGCGGACATCGACGCTGATGCCTCTTCCTTGTTCGCCGAGCGCCGGCTTGACCACGATTGCGCCGAATTGATACAGGAATTCCGCATTGATTTCCGGTGCGCTTGCCACCTGCTGGTGCGGCACATTCAAGCCGATCGAGGCCAGCCGGCGCAGTGTCAGCACCTTGTCCTGGCACCAGCTCATGGCGACACCACCGGTCAGATCGGTCAGCGATTCACGGCACATGATTTCGTGTCCGCAATGCCGCAATTTGAATATGCCCGCCTCCATGTCGATGACATCGACACTGATGCCGCGTCGGCGTGCTTCATCGATAATGATGCGGGCATAAGGGTTGAGCCCTGAAAAATCGGTCGTATCAACGAACAGCTTTTCATTGATCGCATTCTTGTGCTTGATGACAAATCCCGGGACTTGCTCGAAGCCCAGTTTTTGATACAGCGCGATCGCGTGCTCGTTGGTGTGCAGCACAGACAGCTCAAGAAAGTGGCGGCCGCGATCGGTAAAATTGGCCACAAGGTGATTGATCAGCGAATGCGCAACACCGTACAGCCCGGTTTGCGGATCGACCACCAGGCACCAGAAGCTGCTGCCGCCTTGTTCATCGTCAAACGCCAGCTGGTGATCGACACCGATCACCGAACCGATCACTTCACCGGTGCGTTCATCTTCGGCGATCAAATACAGACTTGCTTCGGATGCGCGCCGCTCCCACACCAAGCGCGGCTCCAGCGGCACCATGCCGCGCATCGCGTACAAGCGATTGATTGCGGCAATATCGGCGCGCGTCGCCAGCGAACGAACGATCACCCCGGGCGCAGGTACTTCTGGCGGTGTCGCAGTATCGAGCCGCCGGCGAAACAACAGAGACGGATCAAGAAACAGATTGGCTGGCGCCTCCGCCAGCACCAGCTGCGGCGATTCCACATGCATGGCGATATCGCGTTTTCCGGGCGCCTCTTCCAGCAGAGCCTGGGCCAGGTCTTTCGGCGAATCGAATGCAGGGCTATACAGCAGCCGCCCCCAACCCAGTTCGATAAAGGCATTCTGCATCTGCCCTTCTGGTGCTGCGTCGCTGCCATTGCCGTGCGCGCCGCTATCTTGCGAAAACAGTGCCGGATTCGGTGACCTGGCGCCGTTGACGGATTGATCCAGCGGATAAATATTCATGACAATTTCCTATCGACTTATGAGGATTGGCAACACTGCTGCACTTGTGCCGGCATCGTCCATGCAGTCATGATGTTGCACGGTCTTTCAAAACATGCGCTCCGTCTGAAACGCACTGGATACGGCCTAGGCCCTGCGGCGTTTCACTTGATAGTTTCCTCAGATTCCACTTGTCTGCAACCATGCTTCGAGCAATGCGATCTGCCATAGTTTGGAGCCGCGCAACGGCGTGATATGCGCATCCGGAGATTGCATCATCCGGTCAATCGCTTCACGCCGGAACAAGCCACGGGTACGGGACGCCTGTGAATCGAGGATATCGCGCACATACACCAGGAAGTCGCCGCGCAGGTACTTCAGGGCCGGCACCGGAAAATATCCCTTGGGCCGATCGATCACTTCAGCCGGAATCACCGAACGCGCCGCCTCCTTCAACACATGCTTGCCGCCATGGGCGATCTTGTGGCGGGCCGGAATGCGTGCGGCCAGCTCGACCAGTTCATGATCGAGAAATGGCACGCGCGCCTCCAGGCCAAACGCCATCGTCATGTTGTCAACCCGCTTGACCGGATCGTCCACCAGCATGACGGTTGTATCGAGCCGCAGTGCACGATCAATCACGCTGGATGCGCCTGGCCGTGAAAAATGCGTGGTGAGAAAATGCGTGCTGGAGTCCTCGATCACCGGCTCCGGCGCCAGCAGATCGCACAGTTCATCGTGGCTGCGGTCGAAAAATACCTTGCGGTAGGCAGCGACACCGGCCTTGGAATCGGTCACCTCGGCCAGCGGCGGATACCAGTGATAGCCGCCAAACACTTCATCGGCGCCCTGGCCGCTTTGCACGACCCGGCTATGGCGCGAGACTGCCTGCGACAACAGATAGAAGGCGACGCAGTCATGGCTCACCATCGGCTCGGACATGGCGGCGATCGCATCCGGCAAGGCCAGCAGCAGGTCGGATGCCGGAATATGGATTTTTTCGTGCAGCGTGCCGTATTGACGCGCCACCAGATCGGAATAATGATATTCATCGCCTGCCTCCTCGTCGACCGCTTCAAAGCCGATCGCATAGGTTCGCAAGTCCGGTGTGCCAGCTTCTGCCAGCAATCCTGTAATCAGGCTGGAATCCAGCCCGCCGGACAGTAATACGCCAACCGGGACATCGGCCACCAGGCGACGCTGCACCGATAAGCGCAGCTTGTCGAGCACCGCATCCTTCCAGTCGTCAAAGCTGCGCCGTTCGTCATCGTCGTCGCGGGTAAAGTCGAGATGCCACCATTCATGGGTTTCACATTTACCGGTCGGATGGACCATCATCCAGGTGCCGGGCGGCAGCTTGCGCACACCGCGCAAAATGGTATGCGGCGCCGGCACCACTGCATGCAATGTCAGGTAATAATGCAATGCCTGCGGATCCAGCGACGTGTCGATATTGCCGGCTTTTATCAATGCCGGCAACGATGAAGCAAACCGCATTTTTTCCGTGTCTAGCGCGTAATACAGCGGTTTGATGCCGAGCCGGTCGCGCGCCAGGTAGGTCACACCGCTGTCGCGTACCCATAGTGCGAAGGCAAACATGCCGTAAAAGCGCTGCAGGCATTTCGGCCCCCATGCATGCCAGGCTTTGATAATGACTTCGGTGTCACCGCTGGAAGCAAACTGATAGCCGGCCGCAGTCAATTCCTCACGCAGTTCATGGTGGTTATAGATTGCC
This sequence comes from Paucimonas sp., assembly GCA_036675285.1. Classification (GTDB taxonomy): domain Bacteria; phylum Pseudomonadota; class Gammaproteobacteria; order Burkholderiales; family Burkholderiaceae_D; genus Paucimonas. The sequence goes on along the minus strand of JAKFFK010000295.1, from coordinate 3,381 downwards.
CCATTGAACACGATGCCCAGACCCAGCAGGTTATCGATGAACGGCTGATGAGCGCGATAGCTCAGGTCCATGATGCTGAGCCGGCGATGACCAAAACAGCGCGGCCCCAGGCTGAAAATGCCTTCGCCATCGGGACCGCGGCGAGATTGCGAAGCAGTCATCCTGAGGACGCTCTGGACGTCGGCAAATTTTTGATCGAAGCGTAATTCTCCGGATATACCGCACATAAGCTTTAAATGTTGAAGTGAAAACAAGAAGTTGGATGCAAACTGGTATAGCAAGTTGCATTCCTGTGAATTTCAACGCTTAAAGCTAATGAATTCGAGCAATTTTTTGAAGTGGAATTTTAGACATACAGTCGGTGGCTAATGCACCCAATTAGCTTTAGCTACTTGAATTTCAAGGTGAAAAATTGGAGTACTTCTATACCAACAGTGATGAAAAGGAATTTTGATTCCTTGCACTGGCACCAGCTGCATGGGTTTCTCTAGGTAAAGCAGGAAAAATATGACGTAAGCAATGCCCTGCATTGAAAATTCTTCCATTGAATGGTGCACGCAGCCAAGGAAATGGAGATCGATACGCACTTGCTGAATCTGGTACAGACCGTGAATAATCGGCAAAAGCAGGTCTGTACAAGAAATTGAGTCTAGCCTTCAAAGCTGAACTGGCCACCCGCAAAATGTCCTGTGGGTTTGTCATTCAAGTCAGAAATTTATGATATGTGCGAAGCACACAGCTGCATCCTGATGGAGTCGTGTGGCTGGTCGGCGCCAGGGTAAATGCATAATCTGTTTGCCATGCGCGAAACCAACCCGCTGCATGGCCAAGGTGCCGAACAGGAACTTAGTGCAAGCCGGGATGCAACGGTGGCTGGGGACGACGCGCTGGCAATTTGCGCCGTATGGAAGCAATTCCGCAACGTGGATTTTGGTTTGCTTTACCGGCCGCTGCGACGGCCGGTCATTATCGAAGGCCAGAATCTATTTATTCCGGAATAGCTCAAGGAATACGGCATTTTATATTGGATCATCCTGCGCGGCGATTCTTTACGCTCACCACATCCGCACGGTGAGCGATAAAAGCACTGACCGCGCATGGAAAATCCACGTCAGACCTATTGACCGACAAACTATCGCGCAAATAAATTGTTTGTATTAAAACTCCCGTAGCGGTCTTGCAAAATTTTTTTCAGCTGCATCTTCGTCTCTTCCAGGCGATCGCTTCCTGGTTCGTGATCAAACACAAGCGTATGAACTGATTCGCCTGCATTGGCGCTGCTTTGATCTCGGGTTGAAATGACGGCCATGATCTTGCCACCGTCGGCTTCTTGAATTCTGGCCTGTGCTTTCCAGGTGCCGATATTACATTCTAAGTACTGCATATATTCTCCGTGATTCGGCAAAAACTCTTGTGCCATTATTCGTATCTCGCTAGCGACAAATGATTCTGTGAAAACAGATTCATCGACAGCTTTGCTTTTCATGATTATTTGCCAGTTCATATATATATTGTGTGACACCTGACAAATACAAGCATAAGCATGCGATTTTGCTTACAGAAGATATGTATTGCAGCCAACATAAGGAGCGATATCTGCATTTGTTTTGACGAATCTCATCAAAAATGAATGATTACCAGATGATGCCACCACTGCTTGAAGCAGTCTCTGTTGCGTGTGAATTCACCTTGATGCGCATGGCTGCGGCATAGTGGTAACCATTGCCACAGGATTGCCAAAATAAATTGCAAACTTGCCAGATAATCCCGTGATATTGCGGCTTGATTAGTAAGGTTCCGGTGATGAAAGGTCCCGGTGATGGCCTGTTCTGACGGTAATTTTTACCGCCCACAAGACTTAAAAAGGGGCACAATGGATAACAAGAATATACGGTGGATAAGCCGTACAGACAATTTAGTGCGCGCGGCAGTCGCACCGATGGCGAATTACATTTGTGTCTGCCGGTCAGAATCAAGCGCTCCCTGTTTGCCAAAAACCATATGGAAAAACATTATTTAAGCTCATTGTTCTCGCCACGATCGATCGCGATTTTGGCCGGTAACCCGGACCAAGCGGAGTCAGCCAGCGCCTATGGTCGACTGATCATCGAGCAGTTCAAAGAGCCAGAATTTGCGGGCCAGCTTACCTTTCTTGATACCGGCTTCAGCGGCACACTGAGCGACCTGGTGCAATCAAGCCCGGATCTGGCCATTATCGCTTTGCCAAACGAACAATTAGTCATGGCCATGGAAATGACGGGCCGGATCCAGTGCAAGTCTGCGCTGATTCTCTCCTCCGGCGCAGACGCGCAACTGGCTTCAGAGCTGCACGTCATTGCGCGCCGTTACGGCATGCGCCTGCTTGGCCCGAACTCGCTGGGAATACAGCGCCCCAATCTGGGAATGAATGCCAGCGCGCTTGGGACACTGGCGCAAAAAGGTTCGATGGCGCTGGTCTCGCAGTCGGGGGCGCTGACAACCTCGGTGCTCGACTGGGCCGGCAGAAACGGCGTTGGTTTTTCGGCGGTCATATCCCTCGGCTCGAACACCGTCGTCGATGTCGCGGAAGTACTCGACTTCCTGGCCGACGACCGTTCCACGCAAAGCATCGTGGTATATCTGGAAGGCATCCGCGACGCACGCCGCTTCATGAGCGCGCTGCGCAGTGCGGCCAATGCAAAACCAGTGATCGTATTGAAGTCCGGCCGCAAGCCCTCCGGGTCGAAAGCAGCGTTGACCCATTCGGGCGCGATCGTCGGCAGTGACGATGTGTTCGACGCGGCATTACGGCGCGCCGGCGCGGTGCGGGTGCGCTCGTTCGTCCAGTTGTTTACGATTTCGAAATGTTTGTCGGCACGCTACCGTCCCCAGGGGAAACGTCTGGCGATCGTCACCAATGGTGGTGGCCCCGGCGTGCTGGCAGCTGACTGGGCCAGCGATCTGGGTCTGACGCTGGCTAGCCTGCCGCTGCAGGCAATAACCGGGCTGGTGCCGCAACTGCCTGCACAGACCAGCTTCGATCCCTTGATCGACTTGACCGAAGATGCCAACGCCAGTCATTATCGCGCAGCCGTCAGCGCCTGTGCAGCAAACCATGAAGTGGATGGCGTGCTGGTGATGCTGTCGCCCAAGCCCGGGCTGGACAGTGTCGCAGTGGCGCAGGCGCTGGCAGACTTGCAGCCGACCATCGGCAAACTCGTCATCACTTGCTGGATGGGCGATGAACGGGTGTTGGAGGCACGCGTGCTGCTGAACACAGCAGCGATTCCGACTTTCCGTACGCCGGAAGCAGCGGTCGATGCCTTCAGCAAGATCGCCTCGTTTCACCAGAACCAGCAACTGTTGCACCAGACGCCGCCGCCATTGACCCAGTTTGCCAAA